>JAXDGC010000271.1:0-6166 GCA_034665245.1 Solirubrobacteraceae bacterium | reverse complement strand
ACGTCGTCGCGAGCAGGCGCTGCTCCTCCGAGCCCTCCACCTTCGCGCGAGCGGACAGATCGCCCTCGCTGACGCGCGCGGCGGCCTCGTCGAGCCGGCGCAGCGGGCCGGCGATCTGGCGCGCTATCAGCGCCCCGACGGCGAGCCCGAGCAGCAGCACGACGACCCCGATCGCGATCAGTCCCAGGATCGAGGAGCGCGTCGCCCGCTTGACGGCGCCCACGCTCTGGGTCACGCGCACCGCGCCCTCGGGCCGGCCGCGGGACAGCACCGGCAGCGCGGTGGCAAGGATCTCCTCGCCGAGCGTCTGCGAGCGGCGCTGCTCCTGGAACGTGCGACCGCGCAGCGCCGCGGCGATCTCGGGGCGCGTCGAGTAGTCGGCGCCGAGGACATCCCGGCGCGCCGAATCGGCGAGGAGCCTGCCGGCCCGGTCGACGATCACGACGCGGCCGCGGGCGCTCCGCGCCACGGTCGTGACGATGCGGCGCAGCTCCCCCGGGCGGCGCAGCTGCCCGGCCGAGGTGGCGGCGACGACCTCGGCCTGGCTCCTGGCCTGCGAGCGGACCTCCGCGTCGACGCGGTCGCGCAGGTTGAGCGCGAGCGGCACCTCGAGCGCGACGATCGCCAGCAGCAGGACGTAGGCGAGGGCCAGGAGCAGGCGGCTGCGAAGGGTTACGGCGAAGGCTCCTCGGGCCCGCGGAAGCGGAAGCCGACGCCACGCACGGTCTGGAGGTAGTGCGCGTTGTCGGCCGTCTCGCCGAGCTTGCCGCGCAGCCAGCGCACGTGCACGTCGAGCGTCTTGGTGGAGCCGAACCAGTTCTCGTCCCACACCCGGTCCATCAGCGCCTCGCGGGTGACGACGCGGCCGGCGTTGCGCACGAGCTCGGAGAGCAGGTCGAACTCCTTGCGCGAGAGCGCGAGCTCCTCGTCGCCGAGCGAGGCGCGGCGGGCGGCGAGGTCGACGTGGAGATCGTCGATCGAGATCGGCTGCTCGGGCTGCTCCGCGGAGGCCGGGGGCGGCGTCGCGCGGCGCAGGACCGCGCCGAAGCGTGCCAACACCTCGGCGCCGCTGAACCGCGTGACGACGTAGTCGTCGGCCCCGAGCTCGAGCCCGACGATGCGGTCGGTCTCCGTGCCGCGCGCGGTCAGGATGATGATCGGGACGCCCGAGCGCGCGCGGATCGCGCGGCAGACGTCGCGCCCGTCCCCGTCGGGAAGGTGGAGGTCGAGCAGGATCAGGTCGGGCTGAAGCGTCTCCGCAAGCTCCAGCGCCGTCGCGGCGGTCGCGGCGACGTGCGGCTCGAAGCCCTCGCGGGCGAGCGCCTTCGAGAACGGCTCGGAGATCGAGCGCTCGTCCTCGACGAACAGGATCCGGGGCCGCTCGGGGATCGCCACACGCCGCAATGTAGATGAGCCCCGCGCGGCTTTGCCCAGGCTTAACCCTGCGTTGGACGGCGCTTGGCGGGCAGGTGTCGATCCTGCTCGCCATGAACACATCACGCCACAAGATCGCCGCCGGGGTGACCGTGGTCGCCCTCGGCGCCCTTGCCACCGTCGCGCTCGCCTCTGGCGGGCCCGAGCAGCGCAGCCCGTCCGCCGCCCCCGCGTCGGCCGTCACGCAACCGGCCGCGGAGGTGCGCACGGAGATCATCCGCGAGACCGTCCACCGGCGCGCCAAGCGTGCCCGCGGGCACCACTCGACCGCGAGCGCGGCCGGCTCCGGCCGCTCGCCCGTCGCGGCCCGACCGGTCGCCGCCCGCCCGGTCGCGACGCCGATCGCGACGCGCCCCGCTCCCGCGGCGGTGGCCCCCGCCGTCACCCCTGACGCCGGCCGCAGCCGCGGCAGCGACGACCCCGCGTCCGACGACCACGGCGGTCGCGGCAGCGACGATCGCGGGTCCGACGACCACGGCGGCGCGACCGGCGGGCACGACGAGGTCGAGAACCACGGCAGCGATGACTGACCGCGCGCATCCCGCGCCGGCCCGCGCCGCAGCGCGCCGGGCCGGCGGGATGGCGGTGGTCCTCGGATCGCTCGCGCTGTTCCTCGTGCTGCTCGCGGCGCTCGCCGGCCGGGTCCGCGCCGGCGAGGACCCGGCGCTCGGACCCGCGACGCCGGTCCCGGACGTGGCGCAGCGGCGCGTCATCGTCCGCCGGGTCGTCCTGCGGCGCATCATCATCACCGACCCGGCTCCGCGGCCGCGGCGCCGGCCCGTCGCGGCCGCCCCCAGCGGCGCTCCTGCGGTCAGCTCGCCCCCGCCGGCGGCCGTCGCGCCGGCTCCCGCGCCGGTGGCCGCGGCCGCTCCCGCGCGTCCTGCTCCCGCCCGTCCCGCGCCGGCCCCGGCGGCACCCGCCCCCGTGACCACGGGCACGTCGTGAACGAGCTCAGCTTCCCCTCGATGGGGACGACCGTGCGCCTGCTCGCGCCCGAGGGGGCGCCGCTGGGCGCCGTCCGCGACGGCATCGCCGAGCTCGCCGCCCGGCTGACCCGGTTTGCGCCGGGCAGCGAGCTGAGCGCCCTGAACACCGACCCCCGGCCCGTCGTCCCGGCCTCGCCGCTGCTGCGCCACGCGGTCGCCGCCGCGCTCCTCGGCGCGCGGCGGACGGGCGGCCTGGCCGATCCGACGCTGCTCGGCGCGCTCGAGCACGCGGGCTACGCGACGTCGCGCGTCGGCGTCGAGCCGGCCCCGCTGCGAGCGGCGCTGCGCGCCGCGCCACCGCGCCGCGCCGCCTCACCCGGGCATGCGTGGCGCGACGTCCACGTCGATCACGCGGCCGGCACGATCGCGCGCCCGCCCGGGCTGGGACTCGACCTCGGCGGCAGCGCCAAGGGCCTCGCCGCCGACTGGGCCGCCCGCCGGCTCGCTCCCCACGGCCGCTTCGCCGTCGACTGCGGCGGCGACGTGCGGCTCGGCGGCGCGCACGACGTCGGCGTCCGCGGCACGGCGGAGACGCTGCGCGTGACCGACGGCGCGGTCGCCACCTCCGGGCTCGACCGGCGCGTGTGGCAGCGGCCCGACGGGTCCTACGCGCACCATCTGATCGACCCGTCGACCGGCGAGCCGGCGTGGACCGGCCTGATCGCCGCGACCGCGCTCGCCCCGACCGCGCTCGAGGCGGAGGCACTGGCGAAGGCCGCGGTCCTGTCCGGCCCCGAGGGAGCGCGGCGGGTGCTGGCCGCCGGCGGCGGCATCCTCGTCGACGACTCCGGGAAGGTCGAGCGGGTGGGCCTGCGCGCTCGAGTGAGGCTCGCCGCATGAGTCGCGACCCGATGGACTACGGCTGGTGGCTGGCCTCGCGCGCGTCCGGCCTCGTCGCCCTCGCGCTGATCACGCTCTCCGTCGGCGTCGGCCTGGCGATGGCCGGCCGCGCGCTGCGGAGACCCGGGCTGGCCCGGAAGCTGATGGCGCTGCACGAGCACGCGGCGCTGGCGGGGCTGATCGCGATCGCCGTCCATGGCATCACGCTGCTCGGCGATGCGTGGCTGCATCCCGGCCCGATCGGCGTCGCTGTGCCGTTCGCGATGGACTACAAGCCGGCCTTCACCGGCCTGGGCATCGTCGGCGGGTACCTCGCCGCCGCGCTCGGCCTGTCGTTCTACGCGCGCCGCCGCGTCGGGGCGAAGCTGTGGCGCAAGCTGCACCGCGCGACGATCCTGGTCTACGCCCTCGCGGTCGTCCACACGCTGGGCGCGGGCACGGATGCGGGCGAGCCGTGGCTGCGCTGGGCGATGGCCCTCACGGGCGCCCCGATCCTGTACCTGCTCGTGGTGCGGATGCTGCCCGCGCCGAAGCGGCGTCAGCGGCCGCGGCCGACGCGCCGGACCGGCACGAGCGCCATCCCCGGCGCCTCGTAGCGCACGAGCTCGGCGCGGAAGGACCGGCGGACGGCCTCGAGCTCGGCCTCCATCTCGGCCCGCAGGCCCTCGGCGCGCTCCTCGAACGCGCGCAGGCGCCTGCTCATGCGCTCGAGCTGGTCCTCGAGCTCGAAGACGCGCTCGACGCCGGCGAGGTTCATGCCGAGCTCGCAGGTCAGCTCCTGGATCCGGCGCAGGCGGTCGACGTCGCGCTGGGAGTACAGGCGCGTGCCCTTCGGCGAGCGCTTCGGGGTGATCAGCCCGCGCGCCTCGTACATCCGCAGCGTCTGCGGGTGCATCGCCGCCAGCTCGGCGGCGACGGAGATCATGAACACGCCCTGGTCGTGGGTCAGGCGCCTCATGTCGACGCCGCCTTCTTCGCGTCGCGCAGCAGACCTTCGCGCGGGTCGCCGTTCATGACCTTGTTGAGGCCCTCGAGCGCCTCCTCCTGCTCGGGCGAGAGGTCCTTGGGGACGTCGATCACGAAGCGGTAGTGGATGTCCCCCCGGCCGCGCGCGCCGAGCGCCGGCGGGCCCTCGCCGCGCAGGCGCTGGACGGTGCCGTGCTTGGTGCCGCCGGGGACGCGCAGCTTCTTCGTCCCGTGCAGCGTCGGGACCTCGACGTCGGCGCCGCGGATCGCCTCGGTGACCGAGATCGGGACCTCGACCTCGAAGTTGTCGCCCTTGCGGCGGAAGATCGGCGACTCGTCCACGCGACAGACGACGTAGAGGTCGCCCGGCGGGCCGCCGCGCAGGCCGGCCTCGCCCTTGCCGGCGAGGCGGATGCGCGAGCCGTCCTTGACCCCGGCGGGGATCTTGACCTTGTACTTCTTGAGCTCGCGGATGCGGCCCTGGCCCTGGCAGGTCGCGCAGGGGTGCTCGATCACCGTGCCCGAGCCACCGCACTGGTGGCACGGCCGCGTGATCGAGAACAGGCCCTGGCCCTCGGACTCGACGCCGCGGCCCTGGCACACCGGGCAGACGATCGGGCTGGTGCCCGGCTGGGCCCCCGTGCCGCGGCAGGTCGGGCACGCCGCGTGCGTGGAGACGGCGACCGGCACCTGCGCGCCCTCGACCGCCTGGTCGAAGGAGAGCGAGACGGTCGTCTCGAGGTCGCGGCCGCGCTCGGCGGCCGGCCGCGTGCGCGAGCCGCGCCCGCCGGTCGTGTTGAAGATGCCGGAGAGGATGTCCGAGAAGCCGCCGAAGTCCCCGGCGGTGGCGCCGCCGCCGCCCGCGGCGCCGCCGAACGGGTTGGCGCCGCCGAAGACCGAGCCGCCGCGGTCGTACTTCTTGCGCTTCTCCGGGTCCGACAGCGTGTCGTAGGCCTCGGAGATCCGCTTGAAGCGGTCCTCCGCCCCGGCGTCCTTGTTCGTGTCGGGGTGGTACTTGCGGGCCAGCTTGCGGTAGGCCTTCTTGATGTCCTCCTGCGACGCCTTGCGGTCGACGCCCAGGACCTTGTAGTAGTCCGTGCCGTTGGCCATGCGGGCCTCCTAGGCGGCGACCACGACGCGCGCGGGTCGCAGCACGGCGCCGTTGATGCGGTAGCCCTGCTGGTAGACCTCGGCGATCGTGCCCGGCTCGGTGCCCTCGACCGGCTGCGAGGCCATCGCCTCGTGCTCGGAGGGGTCGAACGGCTCGCCCTTGGGCGAGAACGGCTGGATGCCGACGCGGCCGAGCGCGCCGACCATCTCGTCCTGGATCTGGCGGATGCCCTTGGCGAAGTCGGCGCCGTCGTGCTCCTCGGCCGCCCGCAACGCGAGCTCGAGGTGGTCGAGCGCCGGCAGCAGCTCCTTCGCGAGCCGGGCCACCCCGCGGTCGGCCGCGACTGCGGCCTCGCGCGCGGCGCGCTTCTTGAGGTTCTCGTAGTCCGCCTGCCAGCGCTGGGCGCTCGCCAGGTACTTCGCGGCCTCGTCGGACAGCACCTCGGGCTCGGCCTCGGCGACCGCCGCCTCGCCCTCCTCGGGCAGCGGCTGCTCCGCCGCGGCCTGCTGGGCCGCGGCGGAGGGCTGGTCCGCCCCGGGGATCTCCGGGGCGGCGTCCTCCGCGATCGCGGCGGCCTCGGCCGCCGCGTTCGGGTTGCGCGTCTTGTCGGTCATCGCTGCTGGTCGTCCACGACCTCGGCGTCGACGACCTCCTCCTCGCCCTCCGGCGTCGCGGCACCGTCGCCGTCGCCGTTCGGCGAGGCGGCCTGCTGCTGCGCCTGGGCGCGCTCGTACATCGCCTCGGAGACCTTGTGGAACGCGGTCTGGAGGCGCTCGGTGCGGGCGCTGATGTCGGCGGCGTCCTCGGAGGTCAGCGACTCGCGGACCTC
>JAXDGC010000270.1:0-13504 GCA_034665245.1 Solirubrobacteraceae bacterium | reverse complement strand
GACAGCGCCGTCCCACAGCGCACGCAGTAGGGCACGACCTTGTGGCCCTCGAACAGCAGGTCCTTCTCCCACATCGTCTTGAGCGCCCACCACACCGACTCGATGTAGGAGGGGTCGAGCGTCCGGTAGGGGTGCTCGAGGTCGACCCAGTAGCCGATGCGCTCGGTCAGCGCCGTCCAGTCCTCGAGGAACTCGAACACGGACTCGCGGCACTGGGCGTTGAACTCGGCGATGCCGTAGCGCTCGATGTCGTCCTTGGAGGTGAAGCCGAGCTTCTGCTCGACCGCGATCTCGACCGGCAGGCCGTGGCAGTCCCAGCCGCCCTTGCGCTCGACCGAGCGCCCGAGCATCGTCTGGTAGCGCGGGAAGATGTCCTTGAACACGCGCGCGAGCACGTGGTGGGAGCCCGGCCGGCCGTTGGCGGTCGGCGGCCCCTCGTAGAAGACCCACGGCTCGGCGCCCTCCCGGCGGCGCACGGACTCGCGGAAGACGTCGCGCTCGCGCCAGCGCTCGAGCACCTGCTGCTCGAGGGCGGGGAGGTGCGGCGTCTTCGGGAGCGGGCGGTGCGGCGTCACGGGACCGTCGATTGTAGGTCTGATGGTTGATCCCGCGGCCGCCGTGCCCGGATGTGCGTGGCCCGTGGATGCAGGGCGGTGCACGCGGGAGGGGGACAGTGGCAGAGCCACGGACCCCTTCCTGCGGGTGCCGATCCTGCGCCGCGGGACGCGTGCAGCCGGGTGCGGGGGTCGCGGGATCAACCATCTAGGCTCTCGACGCATGGCTCGCGCGCTCACGGCGGTCGGCGCCCTGCTCGCCCTCTGCCTGCTCATCCTCGGCCTCGCCGTCTACCTCGGGCGCGACGAGGACAAGGTCGCGGTCGACAACCTGCTGGCCGAGGACATCACGCGCGCCATCGGCACCGCGGAGGAGCGCGGCGAGGACGTCGACGTGGGGAAGATCGCGAACTTCGAGTGGGACGAGCTGGTGGTGGCCGATCGCGACGTCACCCGCGCGCAGCTCTCGCGCGAGCTCGGCCACCCGTGGAAGGGCGAGCTCGAGTTCCGCACCGGCGACCTGCTGATCTTCCTGCGCGACGGCGCGGTCGCGCGCTTCGCCGACTACCGCGGGGAGGGGCGCTTTGCGGGGATCAAGCGCCCGATCGCGCGGCTCGACCGCGACGCGGCGGTGTTCCGCGTGCGCGGCCTCGTCATCCGGCCGCTGAAGCCCCCGAGCTGACGGCGGCCGGCGCCCAGTTCTCCATCGAATCGCCGATGATCGCGGCGAGGTCGGACTCGGAGGCCTCGCGCGGCGCGATCACGAGCAGGCGCTGCTGCTTGACCGCGCCCTCGACCAGGTCGGAGATGTCGTCCTCGCCGTAGCCCAGCTCGCGCACGCCGCTCGGCGCCCCGACGTCGCGCATCAGGTCGGTGAGCACCTGCGGGAGCGTGTTCTCGTCGGCGTCGGGCAGCTTGCGGCCCGCGATCAGCTCGGCGGCGCGCCGGTGCTTCTCCGGATCGGCCTGGTAGGTGAAGCGGAACGCCGCCGGCGCCGTGACGATCACCGACCAGCCGTGTGGGACGAACGGATGGTCGTCGGGATAGCCGGGCGGCTGGTAGGAATGCTTGAGCGACGCGATCGGATAGGCGCAGGCGTGCGGAATGTGGACGCCCGCCGAGCCGAAGCCGATCCCCGCCAGGCTCGCGGCGAGCATCATCGCGCCGCGCGCCTCGAGGTCGTCGGCGTCCGCCACCGCGCGGCGCAGGTAGCGCCCGCCGTACTCGAGCGCCTTCGCCGACCAGACATCGGAGACCGGGTTCGCGCCCTGGTAGGGCGGCCGGTCGTCCGGCGACTCCGGCGCCTCGCGCGTGTCGTAGGGCTTGGAGACGAACGACTCGACGGCGTGGCAGACGACGTCCAGACCGCACGACGACGTCACCTCGGCGGCCACGCCGCGCAGGAGCTCGGGATCGACGATGCCCTGGTGCGGGCGCAGGTAGCGGTGCGAGATGCCGCTCTTGGTCTTCTGGTCGGGGATGTCGAGGATCGCCACCGTGGTGGCCTCGGACCCCGTGCCGGCGGTCGTGGGGATCGCGAGCAGCGGCTTGAGGGGCCCGGGAGGCTTGCGGCCCTCCCCGACCGGCGGGTTGACGTAGTCCATGATCGCCGCCGGGTGGGTGGCGACGAGGTCGGCGACCTTGGCGGTGTCGAGGCTCGACCCGCCCCCGACGCCCACGAACCCGTCGAAGTCGCCGTCGACGGCGAAGTCGGCAGCCTCCTGCAGCGACTCGGCCGTCGGCTCGACGCGCACGCGGTCGAACACGACCGCCTCGATGCCCGCCGCCTCGATCGCGGCCACCACGCGCTCGGTGATCCCGGCGCGGATGACGCCGGGATCACTGACGACCATCACCCTCGAGGCGCCGAGGCGCCGGAGCTCCCAGCCGGCGTCGGCGGACGCTCCCGCGCCGAACTTGATCGGCGTCGCCTCGAGGGTGAAGACGGTCTCGTTGCTCACGAGACCGTCGTGGTCTCCCGATCCTCGACCGGCTTGCGCACGAAGCGCTGCGTCGGCTCCCGGAGGTGGGCGTCGGAGTCGGCGATGTCGGACCGGAACGTCTCGCGGGCGTAGTACGTCGCGACGACCGTGATCACGCCCATGCCCATCATGTACAGCGCGACAAGATACGGCTTGTCGCCGCCCGCCGCGAGCAGCGCCACCGCGATCAGCGGGGCGAAGCCGCCGCCGAAGACCGATGCGAGCTGGTAGCCGACCGAGGCGCCCGTGTAGCGCATGCGCGTCGCGAACAGCTCGGAGAAGTACGCCGCCTGCGGGCCGTACATCAGGTCGTGGCCGACGTTGACGGCGAGCACGATCCCGAGCCAGATCAGCACGGGCTCCTTCGTATCGAGCAGCGCGAAGAACGGGAACACGAACGCGAGCGTGAAGACCGCCCCCGCCATGTAGAGCTTCCGGCGCCCGAAGCGGTCGGAGAGCCATCCGTAGAACGGGACCGTGAGCAGCCCGAGCGCCGCGGCGATGATGACGCCGGTGAGCATCGTGTTCTTGGACAGCTTCAGCGTGTCCTCGCCGTAGGCGAGCACGAACACGGTGAAGATGTAGAAGCAGCCGTTCTCCGCGATCCGCATGCCCATCGCGGTGAGAACGTCGCGCTTGTGGGTCTTGACGAGATCGACGATCGGCATGTCGACCTCCGTCTTGGTCTCCTTGACCTCCTTGAAGGCCGGGGACTCCATGACCGCCAGGCGGACGAAGAGACCGACGACGACGAGGACGATCGAAACGAGGAACGGGATGCGCCAGCCCCAGGCCATGAACTGGCCCTCGCTGGTCAGGTTTTGCACCACGGTGAAGACCACCGTCGAGAGCAGCAGACCGGCGGGGACGCCCATCTGCGGGAAGGCGCCGAACAGGCCGCGCTTGCCCTTCGGGGCGTGCTCGACTGCCATCAGGACCGCGCCGCCCCACTCGCCGCCGACGCCGATGCCCTGCGCGAAGCGCAGCAGCACGAGCAGGATCGGAGCGGCGATGCCGATCGACGCATGCGTCGGCAGGCAGCCGATCAGGAACGTCGCGAGGCCCATGATCATGAGCGACAGGACCAGCATCGTCTTGCGGCCGATGCGGTCGCCGAAGTGCCCGAATACGACGCCGCCGAGTGGGCGCGCGGCGAAGCCGACGGCGAACGTGCCGAAGGCTGAAAGCGTGCCGATCAGCGGACTCGAGCCCGGGAAGAACAGCTCGCCGAAGACAAGGGCGGCCGCCGTCCCGTACAAGAAGAAGTCGTACCACTCGATGGTGGTGCCGATGAAGCTGGCGGCTACGACCCTGCGGAGATTGCGCTTGTCCTCGACCTGTGCCGCGTCGAGACGTGCTGCAACTGAACCCATGTGATCTCTCTCCCTCACGCACCATGGCTGGCCCCTGCCTTGTTCCCGGGGCGCGCATCAACTCGTTGAAACCTGGTGCCTTAGGAAAACGTACCCATCGTTCCGTGATACGAACCCGGGTATGGGACGCCTCGACGAGGTAAACCTCTCATCCAAGCTCTCGAAGAAGGAGGCGAGGACGCGCCTCGCGGCTGCCCAGACCCGGCTGCTCGCGCTGCGCCTCGTGCTCGGCGGGCTCGTGGGCGAGCGCGGGATCGGACCGCCCGTGTGCGTGCTCTTCGAGGGCTGGGACGCGAGCGGCAAGGGCGGCGCGATCAAGCGGCTCGTCGCCGAGCTCGACCCGCGCCATGTGCGCGTCGTCCAGTTCGCGGCGCCGAGCTACGACGAGAAGCGCCACCACTGGCTGTGGCGCTTCTGGCCGGCGCTGCCGGGCTGGGGCGGCATGTCGGTGCTCGACCGCTCGTGGTACGGGCGCGTGCTGGTCGAGCGCGTGGAGAAGCTCGCCACCCAGGAGCAGTGGGGCCGCGGCTACGACGAGATCAACGACTTCGAGCGGATGCTGACCGCGGAGGGGATGATCCTCGTCAAGTTCTTCATCCACCTCTCGGACGAGGAGCAGCTCGCGCGCTTCGAGGCGCGCGAGCGCGATCCGCTGAAGTCGTGGAAGCTGACCGACGAGGACTGGCGCAATCGCAAGAAGCGCAAGCACTACACCGCCGCGATCGAGGAGATGCTCGACCGCACCGACACCGCGTGGGCGCCCTGGCACCTGGTCGAGGGCGACCAGAAGAAGTGGGCGCGGGTGAAGGTCGTCGAGACGGTCAACGACGCGCTCGAGGCGGGGATGCGCGCGCACGGCATCGACCCGCCGCCCCCCGAGTAGCTACCGCTTGCGGTGCGCCTTGCGCGCCTGCTTCTGCGCGCGCGTCTTCTGGCGGGAGCGGCTGCGGGCACGGTCGCGCTTGCGGCGCTCGGCCGGGGTCAGGCGCACCGGCGCCGCACCCGGGCGGTGCCGGCTCGGGAGCGCGTTGCGCGCGTCGCGCGAGATCCACCAGCCGATCCCGATGAACAGGATCACGAAGCCGCCCGCGATCAGGTAGAGCGTCAGCCGGCCCACGTCCTGGCCGAGCACGCTGGTGGTGTTGTTGTCGGGCGTGGCCGTCGGCGCCGGGGCCGCCGGCGGCAGCGGGCCGAACGGGCTGCTCTGCGCGAGCACGGCGGGCGCCGGCGCGAGCACGAAGGTCGCGCACAGGAGGAGGAGGGCGAACCGGCGCATGGACGGCCGCGACGCTACTACGCGGGCGCCCCGGTGAGCGCCCACCGGTGCCCCAGGAAGCGCCCGCCGCAGGTCAGCAGGCGCACCCCGATCAGCCCGGCGAGCCCCGCCCACACGCCGAGGATGCCCCAGCCCTGGTGCAGCGCGAGCAGGGCGACCGGCACATAGACGGCAGCCGCGGCCACCATGCCCCACGCCAGGAAGCGCGTGTCGCCGGCGCCGATGAGGATGCCGTCGAGCGCGAACACCGCGCCGTTGGCGGGCATCATCGCCGCGAACAGCGGCCAGATCTCGTGGGCGCGCTCGATCACCGCGCGGTCGTCGGTGAACGCGTGCGGGATGACGCCGCCGAGCGCCAGCAGCCCGAGGCCGAACAGCGTGCCGGCCGCCACCGCCCAGCCGATCATCCGCGTCGCCGCGGCGCGTGCCCCGCGCGCGTCGCCGGCGCCGAGCATCCGGCCCACCATCACCTGGCCGGCGATCGCGATCGCGTCGAGGACGAGCGCGAGGAAGACGAACAGCTGGAAGGCGATCTGGTGCGCGCCGAGCGACGCCGGGCCGATTCGCGCGAGCACGGCCGACGCGACGAGGAATGAGCCGAGCAGCGCGGTCGTGCGCACCGCGATCTCGCTGCCGATCCGCATCAGCGAGCGGATCCGGGCGAGGTCCGGCGCCTCCCAGCCCGAGGCGCGCCACTGCGCGCGCACGAACGCCGCGCCCATCCCGGCCTGGGCGATCACGGTGCCCCACGCCGAGCCGGCGAGGCCCCAGCCGAAGCCGTAGACGAACAGCAGCTCGAGCACGACGTTGACCACGTGCGCGGCCACGAGGATGTACAGCGGCGTGCGCAGGTCGGAGATCCCGCGCAGGAACCCCTGGCCCGCGCTCGCGAGCATGAAGAACGGCGCGCCGAGCGCGGCGATCCGCAGGTACAGCGTCGCCTGGTCGAGGATCCTGCCGTCGCCGCCCATCAGCGTCGCGACCGGGCGGGCGAGCGCGACCGTCGCCAGCAGCAGCACGACCCCGATCCCGGCGCCGAGCCACAGCGCCTGGGCGCCCAGGCGCGCCGCCTGCTCCTCCTCGCCCGCGCCGTGCAGCCGCGAGACGCGCGCCGTCGTGCCGTAGGTGAGGAAGTTGAAGACCGTGAAGGCGGTGGTCAGCGCCGTCGCCGCGATCGCCAGCGCCGCGAGCTGGAGCGTGCCGAGATGGCCGACGATCGCCGTGTCGACGAGCACGTAGAGCGGCTCGGCGGCGAGCGCGCCGAGCGCGGGCACGGCGAGCCGGAGGATCTCGCGGTCGTAGGGTGAGCTGCGCACGAGAGCACAGGATGAAGCTCCGCCTCTACCACCATCACGACGGCGCGCGGGTCGCCTATCGCGAGGCGGGCACCGGCCCGGCGCTCGCGCTGCTGCACTCCGCGCTGCTCACCCACCGCGAGTGGGAGCCGCTGGTCGAGGAGCTCTCGGACCGCTTCCGGCTCGTGCTGCCCGACCTGCCGCTGCACGGCGACTCGGAGGACCGGCCGCGCCACCCCTACTCGCCGGACTGGATGGCCGAGGTGATCGCCGGCTTCTGCCGCGAGGTGTGCGGGCCGCGGCCGCTGGTCGGAGGCCACGACGTCGGCGCGCTGATCCTGCTGCGCGCGGTCCAGACGCGCCAGCTCACGCCGGGGCGGCTCGTGATCATGCCGAGCGCGCTGCACCGCCGCCCGGCCCGCCACCGGCTCGAGCGGATCGTGCTCGGGGCGGCGCGCGCCGGCGCCGTGCCGGGGCTCGACCGCGCGGTGTCGCACGCCGCGCGGATGGCCTTCCGGCCGCAGGCGGGCGAGGCGCTGAGCGCCCGCGGCAATCCCGCCGCGCGCGACCTCGTGCGCCACGCGTTCGCCGACGTCGGTGGTGACGCGACGCGCGCCCGCGCGTGGGCGCGGGCCGCGCGCCGGTGGCCGACCGGAGCGCAGTCGGACCTGCTCGACGCCTACGGCCTGATCGACGTGCCGACGCTCCTGCTGTGGGCCGACGAGGACCGCCTGCACCCGCTCTCGATCGCCGAGGAGGCGCTCGGCCTGCTGCCCGACGCCCACCTCCGCGTCCTGCCGGGCACCGGGTTCCTGCTCGCCTACGACGACCCGGTCGGGCTGGCGCGCGAGCTCGCGGCGTTCTGCCTCTAGCCGAGCCCGTCGAGCGCGCGCAGGTCGTCCTCGCCGAGCTCGACGTCGCCCGCCGCGAGGTTCTCCTCGAGGTGCGCGAGCGAGCTGGTGCCCGGGATCAGCAGGATGTTGGGCGCGTGGTGCAGCAGCCAGGCCAGCGCGACCTGGGCCGGAGTCGCGCCGAGGCGCGCGGCGATCTCCCGCACCGTCGGATCCTCGGTCGGCCTCGGCGCGGCCCCGAAGGCCGAGCCGAGCGGGAAGAACGGGACGAAGGCGAGCCCGCGCTCGGCGCAGGCCCGCAGCAGGTCCTCGTGCTTGCGATCGAGGAGCCCGTACTGATTCTGGACGGAGGCGATGTCGGCCAGCTCCAGCCCGCGCTCGAGCTCGGCGAGCGACACGTTGCTGAGCCCGATCAGCTCGATCTTGCCCTCCTCGCGCAGCTCGCCCAGCGTCGCCAGGCCGGCCTCGAACACCCGCGCGTCGGGCTCGATCAGGCGCAGGTTGACCATCGTGAGCCGCTCGGCGCCCAGGACGCGCAGGTCGGCCTCGACCTGGGAGCGGATGTCCGCGGGCGAGATCGCCGCGATCCACGCCTTGGACTCGTCGCGGCGCCCGCCGACCTTCGAGACGATCCGCAGGTCCTCGGGATACGGGTGCAGCGCCTCGTGGATCAGCTCGTTGGCGACGTCGGGGCCGTAGTAGCTCGCGGTGTCGATGTGGTCGACACCGGCCTCGCGCGCGCGCCGCAGGACGGCGAGCGCCTCGTCGCGGTCGCGCGGCGGCCCGTACACGCCCGGGCCGGGCAGCTGCATGGCGCCGAAGCCGACGCGGCGGACCTCGTGCGGGCCCAGATTGGCGACTGCGGTCACGCTCCGAGTGTGGCAGCGAGCACGCGCAGGAAGTTCGCGTGCGCGACCAGGCGCAGCTCGGGCTCCTCCCAGCCGAGTGCGCGCAGGTCGTCGAGCACGAGCGGAAGGTCCTGCGCGCCCGCGATCCCCTCCGGCAGCTCGCAGCCGTCGAAGTCCGAGCCGAGCGCGACGTGCTCGGGCCCAAGGCGGCTCGCGATGTGGTCGACGTGACGGGCGATGTCGGTGCGGTGCGGGCCGACGTCCTCGTGGTGGAAGCAGACGCCCACCACGCCGCCCGAGTCGCGGACCGCGTCGAGCTGGGCATCGGTGAGGTTGCGCGCCGAGGGCACGAGCGCGTGGGCGCACGCGTGCGTCGCCACGAGCGGCCGGCCGGTGATCGCGGCGACGTCCCAGAACCCGCGCTCGTTGAGGTGCGCGAGGTCGACCAGGATCCCGAGCTCGTCGCACGCGCGCACGAGCGCGCGGCCGGCGTCCGTGAGCCCGGGGCCGATGTCCGGCGAGGCGGGCGCGGCGAACGGCACGCCGTGGCCGAACGCGTTCGGCCGGCTCCACGTGATGCCCAGCGAGCGCAGCCCGCGCGCGTGCAGCACGGGCAGGTTCCCGAGCCCGGGCTCGATCGCCTCGGCGCCCTCGACGTGCATCACCGCCTTGACCGGCCCGGTGAGCTCCAGGTCGCCGGGCGCGCGCACGACGCGCAGCGCTCCCCGCGCCTCGAGCGCGAGCAGCTTGTCGATCCCGGCCCGCGTCGTCGTCAGCGCGAGGTCGTGAGACACGGGCGGTTCGGGCGGCACGTCCGGCCCGCGCTCGCCGTCCTCCTGGAAGCCGTCGGGGTGCGGCGTGAAGATCGCGAAGAACCCGCCCGCGAAACCGCCGGCGCGAGCGCGCTCGAGGTCGAGGTGTCCCTCGTCGGAGCGCTCCGCGAACGAGCGCTCCGCGAGCAGCACGTCGTTGTGTCCGTCGAAGACCGGGAGCGCCATCGCGATACGGTGACATGGTGCAGCACGAGCCCTGTTCGATCGGTCGCGCGATGGAGGTCCTCGGCGAGCGCTGGACGTTCCTGATCGTCCGCGAGGCGTTCTTCGGCGTCCGCCGCTTCACCGAGCTGCAGCGCAACCTCGGCATCGCGCGCAACATCCTGTCGGTGCGGCTGCAGACGCTCACGCGCGCCGGCATCCTCGAGCGGATCCGCTACCAGGAGGAGCCCGAGCGCTACGAGTACAAGCTCACCGCGCGCGGCCGCGACCTGTATCCCGCGATCGTCTCGATCATGCGCTGGGGCGACGACTACCTCGCCGGCGACGCGGGCCCGCCGCTGCTGCTCTTCCATCAGGAGTGCGGCCACCATGCCGAGCCGACGCTGGTCTGCAGCCACTGCCGCGAGCCGCTCGACCCGCGCAAGGTGACGCCCGAGCCGGGACCCGGCGCGGCCGCTAGCGTCCACGCCTCCAGAAACTGAGAAGGAGACCCATGACCGTCGAGGACACGCAGAAGGAGCTGTGGGGCGGGGAGACCCGCAAGGCCGTCGACAACTTCCCCGTGTCCGGCGAGCGCGTCCCGGTCGCGGTCGTGCGCTGGCTCGGCCGCATCAAGGGCGCCGCCGCGCGGGCCAACGCCGACCTCGGCCTGCTCGACGCCGAGCTCGCGGAGCGGATCGCCGCGGCCGGTGACGAGATCGCCGAGGGCGCGCACGACGACCAGTTCCCCATCGACGTCTTCCAGACCGGCTCCGGCACCTCCTCGAACATGAACGCCAACGAGGTCATCGGCAACCTCGCGGGCGAGGGCGCCCACCCCAACGACCATGTGAACATGGGTCAGTCCTCCAACGACGTCTTCCCGAGCGCCGTGCACCTCGCGGCGCTCGACGTCGCGACGAACCGGCTGCTGCCCGCGCTCGAGCAGCTCGAGCGCTCGCTCGCGGCGAAGGGCGAGGAGTTCAAGGACATCGTCAAGTCCGGCCGCACCCACCTGATGGACGCGGTCCCGGTCACGCTCGGGCAGGAGTTCGCGGGCTACGCGGCGCAGATCCGGCTCGGCGGGCGGCGGGTCCGCAACGCGCTGCCCCAGGTCGCGCAGATCCCGCTGGGCGGCACCGCGACCGGCACCGGGCTCAACACCCACCCGGACTTCGCGGCCAAGGTGCGCGAGAAGCTCACCGCCGACACCGGCCTCGAGATCAACCCCCCGGAGGATCCCTTCGAGGCCCAGGCCAACCGCGACGCGCTCGTCGAGCTCTCCGGCGCGCTCAAGGTCGTCGCCGTCTCGCTGACCAAGATCTCGGGCGACCTTGCCCTGATGGGCTCGGGCCCGCGCGCCGGGATCGGAGAGATCTTCCTGCCCGAGCTGCAGAAGGGCTCCTCGATCATGCCCGGCAAGGTGAACCCGGTGATGCCCGAGGTGGTGCTCCAGGTCGCCGCGCAGGTGATCGGCAACGACACCGCGATCACGATCGGCGGCATGCAGGGGCAGTTCGAGCTCAACGTGCGCATCCCGCTGATCGCGCGCAACCTGCTCCAGTCGCTCGAGCTGCTCTCCAACAGCTCGGTCCTGCTGGCGGAGAAGTGCGTCGACGGCATCGAGGCCAACCTCGAGGGCTGCGAGCGCTCCGCCGAGGGCACCCTGGCCGTGGCGACCGCGCTCAACCCGTTCATCGGCTACGACAAGGCGGCGGAGATCGTCAAGGAGGCCGCGGCGAGCGGCGGCACGTTGCGCGACACCGCGCGCGAGCACGGCGTCGACGAGGCCACGCTGGACAAGGCGCTCGACCTGCGCAAGATCGCGGCAGGGTCGAAGGCCGAGCAGTGAGCGGCCTCGAGCGTCGCCCCGGTTCGCGGCCCAGCCGCAAGCAACGCGAGCAGCGCGCCTACCGGCTCGTGCTCGCGGGCGGCACGGCAGGCCTGGTCGCCGTCGTCGGCCTCGTGCTCGCGGCCCTCGGCGTGGTCGGCTACGGGATCCCGATCCTCGCCGCCGTGGTGGCGGTGCTCTGCTACGTGCTGCTGCGGCGCGCCACGGGCTGACCGGGACATCGCCACGCCGCGGAGGTCAGGGCGAGAGCCGCTCCGCACGCCAGCCGCCGCCGGGCTCGCGCACGAAGTGCGCCCGGTCGTGCAGGCGGTTCGGGCGACCCTCCCAGAACTCCACGATGTCAGGGCGCAGGCGGAAGCCGCCCCAGAACTCCGGGCGCGGGACCACGTCGCCGAACTCGGCGTCGAGCTCGGCGGCCCGCGCCTCGAGCCCCTCGCGGCCCTCGATCACCGAGCCCTGCCGCGACGCCCACGCGCCGAGCTGCGAGCCGCGCCCGCGCGAGGCGAAGTACTCGTCGGACTCCGCCGCGGTCAGCCGCTCGACCGCGCCCTCCATGCGCAGCTGGCGCTGCAGCGCGGGCCACCACAGCGCGAGCGCGGCGACCGGATTGGCCTCGAGCTCGCGCGCCTTGCGGCTGCTGTAGTTCGTGTAGAAGCGCGCGCCGCGCTCGTCGATGCCGCGGACGAGCACGAAGCGCACCGAGGGCCGGCCGTCGGGCGACGCGGTCGCGAGCGCCCCACCGTCGTGCTCGGCCGCGCCCGCCGCGAGCGCGTCGGCCAGCCACCCGCGCGCGCGGTCGAGCGGATCGGTCACAGGTTCATCGCGACGTACTTGATCTCCAGGTACTCGTGGATGCCCTCGGCGCCGCCCTCACGCCCGAAGCCCGACTGCTTGACGCCCCCGAACGGCGCGGCCGGGTTCGAGACGAGGCCCTGGTTGAGGCCGACCATGCCGGTCTCGAGCCCCTCGACGACGCGGAACGCGCGCTTGACGTCGTTGGTGTAGACGTAGGCGACGAGCCCGTACTCGGTGTCGTTGGCGGCGGCCACCGCGGCCTCCTCGTCGTCGAAGCTCGCGACCGGGGCGACCGGCCCGAAGATCTCCTCCTTGAGCAGGCGCGCGTCGGCGGGGACGCCCGCCAGGACGGTCGGGTCGTAGAAGTAGCCCTGGCCGTCGCGCTCCTTGCCGCCGAGCACGACCTGAGCGCCCTTCTCCTGCGCGTCCTGCACCAGCTCGGCGACCTTCGAGCGCTGCGTCGCGTCGATCAGCGGGCCGACCTTGACGTCGTCCTCGGTGCCCCGGCCGACGGGCATGTCGGCGAGCTTGCCGGCGAGCTTCTCCGTGAACTCGTCCTGGACCGACTCGGCCACGTGGAAGCGGTTGGCGGCCGTGCAGGCCTCGCCGATGTTGCGCATCTTGGCGATCACCGCCCCCTCGACCGCCGCGTCGACGTCGGCGTCGTCGAAGACGAGGAACGGCGCGTTGCCCCCCAGCTCCATCGACACGCGCAGGACGTTGTGGGCCGACTGCTCGATCAGCTTCTTGCCGACCTCGGTCGAGCCGGTGAAGGACAGCTTGCGCAGCCGCGGGTCGCCGATGATCGGCTTCGAGACGTCGGAGGACTTGCTCGACGTGACGACGTTGAGCACGCCCTTGGGGAGCCCGGCCTCGTCGAGGATCTCGGCCAGCGCGAGCATCGAGAGCGGCGTCTGCTGGGCCGGCTTGACCACCATCGTGCAGCCGGCGGCGACGGCGGGGCCGATCTTGCGCGTGCCCATCGCCATCGGGAAGTTCCAGGGCGTGATCATGTAACACGGCCCCACGGGCTGGCGCATGGTCAGCAGCCGCCCGGCGCCGTTGGGGGCGGTCGCGTAGCGGCCCTCGATGCGCACCGCCTCCTCCGCGAACCAGCGGAAGAACTCCGACGCGTAGGCGATCTCGGCCTTGGACTCCGCGATCGGCTTGCCCATCTCGAGCGTCATGATCAGCGCGAGCTCGTCCGTGCGCTCGGTGATCGCCTCGTAGGCGCGGCGCAGGATCTCGCCCCGCTCGCGCGGCGGGTGCGCGGCCCACTCGGCCTGCACTGCGCACGCGGCGTCGAGCGCGCTCGAGGCGTCCTCGGGCGTGGCGTCGGCGACCGACGCGATCGTCTCGCCGGTCGAGGGGTCCTCGACGTCGAGCGTCGCGCCGCCGGTCGCGTCGCGCCACTCGCCGCCCACGAAGAGCTGGTTCGGGGCGTGGGTGAGGGTGCTCTTCTCCTGGTCAGCGGTGATGCTCATGCGGCAACTGTCTCCGTTCCGAGTTCTTCCGAGATCGCCACGTCGATCGAGTAGTCGATCGGCAGCACGATCAGCGAGGGCAGGTCGAGGGTCAGCGCGTGGCGGAGGTGGTGGCCGAAGTCCTCCGTGCGCTCGCAGCGCCAGGCCGGCATCCCGAAGGCGTCGGCCAGCTTGACGAAGTCGGGGTTGGTGAAGTCGGTGCCGAAGTGGCGGCCGAACT
>JAXDGC010000269.1:0-9519 GCA_034665245.1 Solirubrobacteraceae bacterium | reverse complement strand
GGCCCTGTCCCGGACAGATGTTGAGTCCCGGGGCCCACGTTTCGCACCCGGGCCGGGACTACGCTGCCGACCATGCTGCGGCGGGAGAGTGGTCAGATCCTCCCGGGCCTGATCATGCTGATGCTGGCCATCCTGGCCCTCGGCATGCTGACCTTCCGGATCGGCAGGGCGGCGGTGCTGCGCTCGGATGCCCAGACGGCGGCCGACGCCGCCGCGCTCGCCGGGGCCCGCTCGATCCGCGACCAGCTCGTCGCGCAGGTGGTGGCCACCGGGACCTCCGACTTCAACCGCGTCAGCCAGGTGGTCGTCGAGGCCGCTGCGCGCGACTACGCCAAGCGCAACGGCGCGCGGCTCACGGACCTCAAGGTCGACGGCGCCGACGTCCGCGCCTTCGTCGACACGAACGAGGAGAAGGTCGACCCGCCGAAGGACAAGCGCCGCGGCGCGGCAAGGGCGCGAGCGCGCGTCGAGCTGGCCGACTTCGCGTCGCTCGGGGGCGCGAGCCCGATCGACCCCGGGGCGGTGGGGCCGACCGGCGGCAACACGAAGATCACCGACAAGGAGTGGAAGGACATCGGCAAGGATCTCCACGACCCGCCGGGGTGCGCCGACGTCGCCAAGCTCGGCGCATTCCTGAAGCAGCACGGCGCGATCCCGCCCTACGAGAACGCCTCGATGGGCACGCCGCCGATGCCCGCCGGAGGCGAGCGCACCACCGCCTCCTACCACTACAAGTGCGGCAACTCGGGCGCGATCGACCTCAACTACCCGCCCGGCATCGAGGCGTCGGTGATCAACGAGGTCCTGCCGCACGTCGAGGCGCTCGGCTTCCGCACGTTCTGGCAGGTCGCGAACCACTTCGACCACATGCACATCGACTTCGGCGACTCGCCGTCGCTCAGCGGCGGCCCCACGGGCGCGGCGGGCACGCTGCAGGACAGCTTCCTGGAGGTCAAGCTGATCGACTGGAACGCCCCCTCCGCCGACGGCCTGGGCCTGAACTTCGTGGGCGGCGCCGGCGGCATCCCGTTCGGCCCGCCCGATCCTCAGGTCGCGGCCGCGATGTGCACCGTCTTGAAGCAGATGCACGTCTCCGCCAAGGTGCGCCTGGCGGCGTGGGAGACGGCGATCGTGGAGTCCGGCGTCAAGGCGCTGACCTGGGGCGACCTCGACTCGCAGGGCCCGTTCCAGCAACGCCCCTCGCAGGGCTGGGGCACGGAGGCCCAGGTCCGCGACCCGTTCTACGCGACGCGCAAGTTCGTGTTGGTGGCGAAAGGGATCGAGCACCTCTACGCGGACCCGGGCGTGCTGGCGCAGAAGGTCCAGCGGTCCGGTCACCCGGAGCGCTACGCCCAGCGCGCGGGCCAGGCCGCGGCGCTCGACCAGAAGTTCTGCGGGGACCACTGATGCGTGTGGGCCGGGGGCTTGGCTGGCTGCTCGCCACCTGCCTGTCCGTCGCGGGCTGCGGCGGGGGCGACGGCGGCGAGGTGCGCGCGACCCCGGCCGCCGGTGTCGGCGGCGAGCCGCCCGCCGCGTCGCCTTCGGTCGACGCCGTCACGACACCGCAGCCGCTGCGCTACCTGGCCGGCGCCAAGGCCGCCCTCGCGGCCGGCCAGATCGCCGTCGTCGACCTCTCCAACCGCGCCGGGGTCGAGCCGGCGACGATGGACGTCAACCGCGAGCAGACGCTCGGCGGGCTGCGCTGGTCGGGCTGGGGCAATCCCAGCGCGACGGGGCGCGGCCAGGTCGACACGCTGGTCTGCGACCCCACCTGCGCCACGGGGCGGCGCGAGCAGTCGACCGCCGTGATCGTCCTCTCCAAGCCGCGCCGCTGCGGCGGCCGCCGGTTCTACACGCGGTCGAGCATGACCTACGCGGAGCGGGACACGAACCGGACCCGCGCTCCGGACACCTACTTGCGGACCCCGCCCTGCTGATGCGCCGCGGGTGCGCGACGACGGACGGGGCGCCCGCGGTGGCCGCACAGCGGGCATGGCGAGCTCGCGATCAGCTCGCGACACCAGCGGCACAGCCACGGATCGAGCTCATCCATCAGCTCGGCCGCGAGCTCGGCCACGTCGATCGGGAACACCACGCTCTCGACGAGCTTGCCGGTCCCCCACCAGGAGGGCCCGTTGGGCGTCGCCTCGACCTCGGCCACGGGCAGGCCGCCGAGCGCGCCGTTGATCGTCTCGCGCGCCCACGTCGTGTCGCCGGTACGCGAGGCGATGACCATCCGCGACGGCCGCTCGATCTCCGGCAACGGCACGCCGGGCTCGCCGACCGAGAGCTTGTGGACGGACGGCTCGGGCCACGAGGAGACGCCGAACGCGCTGTTCGGACCCAGCGAGGCGAGGTGCTGGCCGAAGGTTGGCGCGGGTGCGCTGAGACCGGAGACCGACCCGAGCCAGGTGAAGACGTGGAGCTCGGCCTCGACCTCGGGCAGCAGCGAGGCGAGCACGCCCGCCGAGGGCAGGTGGGAGCCGAGCGCGGAGGCCAGCGAGCAGAGCACCGCACCGGCGAGCGGAGGGAGCGCGGTGTCGTGCACCGCGACCCGGTCGGTATCGAGCATGGAGCGGGCCATGGCCAGGCGCAGAGCGCCTTCCGGCGGGAACCACTGCGGGAGCACGGCGACCACGTGACCGCCGGCCTCGATGCCGGAGGAGAGCGCCTCGACGAGCACATCGGCCTCGGCGGCGGACGGCGGTTCGAGCACCGCGTCGATCCGGCCCTCCCCGCCCACGAACCGCTCGGGCTTGAGCCCGAACGCGAGAATCACGGGCGCCCGGGGCTCCGCGGGCCGATCCGATGCCTGCGGCTCCGGGTTACTGGGCACAACTTGAACATAGTGATCGACACCCGCGCCTTGGTTCGGAGCCCCGGCGCTGGCACCATGTAGGAGCGATATGGAAATCGTCCTCGCACTTGCCGCCGTCGTCGGCATAAGCCTCATCGCAGTCCCTCGCCTCCGCCGCCGGAGCCGCGGGCGTGTGCGCGCCGATGCCGGCAAGCAGTGGACGACGACCGCCGCCGCGCGCCGCCGCCGCCGCCCCGCCACAGCCGGTGCCGGCTCCCGTTCGAACTGGAGCGGCCGGCGCACCGCTGCCGCCGCCGCGGGCGGCACGACGGCCACCGCGCTCGCGACCGAGCCCTACGACGAGTGGGACGACGACCTCGACTGGGGCGGCGAGACCGCCGTCGCAGCGCCGCCCGCCGGGCCGGTCGCGCCGCTGCCGGAATCCGACCTCGACTGGCAGCTGCCGGGCGAGGCCGACCATTCGGCGAACGGAAACGGCGCGGCGCCGCCGGTCGATGACGTTCCCGCCGCGGCCGCCACCGTCGAGACCCCCGACCGCGCGACCCGGCACGAGGATGCACGCACCGACGCTCCCGGCCCCGAGGCGCCGGACGAGGAGGCCGATCAGCCCACCGAGGCCGACTGGGATTGGGAGCCCGTCGTCTCGCGCGCGCCGGAGTCCGTCGCGGCCCCCGCCGGCCTCGCCGCGACCCCGGCGACCCGCGCCCGCGCCCGCAAGGTCAACCCGCTCGTGCTGGTGGCCCTCTATGCCGCCTTCGGCATCGGCGTGATCGTGGTCGCCGTCACCGTCGTGAGTGGCGCCGTGTCGGGGCCTGAGACGAACCGCACGCCGCGGACGTCGGCGACCGTCGAGCCCACCCCGTCGCCCACCCCGCCCGCCGCGTCAGGCACCGCGAGCGCCGAGGCCAAGCGGCTGCAGCAGGCCTTCTTCGACCAGCGCGGCGCCGTGATCGCCCAGGAGAACAGCGCCGCGCGGCATGCCCGCGCCGCGGCCCGCCGCGCCCGCACGGCCCGTCGCAAGGCCCGCGCCGCGCGCCGTCGCGCCGCCGCGCGCCGCGCCGCCCATCGTCGCGTCGCCGCGCCACCCACGCACGTGGATGCGGCCCCGGCGGCGCCCACGCCGGCCGCGCCCGTCGCCCCCGCCCCGAGCGGTGGCGGCGGTGGTGGAGGCGGCGGCGGTGGCTGCGAGTTCTGCATCGGCTGAGCCGGACGCGGCCTGCCCGCGGCTCGACGACCTGCCGGGCCGCGACCTGCCCGGCGGCCTGCGGCTCGCCGAGGCGCGCACCCGCCCCGCCCGCATGAAGGGCCTGGCACGCCTCGACGCGATGCCCGAGCGCGTGGCCCTCCACATCCCGCGCTGCCGCTCCGTGCACACGTTCACGATGCGCTTCCCGCTCGACCTGATCTGGCTCTCCGGCGACGGCGAGCCGGTGCGGGTCGACCGCGCGGTCGCGCCGCGGCGGTTGAAGCTGTGCCTGCGCGCCCGCTCGGTCGTGGAGGCGAACGCCGGGACCGGGGACGCGTTCGTCGCCGGGCTGACGGCCTAGCGCTCGAGCAGCACGGCGGCCCACTCGCCGCCGCAGCGCCGGTCGCGCTCGTGGAGCCCGTGGACGGCGAACGCCCCGGCCACCTCGTCGGCCTCCTCGCGCAGCAACCCGGAGGCGATCAGCCGCTCGGGCGGGCGCTCGAGCAGCCGCGCGACGTCGAGCAGCAGCGGCCGCACGAGGTTGGCCGTCACGGTCGGCGCCCACGGAGCGGGCTCGCGCCGCAGGTTGACGCGCCGCACCTCGATCGCCGCGCCGTTGACCTTCGCGTTCTCGGCCGACGCCTCGAGCGAGGCGGGCTCGACGTCGACCGCGAGCACCGGCGCGTAGCCGAGCCGCGCCGCGGCGATCGCGAGCACGCCGCTGCCCGAGCCCCAGTCCGCCAGCGCGCCGCCCGGGTCGAGCTCGAGCAGCAGCTCGAGGCACAGCCGCGTCGTGTGGTGCGCGCCGGTGCCGAACGCCTGGCCGGGGTCGATCACGAGATCTATGGCCGACTCTCCAGCCAGCGCCTCCTCCCACGGCGGCCGCACGCGCAGCCGGCGGAAGCGCCAGGCGACGTCGACCGGCCGGTGCCACGCCTTCCAGCGGTCGGCCCAGTCGTCGGCGACCTCGGAGCTCGTGACGTCGACGACCACGTCGCCCGCGGCCGCTCGCAGCGCCGGCAGGTCCGGCAGCTCCCCCGCCGCCCCGTAGAGCGCGTACTCGACCACGCCCTCAGACACGTCGGTCTCCTCCAACCCGCCGGGCACGAGCTCGAGCAGCTCGGCCAGCACGATCTCCGCAGCGGCGCGCGGCACGCGCACTGCGAGCCGGATCACCCGGCGAGCACCCGCTTGAGCTTGGCGAGCATCCCCTCGTCGGAGCGGCTGTTGTCCTCCGTGATCGTCTCGGCGAAGCGCTCGAGCAGCTCGCGCTGCGCACGCGTGAGGCGGCGCGGGGTCGCCACGTTGACCACGACGCGGATGTCACCGGTGCGGCCGCGCGAGAGCGGCGGCATGCCGCGCCCGCGCAGCAGGATCGTCTCGCCCGGTTGGGTGCCCGCGGGGACCTCGACCGGGACCGGCCCGTCGAAGGTCGGGACCTCGACCGTCGTGCCGAGCGCCGCCAGCGGCGCCGGGACGTCGACGACCGTGATCAGGTCCTCCCCGTCGCGCAGGAAGCGCTCGTCCTCGCGGACCCGCACGACGACATAGAGGTCGCCGGCCGGGCCGCCGTTCTGGCCCGCGTGGCCGCGGCGCGTCAGCCGGATGCGCTGCCCGTCGGCGATGCCCGGGGGGATGTCGACGGCCACGCGCCGGCGCTCGCGCACGAGCCCCGCGCCGTCGCACTCGTGGCACGGCGACTCGGGCACCCGGCCGTCGCCGCCGCAGGTGTCGCAGATCGCCGTGCGCACGAGCTGGCCGAACGCGGTGCGCGCCACCCGCTGGTGCTGGCCCGTGCCGCCGCAGGTCGTGCACGCGACGATCGGCGTGCCCGGCTCGGCGCCGTTGCCGTGGCAGATCGAGCACAGCGCGGCCGCCTCGAAGGCGACCTCGACCTCGATGCCTCTCGCGGAGTCGGCGAGGTCGATCGTCGCCGCGGCGACGACGTCGCCGCCCTGGGTGCCGCCCGCGCGGCCCCGGCCGCCGCCACCTCCGAACGCGGCCTCGAAGCCACCCTGGCCGAAGATCGCCGAGAACAGGTCGGAGACCGAGCCGAAGGCGTCCATGTCGGGGGCGTAGCCGCGCCCACGCAGGCCCTCCTCGCCGTAGGCGTCGTAGAGCCGCCGGCGCTCGGGGTCCGAGAGCACCTCGTAGGCGGCGGCGGCCTCTTTGAACTTCTCCTCGGCGTCCGGGTCGTGGGCGTTGACGTCCGGGTGCAGCTCCCGCGCGAGCCGCCGGAAGGCCTTCTTGACCTGCGCGTCGTCGGCGCCCCGGTCGACCCGGAGCGTCTCGTAGTAGTCGCGTGCCATCAGTCCGTGTACACGTCTTCGACGAAGCGGGAGAGCTGGAGCGCGGCGGCACGGACGGAGCGGATGGCGACGGCGTAGTCCATGCGCGTCGGCCCGATCACCGAGACCGTGCCGAGGTTGCGCTGGGGCAGGCCGTAGTTGGCGGCCACGAGCGACAGCCCGCGCAGTGCGGGCATCGCGTTCTCCTGTCCGATGCGGACGTAGAGGCCGCGCTCGGCGAGCGCGTCGGAGAGCACGCCGAGCAGCGTCACGCGGCGCTCGAGCATCTCCATGACGGCGTTGAGCTGCGGGAGGTCCTGGAAGCGGTACTCGGTCAGCAGTCGCGCCGCGCCGTCGACGTACAGGGTCTCCCCGGCCGTCTCCGCGAGCTCGGTGAAGGCGGGCGCGAGGCGCGTGATGAACGCGCCCTCGGTCGGCGGCAGCGTGGGGTCCTCGAGCCGCGAGTGCAGCATCCGCGCACCCAGCCCCATGCCGACGAGCTGCTCGTTGAGGTAGGCGGCGGCCCACTCCGCGAGCCCGGGGTCGACCGGCTCCTCGAAGGCGAAGATGCGCTTGGAGACGCCGCCGGTGGAGGTGATGATCACGACCATCAGGACCTGCGGCTGGAGCGCGAGCACCTCGACGTGACGGATCGTCGTGGTGGCGATCGGGGGCGCCGAGACGATCGCCAGCAGGTTCGTGACCTGGGACAGCGTCTCCGTCGTCACACGCATCGCCTCGTCGACCTCGCGGCGGGCGAGCGTCAGCTCGACCACACGCGGCTCGACCGCCGTCGAGCGGCGCCCGGGCAGGATGTGATCGACGAAGTAGCGGTAGCCCGCGTCCGTCGGCACGCGACCCGCGGAGGTGTGCGGGTGGGCGAGCAGCCCCTGCTCCTCGAGCACCGCGAGCTCGTTGCGGATGGTCGAGGAGCCGTAGCCGATGTCGTCGTCGGAGGCGAGCGCCTTGGACCCCACGGGCTGGCCGGCCTCGGCGAAGAGGTCGACCACCTTGCCCAGCAGCAGCTCCTGACGGGATGACAGCATCCCGTCGATTGTAAGAAGTGCCGCTGTCAGCCCACCCGCAGCGTGGCCTGGCCCTTGCGGATGATGCGCCGCCCGTCCTGGAACGCCTCGGCCTCGACGGTCGCGACGCCCTCCGCAATGTCCTTCACGGTCGCGCTGACCGACAGCTCCTGCTCGGGGAACCCCATGCCGCGGAACTGGACCGAGAGGCTGCGCAGAGCCTCCGGGCCGTCCCCGGCGGCGCTGACGGCGCGCGCGACCTGGGCCATCATCCACAGGCCGTGGAGGATGCGGCCCGGGAGGCCGACCGACTGGGCGAACTCGTCGTCGATGTGGATCGGGTTGAAGTCTCCGGAGGCGCCCGCGTAGCGGGTGGTGAGGAACTTGTCGGGCGTCACCTTGAGCTCGGGCAGCGCCTGTCCGGGTGCGAGCTCGGTCATCGGACGATGTTGGTCCAGGTGCCGGTGCAGACCGTCTCGCCGTCGTCGTTGGTCGAGCGGCTCTCGAACACGTAGAACCTGAGGCCCCCGCGGTCGGCGGCGTCCTTGACCTCGACCTCCGTGGCGATCTCGTCCCCGGCGACCACGGGCGGGCCCCAGACGAACTCCTGGCCGCCGTGGACCATGCGCGCGAAGTCGATGCCGACCTCTGGGTCGAACAGGGCGGTCGCCAGTGCGCGGCTCGAGTAGACGACGGCGAACATCGGCGGGGCGACGACGTCCGCGTAACCGGCCGAGCGCGCCGCGTCCGGGTCGTGGTGCAACGCGCTCTCCTCGCCGATGGCGGAGGCGAACTCGCGCACCTTCTCGCGCCCGACCGCGTAGGTCACGGGCGGATAGGTCTTGCCCACGGCGTCCGTGTTGAGCGCCAATTCTTCCTCCTGGTTGCGGGTTGGGGACCCTATCCGGCCAATAGGGGGTTGCGCTGCCGTCAACCGTGGGACACTGACGGCCAGATGACCCGTCGTGTCAAGGCTCTCGCGGCCCTCAATGTCATCGCCTGGCTGGTCGCGGTGCCGGTCCTGCTGTTCGCGGTCGTCGATCCGTTCGTGGGCTTCGGCCACTGGCCCGACCGCGTGATCGGCGGGCGGGGGGGCGACGTCCAGCTGCGGACGCCCACCGCCAAGGAGCCGGCGCCCGCGCAACAGCGCGCGGCGGGTCGCGATCGCGGGCGCGCCGACGACCCGCTGCGCGCGGCCCGCGAGGCGCTCCAGACCTTCCGCCCCGCGGTCGTGCCCACGGCCGGCGGCGCCGGCACGTTCGGCGGCGCGACCCAGGGCGGCCGCAGTGGTGGTGGCGACGGCGGGTCGAACTTCGATCTGCGCGGTCAGGCCGGGCCGAACCGGATTCCCTCGCCGCCCAGCGCGCCGACGACGCCGGGCGCGGGCGTTCTCCCCGTGCCGCTGCCGGTGGCCGTGGCGCCGATCGTGACCCAGCCCGTCACCGCGCCCGTCGCGGCGCCCGACGTGCCGCAGCCCGGGCCGACGAACCCGAGCCGCGGGACCCCACCGCCCCCCGCTCCCGAGACACCGGTCGCGGGCAGGCCTCCCAGCGCACCGGACGGCCCGGGCCCCGGCCCGACGCCGACGCCGACGCCCGAGCCGACCGCCACGCCGGAGCCCACGGCCACGCCCGAGCCGACCGCCACGCCGGAACCCACGGCCACACCCGACCCGAGCGTGACGCCTGAGCCGACCGCCACGCCGGAGCCCACCGCGACGCCCGAGCCGCCGGCGCCCGAGACGCCGGTGCCGCCGGACGATCCGCCCAGCGACCCGCCCCCGCCCCCGAAGCACCACCCGAACATCCCGCCCGCGGTCAAGCCACCGCAGGACCAGATGCCGGGGCCGGACCTGCCCGGCGCGCCCGGCCCGCCGGGTTCCTAGTCGCCGTCCAACTCCAGCACGGCGAGGAACGCGTCCTGGGGGACCTCGATGCGCCCGACCTGCTTCATGCGCTTCTTGCCCTCCTTCTGGCGCTCGAGCAGCTTGCGCTTGCGCGAGATGTCACCGCCGTAGCACTTGGCCGTGACGTCCTTGCGGAACGCCTTGACCGTCTCGCGGGCGATGATCTTCGCGCCCACCGCGGCCTGGATCGGCACGTCGTACTGCTGGCGCGGGATCCGCTTGCGCAGGCGCTCGACCAGCGCGCGCCCGGCCTCGTAGGCCTTCTCGCGGTGCACGATCATCGAGAGCGCGTCGAC
>JAXDGC010000268.1:0-7590 GCA_034665245.1 Solirubrobacteraceae bacterium | reverse complement strand
GGCGTGCACAGCCACCTCGCGATGGGCTCCATCCACAAGTGCGGGTCCGAGGAGCAGAAGGAGCGCTGGCTGCCGCCGATGGCACGGCTGGAGAAGATCGGGGCCTTCGGTCTCACCGAGCCCGACGTCGGCTCGGGCGTCGCCCGCGGCCTCCAGACGGTCGCCCGCCGCGACGGGGACACGTGGGTGCTCGACGGCGCGAAGCGCTGGATCGGCAACGGGACGTTCGCCGACGTCGTCGTGATCTGGGCGCGCGACGAGGCCGACGACCAGGTCAAGGCGTTCCTCGTCGAGAAGGGGACGCCCGGCTTCGAGACGACCAAGATGGAGCACAAGATCGCGCTGCGCTGCGTCCAGAACGCCGACATCACGCTGACCGGCGTCGAAGTGCCCGAGAGCAACCGGTTGCAGGGCGCCAACACGTTCATGGACACCGCCGGGGTGCTCACGATGTCGCGCATCGCCGTGGCCTGGGAGGCGACGGGCTGCGCCCGCGGCGCCTACGAGATCGCGCTGCGCTACGCCAAGGAGCGCCAGCAGTTCGGCCGCCCGATCGCGAAGTTCCAGCTCGTGCAGGACCTGCTCGCGCGCATGCTCGGCAACATCACCGCCTCGCAGTGCCTGGCGCTGCGGCTGACGCAGCTGGCCGAGGCCGGGCAGGCCGGCGTCCACCATGCCTCGCTGGCCAAGGCGTTCTGCACCGCGAAGATGCGCGAGACCACGGGCTGGGCGCGCGAGCTGCTGGCCGGCAACGGCATCCTGCTCGAGTACGACGTCGCGCGCTTCGTCGCCGACTCGGAGGCGATCTACTCCTACGAGGGCACCCGTGAGATCAACTCGCTGATCGTCGGGCTCGCGATCACGGGCGAGTCCGCGTTCGCCGGGCCGCTGCGGAGCGAGCCGCAAACGTAGAATCGTGCGGTGGATCTCCTCAGCGCCGGCGTCGTCGCGACGTCACTGAAAGCGGACGAGCGCCGGCTGGCGATCCACCCGGCCCACATCGAGCGCATCAGCCCGGTCGTGCGCGACCGGCTCTACTTCGAGCAGGGCTACGGCGAGCGCTTCGGCTACTCCGACGACCAGCTCGAGCCGCTCGTCGCGGGCCTGCGCTCCCGCGAGGCGCTGCTCGCGGAGTGCGACGCGGTGATCCTGCCCAAGCCGGTGGCGGACGATCTCGAGACGCTGCGCCCGGGCCAGGTCGTGTGGGGCTGGCCGCATCTCGTGCAGGACCGGCGCATGACGCAGCTGGCGATCGACAGGCGGCTGACGCTGATCGCCTTCGAGGCGATGAACCACTGGAACGAGGACGGCAGCTTCAGCGTGCACGTCTTCCACAAGAACAACGAGCTCGCGGGCTACTGCTCGGTGATGCACGCGCCGCAGCTGCTCGGCTCGACCGGCGACTACGGGCGCCGCCTGCGGGCCGCGGTGATCAGCTTCGGCGCCACCGCACGCGGGGCGGTGCGCGCGCTGTCGGCGCTCGGGATCAGCGACGTGACGGTGCTGACCCAGCGCCCCACCTCGGCGGTCGCCTCGCCGTTCGCGTCGGTGAAGATGCGCCACTTCACGCCCGGCGAGCCGCTCGCCGAGCTGCTGGCGGCGCACGACATCGTCGTCAACTGCATCCTCCAGGACACCGAGCACCCCCTGATCTTCGTGATGAACGACGACCTCGGGCGCTTCAAGCAGGGCTCGCTGTTCGTCGACGTCTCCTGCGACGAGGGAATGGGCTTCGAGTGGGCGCGCCCGACGACGTTCGCCGACCCGATGTTCGGCGTCGGTGAGGGCCTGCACTACTACGCCGTCGACCACAGCCCGTCGTTCCTGTGGAACTCGGCGACGTGGGAGAACAGCGAGGCGCTGCTGGAGTACCTGCCGGTCGTCATGTCGGGGCCCGCCGCGTGGGGCGCGAACGAGACCATCGAGCGCGCGGTCGAGATCCACGACGGCGTGATCCAGAACCCCCGCATCACGTCCTTCCAGAGCCGCTCGCCGAGCTTCCCCTACGACGAACTCGAGTCTGGAGGTCAACGAGATGGCGGTTAGCTCCGGCGACGTTGCGAGCGAACGGGCCGAGCGGCTGCCCAAGCCCGAGCCGCACGTGCTCGTGCTGTTCGGGGCCACGGGAGACCTCGCTCGGCGCAAGCTGATCCCGGGCCTCTTCCACCTCGAGCAGGTGGGGCTGATGCCCGACGACTACCGCATCGTCGGCGCCTCGCTGGAGGAGCTCGACGACGATGCGTTCCGCGACCACGTCCGCGAGGCGCTGCGCGAGTTCTGCCGCATGGAGGTCGACGACGACAACTGGCGGACGTTCAGTGAGCGGCTCCACTACGTGCCGTCCAAAGCCGACGCGCTGGCCGCGGGTGTGGCGCGCGCCGAGGAGGCGATCGGCGATGAGGCCCGCCGGTTGTACTACCTGTCGGTGCCCCCGTCCGCCGCGGGCCCGATCGTGCGCACGCTCGGCGAGGCCGGGCTTGCGGAGCGCGCGCGGGTGGTGATGGAGAAGCCGTTCGGCACGGATCTGAGCTCGGCGCGCGAGCTCAACGAAACGGTGCACGAGGTGTTCGCCGAGGATCAGATCTTCAGGATCGACCACTTCCTGGGCAAGGAAGCGGCGCTGAACATGCTGGCTCTGCGGTTCGCCAACGGCTTCCTCGAGCCGCTGTGGAACCGCGAGCACATCGACCACGTGCAGATCGACGTGCCCGAGACGCTCGCCGTCGGCTCGCGCGGTGAGTTCTACGAGGGGACGGGCGCCTTCCGCGACATGATCGTCACGCACCTGCTGCAGGTGCTCGCCGTCGTGGCGATGGAGCCGCCGCCGTCGCTCGAGCCGCGCGCGCTCGTCGACGAGAAGCTCAAGGTCTTCCGGTCGCTGATGCCGATCGAGCCCGAGCATGTCGTGCGGGGCCAGTACGAGGGTTACCGCGACGAGAAGGGTGTCGCGCCCGACTCGGACGTGGAGACGTTCATCGCCGCGGGCGTGCGGGTCGACAACTGGCGCTGGGCCGGCGTCCCGTTCTTCCTGCGCACCGGCAAGTGCATGGCCGAGAGCGCTCGCGTGATCAGCATCGCCTTCCGCGAGCCGCCCAAGTCGATGTTCCCGGCTGACGCGGGCGTGGGCGGCGCCGGGCCGGACCACCTCACCTTCGACCTCGCCGACACGCCGCGGCTCTCGCTGTCGTTCTACGGCAAGCGGCCCGGGCGGGGCATGCATCTCGAGAAGGCGAGCATGCAGTTCTCGCTCGGCGAGACCCCGCAGCACAAGGACGCGCTGGAGGCGTACGAGCGGCTCATCCACGACGCCATGACCGGTGATCGCACGCTCTTCACGACCGCCGAAGGCGTCGAGCGGCTGTGGGAGATCTCCGCGCCGCTGCTCGAGCAGCCCCCGCCGCTGCGACCGTACGCCCAAGGTTCCTGGGGACCCGACGAGATCGACGACCTGATCGCGCCGCGGCACTGGCGCCTGCCGTTCGAGCGCAAGTGGAGGGGCTCCGGCTGACCGGGGCCGGCCCTCCCGGGACGCGGGTATGGTTCGCCGCCATGCGCCTCCCGCTCCGGATTCTGGCTGTCATCATCACCGCCGCCGCGGCGGCTGCGCCGGCGTCCGCGGCGCCCCGCGACGTGCTCTACGTCGGCAACAACTGGGACGGGACCGCCGACGTCGTCGACCCGCACTCCTTCCAGAAGCTCGCGCGGATCGACATCGTGCCCGACAAGGCGCAGCGCCTGGCTGAGATCCAGAGCAGCCCGGATCGCTACGGCTACTTCCTCGCCATTCGCAACGAGGTCGGCGAGGGCCACGACCAGTTCGTCGACGACATGTTCTCCTCCCACGACGGCCGCTTCCTCTACGTCTCGCGGCCGAGCCTGGCGGACGTCGTCGCCTTCGACCTGCGGACCGCGAAGATCGTCTGGCGCTTCCCGGTCGAGGGTTACCGCGCCGACCACATGGCGATCTCGCCCGACGGGCGCCGCCTGCTCGTATCGGCCTCCACGGCGCGCAAGGTCCACGTCATCGACACCGCCACCGGCAGGAGCGCGGGCGAGTTCGCCTCCGGCGACCAGCCGCACGAGAACAACTACTCGCGCGACGGCAAGCTGATCTACCACGCCTCGATCGGGACGGTGTACACGCCGTTCGACGAGCCGGCGATGGACGGCACGAAGGGCGAGCGGGTCTTCGAGGTCGTCGACGCGCGCACGCTGAAGGTGCTCAAACGGCTCGACATGGGCCAGAAGCTCGCGGAGGCGGGCTATCCGGACATGAGCTCCGCAGTGCGCCCGATGGCGCTCTCGCCCGACGAGCGCAAGGTCTACTTCCAGGTCTCCTTCTTCCACGGGTTCGTCGAGTACGACCTCGTCCACGACAAGGTGCTGCGCCTCGCGCGGCTGCCGCTCTCCGACGAGGCCGCGAAGAAGCGCCGCGAGGACTACCTGCTCGACTCGGCCCATCACGGCCTCGCCATGAACCCCGAGGGCACGAAGCTGTGCGCGGCCGGGACGATGTCCGACTACGCGGCGATCGTGCGGCGCGACACCTTCGCCTACCGGCTCGCCGCCTTCGGCCAGAAGCCCTACTGGGCGACCAACTCGCGCGACGGCCGCTACTGCTTCGTGTCCTTCAGCGGCGACGACCGCGTGTCGGTGATCTCCTACGCCTCCGAGCGGGAGGTCGGCAGCGTCCACGTCGGCGACCACCCGCAGCGGATGCGCATGGGGACGCTGGCCGACGGCGCGCTCGGGGTGCGGCCGGGCGCCGGCGCTTCCCCGGGGCGACCCGGCGGGCCGCGTCCGAGGCTGCGCGTCACCGTCCGCCCCAGGCGGGTGCGGGCGGGCCGCCCCGTGCGCCTGCGCGTGCGCGTGACCGCGCTGCGTGCGGGTCGCCGCGTCGCCGTCCGCGGCGCCCGCGTCCGCGTGGCGGGGGTGAGCGCACGCACGGGCCGCCGCGGCCGCGCGATCCTGCGCAAGCGCCGCGGGCTCGAGCGGGTGCGCCGCTACCGGGTGCGCGCCAGCCGCCGGGGCTACCGCACGGGCTTCGCGCGTGTGCGGGCGACGCGCGGGTAGGCTCGGGCCGTGAGCCTGATCGCCTTCCTCCTCCTGCTGGCCCTCCAGGGCCTGATCGTCGGGGCCTTCGCCCGCCTCGCGCTGCCGGGCAAGGATCCGATGACGATCCCCCAGACGATCGTCGTCGGCCTCGCCGGCACGTTCATCGCCGGGATCATCGTCTACGCGATCTCAGGCGGCCGCGCCGCGCCCGGCTTCCTCGGCGCCCTCGTGTTCTCCGTGCTGATCGTCTACGTCATCCGCCGCCGCCGCGGCGGCGGCCTCGTGGACCCCGGCGTGCACGACGACCGCCACCCCCGGCGCTAGAGCGCGCGCACCGCGGCGAGCAGCCGCTCGACGTCGTCCTCGTCGTTGTAGTGCACGAAGCCCGCGCGGACGGCGCCGTCGGGGTCGAGGCCGAGGAGGCGCTCGAGCTCGTAGGCGTAGTAGTTGCCGTCCCAGACCGCGACCTCGCTCCCGGACAGGACCGCGGCGACCTCGGCGGAGCTGCGGCCCTCGACGTTGAACATCAGCGTCGAGGTGCGGTCGCGCGCGCGGCCGTAGACGGTCACGCCGGGGATGGCGTCGAGGCCGTCGAGCGCGGCGGCGAGCAGCGCGTCCTCGTGCGCGCGCACCGCGGCCCAGTCCATGTCGCGCGTGTAGTCCGCGGCCGCGGCGACGCCCGCCAGCGCCTCGAACGGCAGCGTGCCGTTCTCCCAGCGATCGGGGACCGTGTCGGGGGAGGGCAGGAGCTTGTCGGGGCGCAGCTCGGCGAGCAGGTCGGGCCGCGCCCACTGGACGCCGATGTGCGGGCCGAACCACTTGTAGGCCGAGCACGCCAGCGCGTCGCAGCCGAGCGCGAGGACGTCGAGGCGACGATGCGGCGCGGCGTGGACGGCGTCGACGTAGACGTACGCGCCGGCGGCGTGCGCGGCCGCGACGATGCCGGCGAGGTCGGGGATCGTGCCGACGGCGTTGGAGGCGTGCGTGACCGCGACCCAGCGCGTGCGCTCCGAGAGGACGGCCTCGACCGCGCCGGCGGGCAGCTCGAGCGTCTCCGGGTCGGGCTCGGCGAAGCGCACGGTCGCGCCCGCGCGCTCGGCGTGGATGACCCACGGGCGGACGTTGGCGTCGTGGTCCAGGCGCGTGCAGACCACCTCGTCGCCGGGGCCGAGCGTGCGCCCGACCGCGCCCGCGAACGCCATCGTCAGCGCGGTCATGCTGAAGCCGAACACGATCTCGCCGGGCGGCGCGCCGAGCAGCGCGCCCGCGCTCGCGCGCGCCGATGCGACGAGCTCGTCGGTCGCGTGCGCCGCCGCGAAGGCGCCACCGTGGTTGGCCCCGCGGCCCGAGCGCATCCAGGCGTCCATCGCCTCGATCGCCGTGTCGACCATCTGCGTGCCCGCGGGCCCGTCGAGCCGCGCCCAGCTCGTCGCCGCGAGGCCGGGGAAGCGCTCGCGGTTCACGCGAGTCGCTCTGCCGCTTGGCGCACGAGCTCGGCGTCGTGGGGATAGGAGAGCTCGGCGGCGGCGTCCCCGGGCGGCAGCCAGCGGATCTCGTCGACCTCGTCGTTGGGCTCGAAGCCCGGGTCGTCCTCCGGCTCCATCAGCCAGTAGCGCACGACCTTGGCGCGGCCCTTCCGGTCCTCATAGGAGGTCGGCTCGAGCTCGGGGCCGAGGCGGCAGTGCAGCCCCACCTCCTCCTCGACCTCCCGCAGCGCGGCCTCCTCCCAGCTCTCGCCCTCGTCGAGCTTGCCCTTGGGCAGCGACCAGTCGTCGTAGCGCGGGCGGTGGACCATGACGATCTCGACGCCATCGTCGCCGCGCCGCCACACCACGCCTCCGGACGCCTTGACCTCCGCCGCTTCGGGATCGACCGCCATCGGCGTCATCCTTGCTGGTAAGAAAAGGTGACACCAGCGTCACTTTCGGGGTAGGCTCCAGGCCATGAGCTTCCTCCCCACAGCCTGCGTCATCGGCGCCGGCTCCTCCGGCATCGCCGCCGTCAAGACCTTCGCGGCGCGCGGCTTCGACGTCACCGCCTACGAGAAGTCCGACCGTATCGGCGGCAACTGGGTGTGGGGCAACTCCAACGGGATGTCCTCCGCCTACCGCTCGCTGCACATCAACACCTCGCGCGAGCGCATGGAGTACACGGACTTCCCGATGCCCAAGTCCTATCCCGACTTCCCGCACCACACCCACATCGCCAAGTACTTCGACGACTACGTCGACCACTTCGGCGTCCGCGACCGGATCCGCTTCCAGACCGGCGTCGAGCACGCCGCGCGGCGCCCCGACGGCGTCTGGGAGATCGCGCTGGAGAACGGCGAGACGCACCGCTACGACGCGCTGCTCGTCGCCAACGGCCACCACTGGGACGCCCGCTGGCCCGAGCCCGCCTTCCCCGGGGCCGAGGACTTCGAGGGCGTGCAGATCCACTCGCACGACTACAAGGGCGACGACCCGGACTTCTTCCGTGACAAGACGGTCGTCGTCCTCGGGATGGGCAACTCGGCGATGGACATCGCGGTCGAGG
>JAXDGC010000267.1:0-5080 GCA_034665245.1 Solirubrobacteraceae bacterium | reverse complement strand
TCCGAAGCGCGTGTACGTCTGCACGCGCTGCCTCAAGGCGGGCAAGATCACGAAGGCATAGGCGGCCCGGCTTCAGCCGTGGCCGATCCCAGCCTTCTCCGGTTCCGCACCGTCGTCGAGGGCGCCCACGGCGAGCTCGAGGCACGCCGGGAAGAGGTCAACGACCTCAACGTCTTCCCGGTCGCCGACGGCGACACCGGCGACAACATGGCGCTGACGCTGCGCGCCGTCCTCGACGAGCTCAACCGTCTTTCCGAGCATGAGGGCCCGCTGGACGAGATCGGCCGCGAGCAGATCGTCGACTCGGTCGCGCGGGCCGCGCTCCTGGGCGCTCGCGGCAACTCCGGCGTGATCCTGTCGCAGCTCATTCGCGGCGCCGCCGAGGAGCTGATCTCCCGCCCCGGCGAGCTGGTGGACCCGGTGCTGATCGGCGCGGCGATGGCGCGGGCCTCCGACCGCGCCTACGGGTCGGTGCGGGCCCCCGCGGAGGGCACGATCCTCACCGTCGTGCGCGAGATGGCGCACCGCGTGGCGACCGAGCTCGCCCACATGCCGCAGACGCGGCTGACGGACGAGAGCCAAGCCGACGAGCAGGACACGCTGCTCGCCGAGCTGCTCGAGCGCGCGCTCGCCTCCGGCGAGGAGTCCGTCAAGCGCGGCCCCGACCTGCTGCCGGTACTGCGGGACGCGGGCGTCGTGGACGCCGGAGGCTACGGGCTCACGGTGATGTTCGCCGGGGTCATCGCCGCCCTGCGCGGCGCCGACCCGCCGCCGCTCGAGCACCACGCACCGGCGCGCGTAACGCATCCGCAGCACCACTCCTCGAGCTTCCGCTACTGCACGAACTTCGCCGTGATCGGCGACGACCTCGATCCCGGGCCGTGGATACCGCAGCTCGAGGCGATCGGCGACTCCGTGCTCGTGGTCGGCGACCGCCACACGCTCAAGGTCCACGTCCACACGGACGACCCCGAGCTGGCCACGGGCCTGTTCGAGGGCACGGGGTCGGTCTCGCGGCTCGACGTGGCCGACATGCGGCTGCAGATGGCGGAGCGGTCCGCGCGCGTCGGAGACGGCGACGGCGCGCGCGTCTCGACCTGCGCGGCGCTCGCCGTGGTCGCGGGGGACGGCATGGCCGCGCTGTTCGGCTCGCTCGGCGCGCTGGCGCTCGACGGAGGCCCGACGCTCAACCCCTCGACCTATGACCTGCTGGCCGGCATCCACGGCGCGCCCGCCGAGCAGGTGGTCGTGCTCGCCAACTCGCCGAACGTGATCATGGCCGCCGAGCGCGCCGCGGAGCTCTCGGACAAGACGGTCTGCGTCGTGCGCACGCGCTCCCAGCAGGCGGGGCTCGCCGCCGCGGTCGCGCTCGATCCCGCCAGCGGGGCGGAGGCGAACGCCGCCGCGATGGCCGACGCGCTCGCCCACGTGCGCACCGGGTCCGTCACCGAGGCGGCCCGCGACGACACCTCCGAGCGCTTCGTCCGCGGCGAGGCCGTCGGCTTCGTGGAGGAGGAGCTCGTGGCCTGGGGCGAGCCCGCCGCCACGCTCGAGGCCGTGCTGGGCTCGCTCGCCCGCGACGCCGAGCTGGTGACGCTGATCGCCGGCGACGGCGTACCGCTCGACCAGGCCGCGGTCACCGCGCTCGCGCCGGCCGAGGTCGAGCTCGAGTACTCCTATGGCGGGCAGCCCAGCTACTGGTGGCTGATCTCGGCGGAGTAGGAGGGCGCGGGGCGAACGTCAACGGCGGCCGGGTAGGAGTCGGGCCCGAGTGGCCGACTCGGTCTCGAACCCACCTCCTCTGACCTTCGTCGACCGCCCGGCAGGTCACAATCGACCTCGTGATCCGGGCGTTCGCCACCACCGAGGCGCTCGCCGGCGACGACCTCCACGCCGCCGGCCCGCCGCGCTACCCGCGGCCGTCCCGGCTCGCCACGCCGCTGCCCGTCGAGCCCGCGCCCGCCGCCAAGGGTGCGGAGCGGCTCGGGCTGCTGACGGTCGGCGACCTGCTCGAGCACCTGCCGCGCGACCGCCAGGAGGCGCGCACGATCGGCCAGCTCGCGATCGACGAGACCGCGACGGTGGTCGCCGAGGTCCGCTCGATCACGAGCCGCTCGGTCCGCACGCGCAAGATGAAGCCGCTGGTCGAGGCCGTGGTCGCCGACGCGACGGGGACGATGAAGGCGACGTTCTTCAACCAGCCCTGGCTCGAGCGCAAGTACCGGCCGGGGACGCGCCTGCTGCTGCAGGGCAAGTACCAGGGCCGCAACCGCTTCCGCGTCTCCTTTCACGCGCCGACGGGCGAGGCGGTCGGCGACGCCGGGGAGATGGCCACCTATCCGGCGACGGAGGGCCTGTCCTCGACGCAGATCCTCGCGCTCGCGCGCCAATGGCGCGGCGCCGCCCAGGAGGCGCTCGAGCCGCTGCCCGCGCGGCTTCGCACGCTCGAGCGCCTGCCCGACCGTGCCGCGGCGCTCGACGCCGCGCACTTCGGCGACCACGAGGGCGGCCGCCGACGGCTCGCGTTCGAGGAGCTGATGCTGCTCCAGATCGCGCTGCTGCGCCGCCGCGCGCGCCGCCGCGAGGGCGCGCGCGCCGAGCCGCTCGAGCCGCCCGGCGAGCTGACGCGGCGCTGGCTCGCCGACTCGCTGCCGTTCACGCCTACGAACGACCAGCGCCACGCGATGGAGACCGTCGACGAGGACCTCGCCCGCGATCGCCCGATGCAGCGGCTGCTGATGGGGGAGGTCGGGTCGGGCAAGACCGTCGTCGCGCTCTACGCGATGCTGCGCGCGGTCGAGCAGGGCGCGCAGGCCGCCCTGATGGCGCCCACCGAGACGCTCGCCGAGCAGCACTTCCAGACGCTGCAGCGGCTGATGCCGGGCGAGCTCGTGCAGGCCGCGCTGCTGACCGGCTCGACGCCCGGCGCGCGGCGCACCGACCTGCTCGGCAAGCTCGCGACCGGCGAGCTGCGCCTGCTCGTCGGCACCCACGCCCTGATCGAGCAGTCGGTCGAGTTCGAGCGCCTGGCGGTCGTGGTGGTCGACGAGCAGCACCGCTTCGGCGTCAACCAGCGGCGCGCGCTGGACCGCAAGGCGCCGACCTCGCTGTCGCCGCACGTGCTGCACATGACCGCCACGCCGATCCCGCGCACGCTCGCCCTTACCGCCTACGGCGACCTCGACATGACCGTGCTGCGCGAGCTGCCGGCGGGCCGTCGCCCGATCGAGACCTACGTGGCGTCGAGCGAGCGTGAGCGCGCGCGGGCCTACGAGCGCATCCGCGAGGAGCTGCGGGCCGGCCGCCAGGCGTTCGTCGTCTGCCCGCTGGTCGAGGAGTCCGAGGCGCTGCAGGCGCGCGCCGCGACGGCGGAGTTCGAGCGCCTGCAGGCGACCGAGCTGCGCGACTTCCGCGTCGTGCTGCTGCACGGCCAGAAGCGCCCGCGCGAGAAGCAGGAGGCGATGGCCGCCTTCGCCGGGGGCGGCGCCGACGTGCTCGTCGCGACGACGGTGATCGAGGTCGGGATCGACGTCCCCAACGCGAGCGTGATGCTGGTCGAGAACGCCGAGCGCTACGGCATCTCGCAGCTGCACCAGCTGCGCGGGCGCATCGGCCGCGGCGAGCACGCGTCGGTCTGCGTGCTGTTCGGGCCCAAGGAGTCGCCGCGGCTGCGTGCGCTCGCCGAGCACCGCGACGGCTTCAAGCTCGCCGAGATCGATCTCGAGCTGCGGGGCGAGGGGGAGATGCTCGGCACGCGGCAGTCCGGGCTCGCCCAGTTCAAGATCGCGCGGCTGCCGGAGGACGCCGAGCTGCTCGAGCGGGCGCGGATGCGTGCGCGCACGCTGCTCGACTCCGACCCCGATCTGCGGCTGCCCGAGCACGTGCTGATCGACGACGCCGTGCACGCCGCCTACGGGTCGGAGGCGTTGGAGCCGATCCCGGCGTGAGGGTGATCGCGGGCCGCTGGGGCGGCCGGCGCCTGACCTCGCCGAAGGGCGCCGCGACGCGCCCGACCGCGGACCGCGTGCGCGAGGCGCTGTTCTCGATCCTGGGCGAGTTCGTGCAGGACGCGCGGGTGCTCGACCTCTTCGCGGGGTCCGGCGCGCTCGGCCTCGAGGCGCTCTCGCGTGGCGCCGCCAGCGCGACGTTCGTCGATTCCGCGCCGGCCTCGGTGACGGCCGTCAGGGCCAACCTGGAGGCGCTCGCCGGCGAGGCGGAGGTGCGCCGCTCCGACGCGCTGCGGTTCCTCCGCGCGGCAGCGGGGGAGACTCGTCAATACGATCTCGTCCTCCTCGATCCGCCATATCGCCAGGCAGAGCGCCTCGGGCGCGAGTTGTCGGAGGCATTGCCGGCGGTGCTGGCTCCCTCCGCGCTCGTGATTAGCGAGAGCGATCACCGGGCACCGCTGCCACTCGACCTCCCGTTGAAAGACGAGCGCCGCTACGGCGACACCCTCATCCGCATCCATGACTCCCGATAACCGCATCGCCGTCTGTCCCGGGTCCTACGACCCGATCACGAACGGCCACATCGACGTCATCACGCGCGCCAGCGTGATGTTCGACGAGCTGATCGTCGCGGTCGTCAATGCGTCGGTGCGGAAGTCCAAGGGGGTCTTCGAGGTCGCGGAGCGGGTGGGCTTCATCGAGGCCGCGACGCGCCATCTGCCGAACGTGCGGGTCGAGACCTTCGACGTGCTGATCGTCGACTACGCGCGGGCCGTCGGGGCAAAGGCGATCGTCAAGGGATTGCGCGCGATCTCGGACTTCGAGTACGAGCTGGAGATGAACCAGCTCAACCGCCATCTGGCCGCCGATGTCGAGTCGGTCTACCTGATGGCGTCGCCGCAGTACAGTTTCTTGTCTTCGAGCGGAGTCAAGGAGATCGCCACCTTCGGGGGCGATGTCTCTTCCCTCGTGCCCGAGGAGGTGGCGGCGCGATTGCAGGAAGCTCTCGCCCGCTGACGAAACCAGGAGCGCCCATGGACGTCCTCGTACTCATCGACAAGCTGGACGATCTGGTCCACAACGCCAAGACGGTCCCCATGACGGGGACGGTCCGCGTGGACCAGGAGGAGATC
>JAXDGC010000266.1:0-4142 GCA_034665245.1 Solirubrobacteraceae bacterium | reverse complement strand
GCCGCGCTGGGACGCGCGTTCGAGTTCCTCGGCAAGCGCTGGAACGGCGTGCTCCTCGGCACCCTGCGCAACGGCCCCGCCGGCTTCCGTGAGCTCTCGCGCGCGATCGACGGGATCTCCGACTCGGTCCTGTCAGACCGGCTCTCCGACCTCGCCGCGGCGGGCCTCATCACCCGGACCGTCGACGAGGGACCGCCGCTCGCCGTCTCCTACGCCTTGACCGACCGCAGCAAGGCGCTGCTGCCCGCTCTCGGGCAGATCACGCTCTGGGCCGAGGAGCACCTCGTCGAGGACCAGACCTGACGCCGAATCAGCCGCGGATCCTGAAGCTCAGGTTGATGGGCTTGAGCGTCTGACTCCCGACCTTCGGCGTGATCGTCGCGCGGTACCTGCCGCGGACGAGTCTGCGCTTCTTCACGCGCCGGACACGCACGACGTTGCGGCCCTGCCTCAGCTTGACGGGGACGACCCCCACTCGGCGAAACTTCGCCGCGGATGCCGCGGCGCGTCGGGCGCCACCTGCGCGGGCGATGAGGATGCGGGCCGTCCCGGCGGCGGGCATCGTGACGACGAAAGCCACGCCGCGCCTGATCGTGGGCGGGCGCAGGAGCTTCGCTCGAGCAGCGGGGGCCGCGCCTGAGGGAGGCCCCGCGCCCGACGAGCTGCCTCCTCCCGATGGGCTCGCCGAAGGCGCAGGGCCGGGCGGCGCCGGCGGCTGCGGGCTGCTCAGCGGGTTGCCGTAGGTCGAGATCGCCAGCGACGAGACGTTGTCGTCGTTCGCGTCCGCCGCGAGCCATACGTAGATGATCCGGCCGGTGCCGTCGACCGCCAGGTCGAGCCCGGCCGCGTCGGCCGGCACTCCGTCGATCGCCTTCGGCGCCGACCACGGCGCCCCCGGGCCCGGGCCCCGGAGCGACCATCGATTCGCATCTCCCGTCGCCGTCCACGTGCCCACCGCGCGGCCGAAGGCGTTGGAGGCGATCTGCAGGGAACCGAGCTCGGTCGTCCCGTTGCCGGGGTCGATCACCGCGGGCGGGGTCGGTGCGGTCCAGTCGGGCGCCGACTCGGCCCGGTAGGCCGTCAGCACCTTGTGGCCCGCGATCCACGCCGCGGTGACGAGGCCCGTGCCGTCGACCGCCGCGCGATCGCGCTCGTCCAGGTCGAGGCGACCGGCCGTGCCGCCGGAGATCTGCGTCGTCGTGCCCGCGCTCCAGGCCGTCCCCGCGGCGCGCGTGCGCGCGGCCAGAGGATCGCTGGTCGAGCCGTCCTGCCAGAACACCGCGGCGCGTCCGCTGTTGGGCGCGACCACGAGGTCGGAGATGTTGTCCGTGATCGCCGGCCCCGCGACCGGGGTCTGCGTGCCCCAGGGACCGCTGTTGGGCCGGTCGACCGCATAGATGTGGCGCTGGCTGCCACCGCTGATGTCGTGCGTGTAGGACACCGTGACGTCGCCCGCGGTGTCTCCCTCGATGTGCGCCCTGTACGACCACGTCGGCGAGATCGTCTCGACCGCCGACCACGAGCCGCCGAGCGGCCGGCGCGCGGTGCGGATGACGAGCGTGTCGGCGGTGGTGCCCTTCTGCCAGACCGCGGTGGCCGTGCCGTCGGACGCGATGAACAGATCCGGCTTGTTGCCGTCGGCGTCCGGGATCGCCTGCGCCGCCGTCCACGGATGTCCCGGCGCCTTGTTCGCCCACATCACCTTGTTCGCCTCGTCCCACACCGCCGTGATCCGGCCCTGAGGGTCCACGCCGACCGCGCCGGCCCCGGCCTCGCCCGCGCCCGAGAGCCGCTCGGACGGCTCCCACGCCTTGCCGGGCTCCCGCGACGAGACGCGGATGCGGAAGCGCGGGTCGCGGCCGTTCGCGAACTCCGTCCAGATCACGGCCGCGACGCCCGGCGAGTTGGTGGCGAGCCGAGCCTGGTCGTTGAAGGTCCCCGCCGCGGCGAGCGGCTCCGGTCGGAGCCACGCCTCAGCGCCAAGCGCCGTGGCGGGTAGCGCCCCGCAGGCGCTCAGGGCAATCAGGGTCGCGGTCACGCGTCGCTGCATGTTCATCTCCGTGCTGACGAGCCGCCGCCGATGGCACCGTACCGCTCAGCGGGCCGCGGGGGCAAGCACTACTCGGCGCGAAGGCCGGAGTCCGCGAGCGTCGCCGCGCTCGGTCTCTCCGCGCCTGAGGACTGACCGCGCGGCGGGGGAGCCGGTTGCCGGCGTGTGCCCTCGGTCTCATCCCTCCAGTGACCGACGGTCCGACGCAGTTGGAGATACGCGGCCGCACCCGGGACTGTCGGCAGCCAGAACGAGATGAGGCGGTAGGAGAGGACCGCCAGGATCGCGAGGCTGGCGGGCGTGCCGAAGGCGAGCAACGCGCCGATCGTCCCGCCCTCGACGCCGCCGAGTCCGCCCGGTAGGGGCAGCGCGTTGGCGAGTGCCCCGACGAAATAGGCCACCACGATCACCGCGACCGGCGGGGGGTGGCCGAAAGCGTGAAAGCACGCCCAGAGCGTGGCGATGTCAAAGCCCCAGTACGCAACCGCCCCGATCAGCCCGGGCTTGCGCTCGCTGATCAGCGAGAACGCGATGCCGAGCGCGTCGCGAACCGCCGACGGCGCGCTCGCGAGGCGCGCCCGCAGGCGCTGTCCGCGCCGGGCGCCGCCGAGCGGTCTGCGGCGGCGCGCGAAGTCATCGGGCAGGGCGCGTACCGAGAGCAATGCCACGATGGCCGTGCCTCCGAGGATCGCGGGCGCGACGGTCAGCGTCCACGGCGCGCTGCCGGCGAACAGTCCGGCGCGCAGACCGATCGCGACGACGACGAGCGTCCCGGCGTACACGCCGTAGAGAAAGAACTCGAAGGTCAGCATCCGTCTGGCGACGGTGCGTGCGTCGAGCCCCGACGCGCGCAGCGCCCAGACCGTCAGCGCGAGCCCACCGGCCCCGGCCGCCGCGAACAGCTTGGTCGCAACGACTCCCGCCATCGTGATCTGGTAGCTCGTCTTCCACCCGATGCGTGCGCCGTGACACGAGAAGACCGTCCGGAAGAGCGCGACGTAACCGCCGAGAGACAGCGCCTCGAACACGACCCCGGCCCCGAGCCACCTGGGGTCGGCCCCCCGCAGCCTGTGGAGGGTGGGACCCAGCGCGCTCACCTGCGGGAGGACGAACTGAATGAACCCGACGATCGCAGCGCCGACGAGCACCGCTGTGACCGCGCGCCGGTGGCGACGCAGGAAGCCACCCTCCCCACCCGCCGGCGACGCTGCCGCCCCCACCGGGTCCCGCGATCGTTGGCTCCAGCGGCGATCCACGTAGGCCCACGCGCCGTAGGCCAGCGCCCCGGCCGAGCCGGTGGCCGTGAGCAGGACGCCGGCTGCGCTGACCCCCACCACGCCCTGCTCGCCGAGGATCAGGACCGCGGCGGCGGCGCCGACGCCGGGGCCGACGGGCAGCGCGCCCAGCACTGAGACGGCGATCAGCAGGGCCGTGGCGTCGAAGATCGATGCGTGAATGCCGCTGGCCTGCAGCATCAGCCAGTTGCGGGCGACCTGCCCGCTCACGGCCAGCGCGACGAAGACGGCCATGCGAGCGCACGCAGCGCCGTCACCGAGCACCGACAGTCCGGTGCGCCACCCCGCGGGCTTTCGGCGCACGAAGCGCCTCAGCGCGAGGCTGATGGCGAGCATTAGGACGAAGGCCGCGAGCGGTGCCCACCACGGGAGTCCCAGCGGCCCGACCAGCGTGAAGCAGGTCAGCGTCGCCAGCGTCCCCTCCACGACGATCAACGGCACCTCGGTCGCGGCCAACGTCGCGATCCTCGGGACCTCCTCCCGAGCCGAGCGTCGCAGCGATGCGATGCGCAGCGCGAAGCCGAGCTCGCCGTTGATGATGTTGCCGACGTAGCCGACGCTCGCGGCCCGGTACAGGCGCCTGCGCGCCACCGTCCCGCCCGCGGCGTGGACGCTGAGATGCCACGCTTCGCTGCGCGCCACCAACGAAGCGATGTGCAGCACCACGGCCGCAGCCAGCAACCAGCCCGACGCGCCCACCGCAGCGTCCGCGAACTTGCCCCATCTCCCGGCCAGCACCCACGCCAGCCCGCCGATGGTCACGAGCGTTCCCGCCCCTGTGACCAGCTTTGGATGAG
>JAXDGC010000265.1:0-4516 GCA_034665245.1 Solirubrobacteraceae bacterium | reverse complement strand
TAGTCGTGCGGGTAGTCGCGGGCGAACAGCTCGATGCCGCGGCGGCCCGCCATGCGCAGGCCCGACGTCGGGTCGGTCACCTGCTGGCCGACGATGCGCGACAGCACCCACGAGAAGATCCGGATGCCGAGCCGGCGCGGGGCGGAGGAGCGGAAGCCGTCGCCGTCGGCGGCGAGGAAGCGCGAGCCGGTGACCATGTCGAGCTCAGGGTGCCCGTTGAGCTGCTCGAGCATGTAGTCGAGGCAGCGCGGGTCGTGCTGGCCGTCGCCGTCGACCTGCACCGCGACCTCGTACCCGCGCTCCGCGGCGTACATGTAGCCCGACTGCACGGCGCCGCCGATGCCGAGGTTGTAGGGGTGGCGGAGGACCTCGGCGCCGGCGGAGCGGGCGCGGTCGGCGGTGTCGTCCGTGGAGCCGTCGTCGACGACGACGACGTCGAAGCCGGGCGCGTGCAGGCGCAGCTCGTCGACGACGCGCGAGATCGACGCGGACTCGTTGTAGGCGGGGACGATGGCGAGATGGCCAGGCATGGCAACGGTGAAACGGCGCTGCATGGCGCGAGTTTCGGTGGTTCAGGGTATCGACGGCCGCGGCGAGCGACCATCTAGGCTCATCCACTCGCCGTGTCCGGCCAGACGACACTCGAGCCCGCCGCGGAACCGTCGCGGCCGGCGGCGCGCGCATCCGCTCGCCGCCGTGCCCCCCTGCTCGCGGCCCTCGCGGTCGCGGCCGTCGTCGTGATCGGGCTCGTGGCGTACGCGCTGTTCGGGACCGCCGAGCCGCGCGTCGCGGGGATCACCTACGTGTTCCCGCAGGCGGTCATCACCACGGTCAAGCCCGCCGGCGAGGTCTGCCAGGCGGCGCGCGTGCCGGCCGGCACCGGCGCCGTCGAGCTGCTGAGCCCGACGCCGTCCAAGGCCGTCTCGGTCCGCCTCCGGCCGCGCGTGGCGGGCGGCGTCGCCGCGGCGACGCGATCGGCGGCCGTGCGCCCGGGCGTGGGCGGCGCCACGCTCGTCACGCTCGACAAGACCCTGCGACGAGACGAGGAGGCCGACGTCTGCGTGCGCACCTCGGGCGGCCCGCTGCCGCTCTACGGCGACCTCTCGAACAACGGGATGAGCATCGACGGGCGTCCGGTCAAGGGCTCCCTCTGCCTGACCTTCTACCGCGAAGGCAAGGAGACCGCGTTCGACATGATCCCCGTCGTCGCCGCTCGCATCGGGCGGCTGCGGGGCGCGTTCGGCGGTTCGTGGCGGGCCGCGGCGAGCGCGGTGCTGCTGCTCGGCGCGCTCGTGCTCGCGGCGACGCTGCTCATCAAGGGCGGCGGCTCGAAGCGGCGGCGGGTGCTCGTCGCGCTGTACGCGGTCGGGACGCTCAACGCGCTCGCCTGGAGCCTGTTCACGCCCGCGCTCCAGATCCCCGACGAGCCCGCGCACCTCGCCTACGTGCAGGACCTGGTCGAGAAGGGGCAGCCGCCGCAGCCGATCGGCTCGTCGCTCTCGCCCGAGCTCAACGTCGTGGTCGACAGCGTCAACGTCACCCACGTCAACTTCCGCCGCGACGCACGACCCCCGTGGTTCGCCTCCGACGACGCGGTGGCCGCCGCGCGGCTCGCGACCAAGCCGAGCCGCAAGAACCTCGCGTGGTACCTGCCGGTGGCGGACTACCCACCCGCGTACTACGCCGCGATGGCGCCGGTCTACCGCGCGGTCACCGCGGAGGGCGGCTCGACGCTCGACGCGATCACGCCGATGCGCGCCGTCTCGGCGCTGCTCGCCGGGTTCGCGGTGCTGGGGGTCTTCCTCTTCCTGCTCGAGCTGTTCCCCGAACGGCGCTACCTGGCGCTGGCGATCGCGCTGATCTGCGCCTACCAGCCGCTGTTCACCTTCATCTCCGGCGGGGTCAACCCCGACGCCCTGCTGATCCCGATCGGCGTGGCGATGTTCTGGCTGTTCGCGCGGGCGTTCCGGCGCGGGCTGAGCGTGCGGCTGGCGATCGGCCTCGGGCTGCTGCTGTCGGGCGCGCTGCTGACCAAGGTCGCGGCGCTCGGCTTCGTCCCCGGCTGGCTGGCGGGCGTGGCGCTGCTGCTGTGGCGCGAGCGCGCGCGCGGCCGGCGCGGCACGCTCGCGCACGGCGCGGCCGCGGTGCTGCCGGCGGCGCTCCCGCTGCTCGCCTACGGCGCGCTCAACGCCGGGCCGTGGCATCGCCCGGTGCTGCCGACCGGCTTGACGGGCGGCGGCGGGGAGGCGGCGCCGGTGGTGGCCCAGGCACCGGCGCACCAGGTCTCGAGCTTCGCCGTGTACCTGTACGAGTACCTGTTCCCGCGCTTCGGGCAGATGACGGACTTCTTCCACTCCTCGTGGACGCCGAAGGACCTGTGGGTCCCGGCGTGGCTCGGCAAGTTCGGCTGGGCGGACTACGGCTTCTCCAACGGCGTCAACCGCGGCGCGCTGATCGTCTATGCCGTGATCGCGCTCGCGGCGATCGTCGGGCTCGTCCGCCTGGTGCGCGAGCGCCGCGGCCAGTGGGCGCCGATCGCGGTGGCCGCGCTGCTCGGGATCGGCCTGATCGTCGCGATCGCGAAGGCCGGCTATCCCCTCCGCGCGGCCGGCAACTACATCTTCGAGCAGGGCCGCTACTACATGCCGCTGCTGCCGCTGTTCGCCCTCGCGATCGCGCTCGCCGCCCGCAACCTGCGTCCGCGCGCGGGGCACGCGATCGTCGTCCTGCTGGTGCTCGTCTCGATCGCGCACCTCGGGGGCGCTCTGGCGCTGACGGTCAAGCGCTACTACACCTTCTCGTCCTACATCGAGCAGGAAAACGCGGTTGCCGCGCAGCGCTAGCAAGATCGGCGTGGCGCTCGCGGTGCTGGCGCTCGTCGTGGTGCTGCTCGCCGGGCTGCTGCGATCGCGGCCGCATTACGCGGGCAGCAACGCGGTGCGCGCGCTCCAGCTCGTCGCGCCGCTGAGGGCGAACACGCCCGTCTGCCAGAAGGGCGAGCTCGTGCCCTTCAAGGCCTCGACCGTCGAGGTCTCCGTGTCGACGGCCGGGCAGCCCGGGCCGCCGCTCACGGCCGAGCTGCGCCGCGGCGGGCGTGTGCTCGCGCGCGGCTCGCGCCGCGGCGGCTACAAGGACGGCCTCGTCGCGATCCCGATCCCGGTGGTGCGCAAGACGCTGGTGGGGGTCGACGTCTGCCTGCGCGCGACCGCGAGCCCGCCGGCGCAGCTCTACGGCCAGCTCAACGGGCAGGGCAAGCTGGTGATCGGTCGCAAGACCGTCCCCGGCGTGTTCCGGATCGCCTATATGCGGCCGGGCCGCGAGAGCTGGCTCGCGCTCGCGCCGACGATCGCGCACCGCTTCGCGCAGGCCAAGACGCGCGTGGCGACGCCGTTCACGTTCTGGCTCCTGCTCGTCGCGGTCGTGGGCGTGGCCGGCCTCGCGGTCCGCGCCGCGGTGAGCGACGACGAGGACGAGGCGGTCGCGTGAGGCGCCGCCTCCGCACCGTGCCGCGCGCGGCGTGGCTGTGCGCGCTCGTGGCCGTGGTCAACGGCATCGCCTGGTCGCTGCTCGTGCCGCCGCTGCAGTCCTTCGACGAGACCGTGCACGTCTACTACGGCCAGTTCCTCGCGGAGACCTACAACGTCCCGCGCCCGATCCCCGGCTCGGTGCTCTCCGAGGACGAGCTGGCGATCGTCAACGGCGTCAAGCTGTTCGACGTCGTCGGCAACACCGACGGCCACCCACCGTGGACGGAGGTCGAGGACGACGGGCTCGACAAGGCGCTCGTGTCCGGCCTCGGCCGCGTCAGCCAGGGCGCCGACGGCGGTGTCGGCGCCTACCCGCCGCTGTACTACGCGCTCGGCGCGGTCGGCTACAAGCTGTCGCCGTGGGAGTCGCTGCTCGACCGCCTCGAGGCGATGCGCCTCGCGTCGGTCCTGCTGGCGGGGCTGACCGCACTGTTCGTCTGCCTGTTCGCGCGCGAGCTGGTGCCGCGGCCGGTGTGGGCGTGGAGGGCAGCGGGGCTCGTGGCCGCGTTCCAGCCGATCTTCGGCTTCCTGTCGGGCGTCTTCAACCCGGACATGGGGATCGCCGCGGGCAGCGCCATTCTGTTCTATGGGATCGCCCGGGCCTGGCGGCGCGGGCTGACGCTGCGCCTCGGGGTGCTGATCGGTGCCGCGCTGTCGGGCGCGTTCCTCTCCAAGCTCGCGGCGGCCGGGTTCGTGCCCGGCGCGGCACTCGCGGTCCTGCTGCTGGCGTGGCGGCAGAAGGCCTATCGCGGTCTGTTCAGCTTCGCCGCCGGGGCGGGCGTGCCGGTGCTCGTCTACATGGCGCTCAACAAGCTCGTGTGGGATCGCCCGCTGCTGCTCGGGGGCGGCGGCGTGGCGTCGGGCGGCCCGCCCAAGCCCGGCAACTTCAACGAGATGCTCACCTACGTGTGGGAGAGCTTCCTGCCGCGGCTGCCGTTCATGCAGGACCGCTTCGTCTACGACTTCCCGCTCTGGGACCGCTATCTCCG
>JAXDGC010000264.1:0-3585 GCA_034665245.1 Solirubrobacteraceae bacterium | reverse complement strand
TGCCGAGTTCCAGGACGTCAAGACCCAGCGCACCATCAACGGGTACTGGCCGCCGGTCCCCGCCGGCTGAGACGAGCTCCGCGATGGCGCCGGCCGCGACGGCCGGCGTCACGCGGCCAGGCGAAGGTGCCCGCGTCGCGGAGCGGACCCGTTCTCGGCCGACCACTCGTACATGGCCATCAGCAGCGAGGTCAGGCTCCAGCCGCGCGGGGTCAGCGAGTAGTCGACGCGCAGCGGCGACTGGGCGTGGACCTGCCGGGTCACGAGGCCGTTCCCCTCGAGGGCTCGGAGGGTCTGCGTGAGGGTCTTCTTCGAGATCTCGCCGACCTCGTAGAAGATCTGGTTGTAGCGGCGGGTTCCGCCGGCGAGCAGGTACATGACGTCGACGCTCCAGCGCCCCGCGAGCAGACCGAGGACCTCGCGGGTGCCTTCGATCATCTCCAGGTCGCCGGGCTCGGCAGGGTGAATGTGCATGGCCCTACCGAATCGCCCGGCCCGTCCTCCCTCAACAACGAGGCGCGCTCGCGCGAGCGCGGACGGCGATCAGCCCCGCGGCGGGGTGACGCGGAGGATGCGGTCGTCGGCGGCGGTCGGGACGCCGCGGCCGTCGCGATTGCTGGTCAGGACGTAGAGGTCGCCGCGGGGGCCCTCGACGACCGTTCGCAGGCGGCCGTAACGCGCCGTCAGCAGCGTATGCTCGGCGACGACGCGATCGCCGCGGAGGGTCAGGCGCCGCAGTTGCCGGCCTCGCAGCGCGGCCAGCAGGTAGTCGCCGGTCCAGCGGGACCCGCGGCGCGTCACGAACGTCGCACCCGACGGGGCGATCGCCTCGCGATACACGCGCAGCGGAGCATCGAAGCGGCCGCCATCGGTTTGCGCTCCGAAGACGCTCGGCCAGCCGTAGTCGTGCCCGGCGACGAGTTCGTTGACCTCGTCGAAGCCCTCGGGGCCGTCGAAGCCGGTGGGACCGTGCTCGGTCGCGATCAGCCGCCCGGTCCCCGGCTGCCAGTCGAACCCCTGCGAGTTGCGCAGCCCCGAGGCGACGATCCGGGGTTGGGCCCGTCCCCCGCCGTGGTACTGAGCCGCGTCGAGCGCGAGCAGCTTGCCGTTGAGCGACCGCGGGTCCTGCGCCAGCTCGCCGCGGCCGGCGTCTCCCGTGCTGACGTACAGCCGCCGGTCGGGCCCGAACGCGATGCGGCCCGAGTCGTGGACCGACCCGGCCTCGATGCCGTCGACGAGCGTCGTCTCGCGCACGAGCCGCGACCGCCGCCAGCGCCGGCGCTCGAGCCGCATGCCGGTCGCGGTCGTGAAGTACAGGTAGACGAGGTGGTTGGCGGCGAAGCGGGGATCGAGCGCCAGGCCGAGCAGCCCGCCCTCCCCCCGGGCGCTCACCGGCACGTAGGCCACGGGCGCCCGCCGCAGGCGCCCACGCCGTCCGAGCAGCCGCACCCGGCCGGGCCGCTCGGTGACGAGCGCGCGTCCGTCCGGCATGAAGGCGATCTCCCACGGGATCTCGAGCCCGGTGGCGACCGTCCTGACCCGCACCGCGGCGCTCGCAGATGCGGGCGCGACGGCGAGCAGCGCACAGGCTGCCAGCAGCGCGATCCTCACTTCGTGCAGCGTACCGCCGCGCGGCAGGTGGCGAGGATCGTCGCCTGCGGCGCCTTGTGGCGCCAGCGCAGCCGGAACAGCAGCGAGGCCGCGTCGTTCGCCCGCGAGCGCTCGCGCAGGCGCCCGTCGGCGTTGACCCGGTGCACGAGGACGTAGCGGCCCGCCTTGAGACCATCGAGCGGAAGCCACTGGCCTTCGAGGTTGGCGACGTAGTCATCCCCATAGCCGACGGAGATGCCCTCGCGAATGCCGAGGAGCTCCGGATGATCGAGCCCGCAGCGGCTGCGGTAGAGCGGCTGGGCCGCCCGCGCGGGCAGGTCGGGCCCGAGGACCTGGTAGCGGTCACCGAGGCAGAAGCCGGTCTTGCGGTCCTTGACCACGGCGCGGCCGTCGGGGCGGCGCAGCTCGTAGCGATCGAAGCGGAGCAGGTGCCAGTGCCGGTGGTCGGGCGAACTCACGTAGCGCAACCGGCCGGCGCCGGGGACGACCGCGGAGGGCGCTCCGTCGCGCTCGATCACCTGATCGGCGAGCATCGTCGCCGCACCCGGCGCGGGTCGCCGCCCGTCGAGGATCAGCGGCCCGTCGCCGACGTTCCGCACGGCGGACCGGAAGCCGAGCCGCCAATACGGATGACGCGCCGCACCCGTGATCACGAGTCCGGTCGGGACCTCCTGCTCGAGATCGGGCAGGCGCTCGCCCGCCGTGGCGGCGGCGTTCGCCCCGGACTGGTCGACGGCGACCGCGCCGGCCGCCAGCAGGACGGCGGCGCCGAGCGCCGGCAGCGTGCGGAGGACAGCTCGGTTCATGGCCGCGAGCGTACGCCCCCGAGCGCATGCCCAGGGCACCTCCAAGAGCCCGGCGCCCGCGACTCGCGCCCCTAGCGTTGCCATATGCGCCTCGTCAAGACCACTCTCCCGCTCCTCCTCGCGGCGGGTGCGCTCATGGCCCCGGCCACCGCCTCCGCCCGCGCTCCGGAGGCGTCCGCCTCCGGCGGCGACGTCGTCGTGCTCACCTACCCGTCGCTCGTCAGCACCCGCGTCAAGCGCACTGAACGCGCCCTCGAGCGGGCGACGAAGCAGCTCGAGAGCGATCGGACGGCCAAGGCCGTCCGGTCGTTGAAGGTCGTCCGCCGCCAGATGTCCTCGGCCTGGCGCGGCGCCCGGTACATCATCCGCACCACCCCGCCTCCGCCGGCGGAGGAGGCACGCGTCAGCGGCGACGGCCCGACGGGGCCGAGCTACGCCAGCCCGGCGGACAGCGCGTTCGCGGTGCTCACGCTGCAGCATGATGTCGCGGCCGCGATGGTGCAACTCGTGGATGGCAGCCGCGGCCGGGCGCTGTCGGCGCTGAGCACCACGCTCTACCTGGCGCTCGACCGCCGCGACGGCGCCATCCAGGACATCCGCGCGCTCGCGCCGCCGGTCTCGCCGGACGCCGAAGACGCCCGCGCACGCGCGCGCGCGAGCGGTGGCGGCCCGGTCGTCGCCGGGTTCGACACCGTCATGCCGAACGTGGCGGGCCAGCTCGACGACGAGCTGCAGGCGATCGACGGCACGCGCACCGACGCCGAGGACCTCAGCGCCGGCGGACGTCGTGTCCTGACCAAGGCCGAGCCCCAGGTGCTGCGCACCAGGCAGACGGTGAACGCCTCCTGGCCGCCCGTCCCGGCCGAGGACTGATCGCTCTTGGGGGGGCCGGCAACGGTGGTCGTCGGTGGGCACGAGATCCTGCGGGAGATCGGCCACGGCGGGATGGCGACCGTCTACCTCGCCCGCCAGCTGGAGCTCGACCGCCTGACGGCGCTCAAGGAGCTCGGCGGCCTCAACCGACCAGACCCGTCGTTCGCCCGGCGGTTCGTGCGCGAGGCGCGCATGGCCGGGTCGCTCAGCCATCCCAACATCGTCACCGTCTACGACTACCTCGCGCACGAGGGCACCCCGTACATCGCGATGGAGTACCTCGCGCGCGGGTCGC
>JAXDGC010000263.1:0-4973 GCA_034665245.1 Solirubrobacteraceae bacterium | reverse complement strand
GGGCGCACGTACGTCAGCTCGTAGCCGCCGACCTTGGCGGACTGGCCGACCTGCAGCTCCACGTCGCGAGCGTCCTGGAAGGCCGAGGAGGCCGCCACGCCCGCGAACAGCACCGCGACGCCCACGTGCACGAGATAGCCGCCGTAGCGACGGCGGTTGCGCTGCACGAGCGAGACCAGCGCGCGCGGCACCGAGTCGCTCGACATCGCCCGCCGCGCCCGCACCCCGCGCCACAGCTCCTGCCCGACGGCCGCGAACACGAACGCCGCCAGGGAGAACATCAGCAGGGCGGCGACGGAGCCGCTCACGCCCGCCAGCACCAGCACGAGCAGCGCGAGGACGCCCACGGCCGCCGGGCGCGCGAGGTTGCGGCGCAGATTCGCGGCGGTCGCCCGGCGCCACGCGATCACGGGCCCGATGCCCGACAGCAGCACCAGGACGAGCGAGAGCGGCACGATGTAGCGGTCGAACCACGGCGGGCCGACGGAGGCCTCGTCGCCGGTCAGCGCCTCGGAGATCAGCGGGAAGAACGTGCCCCAGAAGATCACGAAGCAGAGGCCCACCAGCACGAGGTTGTTGAGGAGGAAGACCGCCTCGCGCGAGAGCAGCGAGTCCAGCCGCGCCTCCGAGCGCAGGTCGCTCGCGCGCGAGAGCACGAGCGCCACGGAGCCCGCGATCATCGCGCAGATCAGGATCAGGAACGGCACGCCGAGCGTCGACGCGCCGAAGGCGTGGATCGACTGCAGGATCCCCGAGCGCACGAGGAAGGTGCCGAGGATCGCGAGCACGCCCGTCGCCAGCACGAGCGAGACGTTCCAGATCTTCAGCATCCCGCGCTTCTCCTGGATCATCACGGAGTGCAGGAAGGCCGTGCCGATGAGCCACGGCATCAGCGAGGCGTTCTCGACCGGATCCCAGGCCCAGTAACCGCCCCAGCCGAGCTCGGTGTAGGACCAGCGCGCGCCGAGCAGGATCCCGCAGCCGAGGAAGAACCAGGCGGCGAGCGTGAACGGGCGCGTCAGCCGGATCCACTCGGCGTCGAGGCGCCGCGTGATCAGCGCGCCGATCGCGAAGGCGAACGGCACCGCGAACAGCGTGTAGCCCGAGTAGAGCATCGGGGGGTGGATCATCATGCTCGGGTGGCGCAGCAGCGGGTTGAGGCCCGCGCCCTCGGCCACGATGGTCTGTGCGCGGTCGAACGGGTTCTCGAGGAACACGAGCAGGGACAGGAAGAAGACGGCGAAGCCGAGCAGCACCGCGGTCGCGTACGGGGCGACCTCGCGCGCCCGGCGGCGCGTCAGGAAGAGCATCAGGCTGGACCACAGGCCGAGCAGCACGACCCACAGCAGCAGCGAGCCCTCCTGCGAGGACCACACCGCCGTGGCGCGGTAGAAGGTCGGGGTCGTCGTCGAGGAGTGGTCGGCGACGACGCTGAGCGCGAAGTCCGAGCGCAGGAAGGCGGCCTCGAGCACGCCGAAGGCGACCAGCACGACGCCGGCGGTCGCGTAGACGGCGCGGCGGCCCGAGTCGACCCACGCGCGGCCGCCCGCGCCGGCGCCGTAGAGCGACGCGGCGATGCCGTACAGCGCCACTCCCAGCGCCAGGACGAGGCAGCCTGAGCCGAGGCTCAGCACGCGATCAGGTCTTTTTCTCGGCCGTGAACTTCGACGGGCACTTCGTCACCAGCGTGTCGCGCTCGCCGACGAACGTCGAGCCGCGCTTGCGGACGTCGACGACGATCTCGCGCCCGTCGCGGAACGGGTCGGGCAGCGCGCCCGTGTAGGACACGGGGATGGAGACGTGGCCCGCGCGGTCGCGGACCCGGAAGCGGTGGGTCGTGCCGCGGCTCGAGATCGAGCCGGGCTCGACCTTGCCGGTCAACTCGTACACCCGGCCAGGTTTCGCGGCGGCCGCCAGCTGGCTGGGCGTACGCGCCTCGCTGGAAGCCGAGAAGCTGGTGTAGATGAGCGCGGAAGCCAGCAGCAGAGCGCAACTGAGGGCGATCACGAAACGGAGCTTGCGCTTCCGGGCGGGGTCCACGACCCCATTATGGCGAGGAAGATTCCGTCCGGGTGATGACGTGAGTGAAACCTTGACGCAAGTAATGCGTTGTTGTTGTCGAAGACTTACTCATGCGGCTCGCAACCCAGATCTCCCGCAAGCCCCGCCGAGGGCAGAACCACCCGGCGCCCCAGGACCTCCGGGCGTCGGAGCGGATGCGTGCCCAGCGGACGCCGCCTCCCGAAGACCTGGCGCTCTACCGCTGTCAGTGCGGCTACCAGTTCAAGGCGGAGGTCACGACCTCCGTCGGCTGCCCGCAGTGCGGCACCGACCAGGCCTGGTAGCCGGCGGGCGGCACCGGCCGCCGCTAGTCTTGCCTCGCGCGCGGCGATAGCTCAGCTGGTAGAGCGCGAGCTTCCCAAGCTCGAGGTCGCGGGTTCGAGACCCGTTCGCCGCTTCGGCGTCACCCCTACTCTTGAGGCCATGCGCTTCCGCGCCTCCTGGGCCGTGACCCTCGCCGCCGCGCTGCTGGTGGGGCTGCTGGCCTACGGCGTCGCCTCGAAGCGGGCCGACACCTCGATCGACGACGCCATCGCGAGCGGCAAGCGGGTCGCGGCGCCGACGGCGACGCTACCGCTGCTCGGCCGCGCCGGAGAGGGGTCGCTGGCCGACTACAAGGGCAAGGTCGTGGTGCTGAACTTCTGGGCCTCCTGGTGCAGGCCGTGCATCGAGGAGCTGCCGCTGCTGGAGCGCACCCACCGGGCGATCTCCGGCCGCAACGCGCTGGTCCTCGGCGCCAACTACCAGGACGTCTCGACCAGCGCGCTCGGCTTCGTGCGCCGCTTCAAGCTCACGTACCCCAGCCTCCGTGACCGGGACGGGAGGTTCGCCGACCACTATGGCTCGCGCGCCTTCCCGGAGACGTTCGTGGTCGACCGGCGGGGGCGGATCGCCGCGCGGCGGCGCGGGCCCGTCGACCAGCGCTGGCTCGACCGCACGCTGCCGCCGCTGCTGCGAGAGAAGGCGTGAAGGCGCTCGCGCTCATCGTCCTGGTGCTCGCGGCCGGCGGGCCGGCCTCGCTGCCGGACGTCGAGGACGAGGTGATGTGCGTCCAGTGCAAGACCGCGCTCAACGTCTCGACCTCGGCGGTCGCCGACCAGGAGCGCGCCTTCATCCGCCGCCAGATCGCGCTCGGCAAGGACAAGCGGCAGGTCAAGGCCGCGCTGGTGGACGAGTTCGGCCCCGGCGTGCTGGCGCTGCCCGAGGAGAAGGGCTTCAACCTCGCCGCCTACCTCGTCCCCATCGCGCTGGCGCTGATCGCGCTCGCCGGGCTGATCGTGGCGGCGCGCCGCTGGCGCCGGCGGCCGTCGGTGGCCGCGACCGCCCCCGGACCGCTCGCCGACGACGATGCGCGCCGGCTCGACGCGGAGCTCGCGGCCTACGACCGCCGGTGAACGACGGCGTCGACACCACCGTGGTGGCCGCCTTCGCGGTCGGCTTCGTCTCGTTCATCTCTCCCTGCGTGCTGCCGCTGGTACCCGGCTACCTGTCGGCCGTCTCGGGCGTGACGATGGGCGAGCTCCAGCGCGGCGAGCGGGCGCGCGTGCTGCTGCCCGCCATAGTCTTCTGCCTCGCGTTCACGGTCGTCTTCGTCGCCCTCGGCATGACCGCCACGGGCCTCGGCTCGACGCTCCAGGGCTCGCGTGGCACGCTCGACAAGATCGCCGGCGTGGTCATCATCGCGCTCGGCGTGCTGTTCGTGATCACGCCGTTCGTGCCACGCCTGAACCGGGAGTGGCGGCCCGACGCGCTGATCTCGCGCGCCGGCTCGGGCGGCCCGCTCGTGGCCGGGGCGGCGTTCGCGTTCGCGTGGACGCCGTGCGTCGGGCCGACGCTCGGCTCGATCCTCACGGCCGCCTCGGTCCAGGACACCGTCGGCAAGGGCGCGCTGCTGCTGGCCTGCTACTCGGCCGGGCTCGCGGTGCCGTTCATGCTCACGGCGGTCGCCTTCTCCCGCGCCACCACGGCGTTCCGCTGGCTGCGCGACCGCTGGACGATCGTCACCGCGCTGTCCGGGCTCGTCCTGATCGCGATGGGCGTGCTGCTGCTGACCGGCGAGCTGACCCGCCTCAACGGCGAGGCCCAGAACGCGCTCGACTCGCTCGGTCTCAACGTCTTCAAGAGCCTCTAGTGGGTCTTCTCGTGACGGTCCGTCCGAGAGACCGGGCGCCGGCGCCGCCAGGCAAGGACGCAGACCCGCAGGAATCCCCCTGGGGATTTCAAGTGATCGAGGACGCAGCATGGCGGTGATCGGCGACCGCCGATCTCGGGCGGAACGTTGCGGGAAGGCCCACTGAGCCTCCTGGTCCTCGACATCGGCTCGTCGTCCGTGCGCTCCTCGCTGTGGGACGAGCGCGGCCGCTCGCAGGGCGAGGCGGCGCAGCTCGAGCACCAGGCGCGCAGCGCGCCCGACGGGACGGCGGAGCTCGACCCCGAGGCGCTGCTCGACCGCGTGACGCAGGCGATCGACGCCGCCATGGACGGCGCGCCGGAGATCGAGGCGGTCGCCACCAGCACGTTCTGGCACGCGCTGCTCGGGCTCGGCGCGGACGGGCGGCCGGTGACGCCGGTCTACTCGTGGGCAGACCGGCGGGCGACCGCCGCGGCGGCGCGACTGCGCGGGGAGCTCGACGAGGACGCCGTGCACGCGCGCACCGGCTGCCGCCTGCACTCGAGCTACTGGCCCGCCAAGCTCGCCTGGCTGCGCGAGGCGGACCCCAACCGCTTCGAAAGGGTGGGCACCTGGGTCTCGCCCGGCGAGTACGTGCAGCGCCGGCTGCTGGGTGACGCGGCCACCAGCATCTCGATGGCCTCGGGCACCGGCCTGCTCGACCAGCGCACCTGCCGCTGGGACGAGGAGCTGACGCGCGGGATCGAGGCGAGGCTGCCGCCGATCGACGACACGCCGCGCA
>JAXDGC010000262.1:0-3011 GCA_034665245.1 Solirubrobacteraceae bacterium | reverse complement strand
AGGAGGCCTACGCGCTCGAGCTGCTCTCGGAGTCGACGGAGCGCACGGGCTACCTGCTCAAGGACCGCGTCGCGGACGTGGACACGTTCACCGACGCGGTCCGCCGCGTCGCCGGCGGCGGCTCCGCTCTCGACCCCGAGGTCGTGGCGCTGCTGCTCGGCCGCCGCCGCCGGGAGGACCCGCTGGAGGCGCTCACTCCGCGCGAGCGCGAGGTGCTGGGGCTGATGGCCGAGGGCCGCTCCAACGCCGCGATCGCCGCGGCGCTCGTCGTCACGGAGCGCGCGGTCGAGAAGCACGTGACCTCGATCTTCACCAAGCTCGACCTCACGCCCGCCTCGGAGGACCACCGGCGGGTGCTCGCGGTGCTGCGGTACCTGCAGTCCGCCTGAGGATGCCCCGGCTGGCGCTGCTGGCACTGCTCGCGGTGCTCGCGGGCTCGCTCGCGTTCCACGCGTACCGGGCCGAGCACCCGACGACGAGCTACCAGTCCGCCGACGAGCGCTCCTACGGCAAGCTCGCGGTGGCCATCGCCGAGCGCCACAGCTACGGCGCCGACATGAAGGACCCGCTGCACTGGCCGCCGGGCGCGCCGCTCGCCTTCGCCGCCGCACACCGCCTGTTCGGCAGCGCGCAGAGCGCGAAGAGCTACGACATCCCCGCGGCCTACTGGGTGCAGGCGCTGGCCTCGCTCGGGACGGCGCTGGCCGCCTTCGGGATCGCGGCGCTGCTGGCCGGCGCCTGGGCCGGCGTGGCGGCGGCGGCGCTCGTCGGCCTCTATCCGCCGCTGATCCTCGCGACCGGCGAGCAGGTCTCGGAGCCGCTTGGCGCGTTCTGGCTGACGCTGGCGTTCCTGGCCTTCGTCCTGGCGGCACGACGGGGGAGGACGTGGCTGTTCGCCGCCGGCGGCGTCGCGCTCGGGGCCGCGGTGCTGACCCGCGCCGATCTGCTGCCGGTGCCCTTCGTGCTCGGCCCGCTCGTCGCGCTGTGGACCTGGCGCGCGGCCGGCGACCTCCGCCGCGGCATCGTCGTCGGTGGTTGCATCCTCGGCGGCGCGGTCCTGGCGATCGCCCCCTGGAGCGCCTACGCGTCCGACCGCGCCGGCGAGTTCGTGCCGGTCACGCGCGGCTCGGCGTCCGCGCTGTTCGTCGGCACCTACCTGCCGGGCAACGGCACCACGGTCGGGATGAAGCGCTCGCTCGGCGCCGCGGCGAAGCGGCGCAACCCGAAGCTGCGCGGCACCCCCGACTTCGACCTCGAGGCGCGCTCGGTGCTCGCCGTGGTCGCCGCGCGTCATCCCGACCTCGACTTCAACCAGGCCGTCGGGCTCGAGGCGAGACACAACATCTCGCGCTACGTGCGCGACGACCCGGTCGGCTTCGCGGGGATGATGCTCAACAAGGTCCAGCGCATGTGGTCCCGCTACGCCCGCGGCGGCGCGCGTCACACCTCGCCGTTCATCCGCGGCTGGCACATCCTGCTCGTGCTGCTCGCGGTCGCCGGGCTCGTCGCGGGGATCGCGCGCCGGCGCTCGCTGCTGCTGGCGTGCATCCTCGCCGCCGTGCTGGTCTCGACGGCGGTCCACATGCTCGTCGTCTCCCAGGCTCGCTACAACCTGCCGCTGATGCCCGCGCTGGTCGCGGGCGGGGTCGCCGGATGGGTGATGTTCCTGCGCGGACACGGCCGCCGCCGGAATGAAACGGCCGCTGATGCCACCGCAGTACGTTCGGCTAGAACTCGGACCGAAAGGGTGGCATCTGCGGCGTCGCCGGGGTAGCGTCGCCGGATGCGGCGACTACTGACGGCGTTCCTTCCCATTTGCGCGGCGGCGCTGATCGTCGGCCCGGCCGTTGCCCAGGCGGACACTCAGCGGGCGGTGGTCAGCTGGGGCGAACTCGCCGATATCGACCTGCACGTGTACGACGACCAGGGGCACCACGCGTTCTACAACCAGCCTGGCGTGATTCCGGAGGCCTCGCTTTCAGACGATACGCTGACGAGCGGCGCGGAATCTTTCACGGACCACCGCACGCCCAGCATCCGTCCGTTCGGCTTCCGGGTCTGTTACTTCGGCAGCTCGGAGGGCCCTCCGCCCGCGGTCACGATCGCGATGACCTGGATCGACGAGACCGCGGCCTCCCACGAGGAGAGCTTCATCCTCGCCGCGCCGGGCGACTGCCAGAACTTCGGCACCGTTGCCCTGATCGCAGCCGACAGCGATGGCGACGGCGTCGTCGACGGGTCCGACAACTGTGCCGACTTCCCGAATACGGACCAACTCGATACGGACGGAGACGGGCTAGGGGACGACTGCGACTTCGATGACGACGCCGACGGGGTCCCGGATACCTCCGACAACTGCACCACGGTTGCAAACGCTGACCAGTCCGACCGCGACGGCGACGGGCTTGGAGATGCCTGCGACCCAGTCGACAACGCTGACGCCGACGCTGACGGTATTCCGAACCCTTCCGACAACTGCGTGACGGTTGCCAACCCGACCCAGATCGACACCGACGGCGACGGTCTGGGCGATGCGTGCGATCCGACTCCCGGGGTCACCCCGCCCCCGCCGCCTCCGCCACCGCCACCGCCGCCGCCTCCCGCACCGGTGCTCGGCAAGAGCGTGGTGGCCGGTGCTGTGTCCGGCAAGGTGCGCGTGAAGGGCAAGGACGGCAAGTTCCACACGCTCGGGCCGAACGAGTCGATCCCGCTCGGCAGCACGGTCGACGCGACCAAGGGCAAGGTGAAGCTGACCTCGGCGTCCGGCCCCGGTGGAGCGGTGCAGGCGGCGCTCTTCTACCAGGGCGCGTTCATCGTGACCCAGACGCACGGCTCCAAGCCGATCACACAGCTGGCGCTGACGGGCAAGCTGAGCTGTGGCAAGGGCAAGAACGCCTCGACGTCGGCGCGCAAGAAGAAGGTTCGGCGGCTGTGGGGCGACGGCATTGGCCGCTTCCGCACGAAGGGCGGCCATGGCGCGGCGACCGTGCGCGGCACGAAGTGGCTGACCG
>JAXDGC010000261.1:0-4454 GCA_034665245.1 Solirubrobacteraceae bacterium | reverse complement strand
AGCGCACCGCCCACACGTGGCACGGCTACCTGCCCGGCGTCGGCCCCGGCCAGCGCTACGGCTACCGCGTGCACGGGCCCTACGACCCGGAGCACGGCGACCGCTTCTACCCGCACAAGCTGCTGCTCGACCCCTACGCGAAGTCGATCGACGGGCCGGTGCGGTGGGACTCGGCCAATGTCCTGCCCTACGTCCCGACCAACTCCCCGGACGCCGACCTCGAGGCCGACGACGAGGACGACGTCGACGCCGTGCCCAAGTCCGTCGTGATCGACCCGCGCTTCGACTGGGAGGGCGACCGCCGTCCCGACACCCCGCTGCACGAGACCGTGATCTACGAGACGCACGTGCGCGGCTTCACGCGGCTGCACCCCGAGGTCCGCGAGGACCTGCGCGGCACCTACGCCGGCCTCGCCTCCGAGCCCGCGATCCGGTACCTGCGCTCGCTCGGCGTGACCGCGGTCGAGCTCCTGCCCGTGCACCAGATCGTCGACGAGTCGTTCCTGTTCGAGCGCGGCCTCAACAACTACTGGGGCTACTCGACGATCGGCTACTTCGCCCCGCACTCCGGCTACGCCGCGACCGGCCAGCGCGGCCAGGAGGTCCGCGAGTTCAAGGGCATGGTGAAGGCGCTGCACCGGGCCGGCATCGAGGTGATCCTCGATGTCGTCTACAACCACACCGCCGAGGGCAACCACCTCGGCCCGATGCTGTCCTTCAAGGGCGTCGACAACCGCTCGTACTACCGGCTCGTGCCCGACGACGCGCGCCACTACATGGACTACACGGGCACGGGCAACACGCTCAACGCGCAGCACCCGAGCGTGCTGCGGATGATCATGGACTCGCTTCGCTACTGGGTCGTCGAGTGCCACGTCGACGGCTTCCGCTTCGACCTCGCGTCGGCGCTGGCGCGCGGGCTCTACGACGTCGACCGCCTGTCGGCGTTCTTCGACGTCATCCACCAGGACCCGGTGCTCTCCCAGGTCAAGCTGATCGCCGAGCCGTGGGACGTCGGGCCCGGCGGCTACCAGGTCGGCAACTTCCCGGTGCTGTGGTCGGAGTGGAACGGCATCTACCGCGACGTGATGCGCGACTTCTGGCGCGGCGACGCGTCGGTCGGCGAGTTCGCGTCGCGGCTGACCGGCTCGAGCGACCTCTATGAGGACGACGGCCGCCACCCCTTCGCCTCGATCAACTTCATCACCGCGCACGACGGCTTCACGCTGCGCGACCTCGTCTCCTACAACTCCAAGCACAACGAGGCCAACCTCGAGGACAACCGCGACGGCACCGACGACAACCGCTCGTGGAACTGCGGCGCCGAGGGGGAGACCGACGATCCCGCCGTCAACGAGCTGCGCGCGCGCCAGCAGCGCAACTTCCTGACCACGCTGTTCCTCTCGCAGGGCACGCCGATGCTGCTCGGCGGCGACGAGTTCGGGCGCTCGCAGCACGGCAACAACAACGCCTGGTGCCAGGACAACGAGATCTCCTGGTTCGACTGGGGCGACCTGGAGGAGAACGCCGAGCTGCTCGAGTTCGTGCAGAAGCTGATCGTGCTGCGGCGGGCGCACCCGGTCTTCCGCCGCCGCCAGTTCCTGCGCGGCAGCGAGGAGGACGGCTCCGGACTGCCCGACGTGTGGTGGTTCCGCACCGACGGCCACCGCATGACCAAGCAGGACTGGGAGTCGGGCAGCCGGATCGTCGCGATGTTCCTCAACGGCGAGGAGATCGCCGCGCCCGACGAGAAGGGCGAGCGCATCCTCGACGAGTCGTTCCTGCTGTTCTTCAACGCCGAGCACGAGGACTGCAGGTTCACGCTGCCCAACCGCCGCTTCGGCGCGCGCTGGGGCCTCGTCCTCAGCACCGCGGACCCGAGCGCCGCGCCGAACTCGACCGAGCTCGCCGCCACGGAGGAGCTCGTCGTGCCGTCGCGCTCGGTGATCCTGCTGCGCCGCCGATGACGGAGCTGCGCGCGACCTACCGCCTGCAGCTGGGCGGGGACTTCGGCTTCGCGCGCGCGCGCGAGCTCGTGCCCTATCTCGCCGAGCTGGGTGTCTCGCACCTCTACCTGCCGCCCTCCTTCCAGGCGCGCCCGGGCTCGATGCATGGCTACGACGTCGTCGACCCGACGCGGATCTCGGAGGAGCTCGGTGGCGAGGCGGCGTTCCGGGAGCTCGTGGAGGCGGCGCACGCCGCGGGCCTCGGCGTGGTCCTCGACATCGTCCCCAACCACATGGCGACGGACGAGGCCAACCGCTACTGGAGCGACCCGGAGCGGCGCGGCAGGTTCTTCGACATCGACCCGGAGACCGGCCGCCACCGCCGCTTCTTCGACATCGACCACCTCGCGGGGGTGCGCCAGGAGGACCCGGAGGTCTTCGAGGAGACGCACCGGCTGGCTTTGTCACTGGTTCGCGAGGGGGCGGTGGACGGCCTGCGCATCGACCACCCCGACGGGCTCGCCGACCCGGCCGGCTACCTCGAGCGCCTGCGCGCCGAGGGCGTGCGCCATATCTGGGTCGAGAAGATCCTCGACCCCGGCGAGCACCTGCGTGACTGGCCCGTCGCGGGCACCGTCGGCTACGAGTTCCTCAACGACGCGGCGGCGCTGTTCGTCGATCCCGAGGGCGAGGCGCCGCTGACGGCCCTGTGGGCGGAGGTCTCGGGCGACTCGCGGCCGTTCGGCGAGGTCGCGACCGAGGCCAAGCGCGAGCAGGCGTCGGGTCCGTTCACCCCCGAGGTCGAGCGCCTGCGCCGCCTCCACGACCGGCCCGATCTGGTCGAGGCGCTGGCCTCGCTGCCGGTCTACCGCACCTACATCCGCGACGGCGAGGTCGCGCCCGAGGACGCGGAGATCCTCCGCGAGGCGGGTCTCGAGTGGCTGCCCGAGGCGCCGCCGGAGTTCGTCACCCGCTTCCAACAGACGACGCCGCCGGTGATGGCCAAGGGCGTCGAGGACACCGCCTTCTACCGCTACGGGCGCCTACTTGCGCTCAACGACGTCGGCGGCGATCCGAGCCGCTTCGGGATCTCGGTCGACGCCTTCCACGCCGGCGGCCACGAGCGCGCCGAGCGCTTCCCGCGCAACCTGCTGGTGACGCAGACGCACGACACCAAGCGCTCGGGCGACGTGCGCGCCCGCATCGGGGCACTCGCCGGCATGGCCGAGGCCTGGGAGGCGCACGTGCGGCGCTGGCTCGCGCTCGTGGAGGACGTTCCGGGGCCGGACGGCGCCGAGCGCTACCTCATCTTCCAGACGCTCGTGGGCGCGTGGCCGATCGAGCCCGAGCGGCTCGAGGCCTACCTGGAGAAGGCGATGCGCGAGGCGAAGCGCAACACCAACTGGATCGAGCCCGACGAGGCGCACGAGGCGGCGGTAAAGGCGTTCTGCCGGGCGCTGTACGAGCACGAGGCGTTCCGCGCCGACTTCGAGCCGTTCGCGGACGAGGTCGCGCGCGCGGGCGAGCGTGCGGCCCTCGGCCAGCTGCTGCTCAAGCTGACCGTGCCGGGCATCCCCGACATCTACAACGGCGACGAGCTGCGCTCGCTCTCGCTGGTCGACCCGGACAACCGGCGCCCGGTCGACTGGGAGGCGCGCCGGACCGCGCTCGCCGCGCTGGCCGGTGGCGCCGAGCCGGACCGCGAGACGATCAAGCTGCTGCTGATCCAGCGCGCGCTGGCCCTGCGCGCGCGGCACCCGGACGCGTTCGCGGGCGCCTACACGCCGGTCGACGGCGGGCCGGAGGTATGCGCGTTCGCGCGCGGCGAGGGCGAGGTGCTCGTCGTCGTCCCGGTGCGCGGCACCTCGCAGGGCACGACGCTCAAGCTCCCCGGCGAGCTCTCCGGCGCCTGGCGCGACGTGCTCTCCGGCGCGCTGCGCGAGCTGTCGCGGCGGACGCAGGTGTCCGAGCTCACCTCCCCGCACGGTCTGGCGCTGCTCGAGCGCTTGTGACGGTAGGGTCCTCGGCCGGCGTGCCGACCCGCGTCCTGATCCTGTCGTGGGAGTACCCGCCGATCGTCGAGGGCGGGCTCGCCCGGCACGTCCGCAAGCTCGCCGAGGGGCTGGTCCGGCTCGGCGTCGACGTCCACGTGCTCGCCCGCGGCGGCGGGCATCTGGCGGCGGTCGAGGACCGCCACGGCGTGACGGTGCACCGCGTGCGCGAGCCCGAGTTCCCCAAGGACGACCTCGACGCCTTCGTGCGCTGGGTCGACGCGATGAACGACGACATGCGCGCCGCGGGCGCCGCGCTCGGCGACGCGCTCTCCTTCGACCTCGTCCACTCCCACGACTGGCTCGTGGCGGGCGCCGCCCGCAAGCTCGCGCGGCGCTTCGGCTGCCCATGGCTGGTGACGGTGCACGCGACCGAGCACGGCCGCCACCAGGGCTGGGTGAACAAGTACCCGCAGCGCCACATCCACGGCGTCGAGCGCCGGATGGTGCGCGCGGC
>JAXDGC010000260.1:0-4636 GCA_034665245.1 Solirubrobacteraceae bacterium | reverse complement strand
CAGCTTGTCGTGCGAGCCCCACACGAACAGCGCCGGCGGCTCGAGCGTGGCCATGCGGGGGAAGAAGCCGTCGCGGCCGAACGGCTGGTCGAGGTAGATCGAGCGCGCGCTGGCCAGGAACGCGAGCCGCGCGCCCGCCGTGCGGTAGATCCGCTCGAACTCGTCGATCGCGATATCGGCGACGCTCGGGTCGACCAGGTCGCGGTCGGCGAACATCGACCAGAACTGCTTCTCGATCCGCCCGCGCCCCAGCGAGTGCGGCAGCAGGCCGAGCTCGGGGCGCAACACCCGCACGAGCGGCTGGTAGCCGCGGCGCACGAAGGCCAGCGCGGGGCAGAGCAGCCCGAGGCCGCCGACCCGCGAGGGCTCGCACAGGCCGACCTCGATCGCGACCCGGCCGCCCATCGAGTTGCCGATCAGGTGGGCGCGCTCGATCTCCAGCGCGTCCATGACGCCGAGCACCGCGCGGGCGAAGAACGGCGCGCCGTAGCGGGCCAGCGCGGGCTTGCTGGAGCCGCCGAAGCCCGGGAAGTCGATGGCGTGGACGCGATAGCGCCGGCTGAGCGCCGCGGCGGTGTCGAAGAACGACGACTTGGTCGCCCCGAGGCCGTGCAGCAGCACGACGTCCGGCCCCTCGCCCATCGTCAGGGTCGAGATCCGGTTGCCGTACTCGAGCACGACGTCATGGATGCGCAGCAGGGGCGGGCGGCCGTTTGGAAGGCGGAACATCCCCTCGAAGCCGAACGCCAGGTCGAGGTCGCCGCGCGCGTACAGGCGCCGCTGCGAGAACGCCTCGACGCCGGAGAGGTCGCCTCGCCGCAGGGCGAGCCAGGTGTCGGAGTCCGTGCCGATGACGACGTCGGGGCGGCGGCCGGTCACGCCGGCGCGCACCCGAGCGCCGTGCGTCGTACAGCGAACCTCCCAGGTATGCCCGATATCGCCGAGACGCAGGTGATAGGTCGCATCGAAGTCGGCGTGGGCGCCCAGATAGCGCCCTGCCAGGCTGCGGAACGCCGCTTGCACCTCCTCGATGCCGGACACGGCGCCGCAAGTTACATGGCGCACAAGTCGACACTGGCTAAGGTCCCGCACCGTGCGGACGATTTCCCTGCACGACTCCCGTTCCGGCCAGGTCGTGACGCTCGAGCCGCGCGACCCCGGTCGCGTGGGCATCTACGCCTGCGGGCCGACCGTCTACTCGCGCATCCACGTCGGCAACGCCCGGCCCTACGTCGTCTTCTCGCTGCTCAAGCGCTTCCTCGAGCACGAGGGCCTCGAGGCCACGCTGGTGGCCAACATCACCGACATCAACGACAAGATCTACGTCGCGGCGCGCAACGCCGGGGTCCCCTCGGAGGCGCTGGCCGCCGAGATGACCGAGCACTACAAGGCCGACACGGAGCGGCTCGGGATCGGCCGGCCCGACCACGAGCCGCTGGCGTCCGAGTACGTCGAGGCGATCGTGGCGCTGATCGCAGACCTGATCGAGCGCGGGCACGCCTACGCGGTCGACGGCGACGTCTACTTCCGCGTGCGCTCGCTGCCGGAGTACGGCGAGCTCTCGCACCGCGCGATCGACGAGATGGACCAGGGCGAGGGCGTCGAGGGCGCCGCGCGCAAGCAGGACCCGCTCGATTTCGCGCTCTGGAAGGGCGAGAAGGCCGATGAGGACAAGGCCTGGCCGTCGCCCTGGGGGATGGGGCGCCCGGGCTGGCACATCGAGTGCTCGGCGATGGCGGAGGCGCTGCTCGGGGTCGAGCTCGACATCCACGGCGGCGGCAGCGACCTGCTGTTCCCGCACCACGAGAACGAGGCGGCGCAGACGCTGGCGGCCCGCGGGCGCCCGCTCGCCCGTCTCTGGATGCACAACGGGATGCTGCAGCTCGGCGACGACAAGATGGCCAAGTCGGTCGGCAACATCCGCGGCCTCGGCGCGGTGCTCGACGAGGTCGGGCGCGACACGCTGCTGATGTACTTCGTGGCCGGCCACTACCGGCAGCCGCTCGCCTACACGCGCGAGCGACTCGACGCCGCCGCGGCCGCCGTCGAGCGGGTGCGGGAGGCGGGGCGGCGGGTGGTCGAGAGCGAGTCCCCGGAGGACCTCGCGCCGCTGCGCGACGCGTTCTTCGACGCGCTGGCCGACGACTTCAACACCGCGCGGGCGCTGGCGAGCCTGTTCGACTGGATCCGCGAGGCCAATCGCCGCGAGGGGCCGGTCGGCAACGCCCACCTGCGCGAGATGCTCGCCGTGCTCGGGCTCGACAACCTGCTCGAGGCCCACGCCGGGCCACCGCCGGAGCTGCTGGAGCTGGCCGAGCGGCGCGCGGCGGCGCGGGCGCAACGCGACTTCGCCGAGGCCGACCGGCTGCGCGACGAGCTGCGAGCCGCGGGCTGGGAGGTCCGCGACAGCGCGGACGGTCCGGAGCTCGTGCCGACGGCGTGATCCTCTACGGCGTCAACCCGGTCCGCGAGGCGCTCCGCGGCCCGCGGGAGGTGCGGAGGATCTGGGCCGCCAGGGGTGACTGGAGCGGCGCGCCCGTGACGCGGGCCACGCCGGAGGAGATCGCCGTGCGCTGCGGCTCGGACGCCCACCAGGGCGTCTGCGCGGAGGTCGAGGACTATCGCTACGCCGACGCCGCCGAGCTGCTCGCGCGCCCCGAGCCGTTCCTGGTGGCGCTCGACGAGGTGACCGACCCGCAGAACCTCGGCGCGGTCTGCAGGACCGCGGAGGTCGCGGGCGCCACGGGGGTGATCCTGCCCGAGCGCCGCTCCGCGGAGGTGACGCCGGCGGTCTGCAAGGCGTCCGCGGGCGCGGTCGAGCACCTGGCGATCGCGCGGGTGCGCAACCTCGCCGACTTCCTCGCTCAGGCCAAGGCCGCGGAGTGCTGGTGCTACGGCGCCGCGGCGGGCGCCAGGACGCCCTACCGGGCGCCCGACTACCGCGGTGGGGTCGTGCTCGTGCTCGGGGCAGAGGGCAAAGGCCTCAGGCCGAGGGTGAGGGATGCCTGCGACGACCTGGTCGCCCTGCCGGTGCGGGGGCGCATCGACTCGCTCAATGTCAGCGCGGCCGCGGCGGTTCTTATGTACGAGATATTGCAGCAGCGGCTTGACACATCCACATAACGGTGCCATTGTCCCGCCAATCATCACGCTGAAGTCGAGGGTTACTCCCTCGATTGAGGCTCATAGGCGCCAGGGGAGGAGTGCGCCACGGCAATTCGGCCTCGGAAGGGCCGGAGAGGGGTGTGTTCGTGGCTCGTATCTCCCAGAGAGCTCAGGCTCAAGTTCATGTTGATGATGGATTCCTCATCGCCATGGCCAAGCAGGGCAACGCCGACGCCTATGACCGTCTGGTGCGGCGCTACTACTCGTTCGTGCGCCTCAAGGCGTCGTCGTACTTCCTGATCGGCGGCGACTCCGACGACCTCATCCAGGAGGGTCTCGTCGGGCTCTACAAGGCGATCCGCGACTTCCGCTCGGACCGTGAATCCTCGTTCCGCAACTTCGCGGAGCTCTGCATCACGCGCCAGATCATCACCGCGGTCAAGACGGCGACGCGCAACAAGCACACGCCGCTGAACGGCTACGTCTCGTTCTCGGCCACGCCCGCCGGGGCGAGCGAGTCCGAGCCGACGCTCGACGAGGTGCTGCCCGGCTCGACCACGTGGGACCCCGTCAACCAGGTCATCTCCTCCGAGGAGCTGCGCTCGCTCGTCGCCTGCCTGTCGACCGTGCTGTCGGAGCTCGAGTCGCGCGTGCTGTCGCTCTACCTCGACGGTCACTCCTACACGGGCATCGGCGAGCAGCTCGACTGCGACTGCAAGACCGTCGACAACGCGCTGCAGCGCGTCAAGCGCAAGGTCGGCGCCCACCTCGACTCGCGCGCGGTGCTCCAGTAGGCGGGGTCCGGCCCTGCTCTAATTCAGCCCTGTGTCGTCCTGGGAGATCGTCGTCCTGGTCCTCGTGGCCGTGCTCGTCCTGCTCGCCGCGGGCGGCGCATACGCTCGCCACCGCCAGCTGGCCGGCAGCCAGGGCCGGTTCGACGCGAGCCTGCTCCAGGTCAACCGCGACCTCGCCGCCGCCCACGCCGAGGACAAGGGCTGGGAGCGCTCGCACCTCGAGGACGCCGCCCGCCGGGCCTACGCCGCCGAGCGCGGAGGCGCCGACCCCGGCGCGCTCGAGCTGATGCAGGTCCTCGACCGGCCCGGCACCGACGACGACCACGCCGTCTTCCGCGCGGGCCCGGACGGCCGCGAGCGCCTCACCCTCGGCCGCCGCGACGGCCAGTGGGTGCTCGAGGCGCTGGAGTAGAGAGCTACGCCACCCGAGGCGTCCGGTGGTCGGCCGCCTCGCAGATCGCGACGATCTCGTCGAGGTCGTCGGTGACGTGCAGGCGCTCGACGTCGTGCGGGTTGATCTTGCCGCCCTCGAGCACCGGGCCGCTGAGCCAGTCGACGAGGCCCTGCCAGTAGGAGGAGCCCGCGAGCAGGATCGGGAAGTGGCGGATCTTGCCGGTCTGGCGCAGGGTCGCCGCCTCGAACAGCTCGTCGAGCGTGCCGAAGCCGCCGGGGAAGACCACGAACGCGCTCGCGTAGCGGACGAACATGACCTTGCGCGTGAAGAAGTAGTGGAACGT
>JAXDGC010000259.1:0-18977 GCA_034665245.1 Solirubrobacteraceae bacterium | reverse complement strand
GGCGTGGCGCGGATGCCGTTCTGGCGCTTCACGGCGCTGACCACGCTCGGCTGCATCCCGTGGGTCTTCCTCCTGGCCTTCATCGGCAAGCAGGCCGGCGATCGCTGGGAGACGTGGAAGAACTCGCTGCACTACGTCGACTACGCCGTCGTGGCGCTGGTCCTGCTCGGCATCGTCTACCTGCTGGTGCGGCGCCGCCGCACCCCCGGCGAGCCCCCGGCGGCCGGTGAGCCGGCCGCCGATGCACCGCGCTGAGGTCGTCGCGCTCGGCCTGCTCCAGGGCCCGGCCGAGCTGCTCCCCATCTCGTCGTCCGGTCACGTCGCGGCGCTGCCGTGGCTGCTGGGCTGGGAGCACGCCGAGCTCGAGGGCTCGCGGCGCAAGGAGGTCGAGGTGGCGCTGCACGCGGGCGGCGCCGTCGCGCTCCTGGTGGGCCTGCGCCACGAGCTGATGGCGCTGCGGATCGACGTCGCCGTGCTCTCGCTGCTGCCCGCGGTGGCGCTCGCGTTCGCGGCGGAACGCTGGATCGAGACGCGCCTGGGCGGCCCGCGCTCGCTCGCGGCGGGGCTCGTGGCGGGCTCGGTGGCGCTCGTGCTCGCCGACCGCGCTCCGCAGCAGCGCCGCGAGGAGGACGCCGGCCCCCGCGACGGGCTGCTGCTGGGGCTCGCGCAGGCCTGCGCGCTCGTGCCGGGCGTCTCGCGCTCGGGCGCGACGCTCGCGGCGGCGCGGGCGCTGGGGTTCGCGCGGCCCGACGCCGTGCGGCTGTCCCGCGGCATCGGCGTCCCGGTGCTGGCCGGGGCGGCCGCGCTCAAGGGCCTGCGGCTGATCCAGCGGCGCCCGGGCCGCGAGGAGCTCACCACGCTGGCCGTCGGCGCGGCCGCCGCCTGCGTCGCCACGCGCGCGGCGCTGCCGCTCGCGCGGACGCTCGAGAGCGGGCGGCCGCTGGCGCCGTGGGCGGCCTACCGCTGCGCGCTCGCCGGCGTCCTGCTCGTGCGCGAGAATCGGCGGCGATGAACGGCACTTACGCGCGGTCCGGGGTGGACACCGATGCGGCCGACCGCGGCGTCGCCGCGCTCGTCGGTGTGCTGCGGACGATCGACCCGGGTCGCTCGTCGCGCTCCGTGCTGGCCTCGGGCCACTACGCGGCGGTGCTCGAGGTCGCGCCCAACCTCGGGATCGCGGTGGGCACGGACGGCGTCGGCTCGAAGCTGATCGTCGCCGAGCAGGCCGGTCGCTACGACACGGTCGGGATCGACTGCGTCGCGATGAACGTCAACGACATCATCTGCGTGGGCGCCGAGCCGATCGCGCTGCTCGACTACCTGGCGGTCGAGCAGGTCGATCCCGAGGTCATGGAGGCGATCGGCGTCGGGCTCAAGGCGGGGGCGGAGGCAGCCGGGGTGGAGATCCCGGGCGGCGAGGTGGCGGTGCTTCCGGACCTCATCCGCGGCCATCCCTCGCCTCACGGCTTCGACCTGACGGCGGCGTGCTTCGGCACGGTGGCGCTCGACGGGCTCGTGACGGGCGCGACCTGCGAGCCGGGCGACGCGCTGATCGGCCTGCCCTCCTCCGGCCTGCACTCCAACGGCTACTCCCTGGCGCGGGCCGCGCTGGGCTCGCTCGCGCTCGACGCCAGACCGCCGGAGCTGGGCGGCGGGAGCGTCGCCGACGCGCTGCTCGAGCCGACCGTCATCTACGTGCGCGCCGTGCTCGAGCTGCTGCGCTCCGGCCTCGATGTGCGCGGGCTCGCGCACATCACGGGCGGCGGGGTGCTGAACCTGCTGCGACTGCACGCTGACGTCGGCTTCCAGATCGACGCCCCGCTGCCGGTGCCGCCCGTGTTCGGGCTCGTCCAGGCGCTCGGCGACGTGCCCGCCGCGGAGATGTGGGAGGTCTTCAACATGGGCTGCGGCTTCTGCGCCGTCGTCCCCGCCGCGCAGGCCGGCGAAGCCGTGGCGCTGCTCGGGCGCCACCACCCCGGCACCGCGCGCATCGGCAGCGTGACGGCCGAGACGGATCGCGTCAGCGTGCCCGGGCTCGGCCTGACCTTCGCCGGCTAGCTGTCCTCGTCCTCGACCTCGGGCGCGCCCTCGCCCGTGGCCTCGGTGTCCTGCTCGTCGTGCTCGGTCTCCTCGCCGACTGCCTCGCCTGGCGGCTCGTCACCGGCTTCGCCTCGGGCGCCGGGTACCGAGGCGTCGCGCTTCTTGGCCTCCCAGTCGTCCTTGGCCGCGTGGATCCCGTCGTCCAGGTCGTCCTGCGACTTCTCCATGTCGGCGAGCTCGTACTCGAGCTCCTGCGCGCGCTCCTCGTGGCCTTCCATCACCCCTCCTGGCGCGCGGCGGCGTCCTCGGCCTCGCCGCGCTCCTCGAGCTTCTCTTTCAGGTAGCCCGCGCGCTCGGCGCGGCGCTCGTGCTGCTCGGTCTCCGGCTCGTCGCTCGCGGTCTTGGCGCGGGCGTGCTCCTCGCGCTCGCGCTCGAGTTGCTCGATCCGCATGCCCTCGGTGGTCGGATCCGGCATCGCCGCGAGCGTATCGCTCCGGTGGCGCAGGAGGCGCAGCTCGTTGACCACCGCCCCGCTGAGGATGATCAGGGCCAGCACGTAGAACCACAGAAGGACGATCAGGATGAACACCAGCGTCGTGCGCAGCCCCCCGAAGGTCGAGACGTTCGTGAGGTAGAACGGGAAGCCGTAGTCGATGCAGAAGATCGCGACGGTCGCCCCGAGCGCGCCCGGCCATACGCCATACCACGCGACAGGGGTGTTCGGCACGGTGCGGTAGATCGTCGCGAGCACGGCGAAGTTGATCACGAGGCCGGCGGCGAGGCCGGCGGCCCACAGCGCGTCGCGGCCCGACAGGCCGAACGGCAGGTCGGCGCTACGGGAGGCCAGCAGCGACTGTGTCGCCGGCAGGGCGACCGTCGTGGCGAAGAACAGCAGGACGAGGCCGAGCATCCCGAGGCCGAAGAGCTTCTGGCGCACCCAGGAGCGGCACGGCACGCCGTAGATACGGCAGAACGCGGTGTCCAGCGCCCCCCAGAACGACGTTGCGACCCACAGGCTGGCGATGAAGGCCACGATGCCGACGGTCGTCGACGAGCCGCGGATCTCGCGCAGCGCCCCCGAGAGCGTCGTCGCGGTCGCGCTCGGGAACAGCTCCTGCAGGTCGGCCAGCACGGATTGCTCGAGCCTCGGCGAGGCGAGCACCTGGCCGGCGACGAAGAGCGCGATCAGCGCGACGGGGAAGATCGACAGCAGCAGGCTGTAGGCGACCATCCCGGCGAGTCCGGTGAGGTTGTCCGTGTAGGCCTTCACGTAGAACTGCTTCAGGCCACTGCCGATCCACCGCATGGCTACAGCATGCCCGCCGGGGCGCCCGTTGTCGCATGGCTCGCGCCGGGTACGGTTCGGACTGCACTCCGAACGCCCGAGAAGGAGCAACGAGACCCCATGGCCCGATCTTCATTCCGCCGCTTCCTGTTGGTCGGCGGCGCCCTCGCCGCGGTGGCCGCGGGCGCCTACGTCAAGCGCGAGCGGATGCGCGAGCTGCTGCCCGGCGGCTCGAGCGCTCCCGAGCCGTACAGCCCGCCCGCGCCGCCGCAGCCCTCCAACTACGACGCCCCCGGGCCGCCCGCCAACACCGCCACGCCGATCGCCGCGCCCGACGCCGTCGTGACGCCCGACCCGGCGCGTTCGGACCCGGTCGAGGAGCAGGCGATCCCGGCCGACGACCCACAGGCGGTCGAGGCCGCCGTCGACGCCGCGGCCGCCGACGCCCTGGCCGGCGGGATCCGGGCCGCGGACGACCCCGGCCAGCAGGATGTGCCGGAGCCGATCGACGAGGCCGCCGAGGAGCAGGCCGCCGCGGCCGAGGCCGCCGCGATCGGCGGCAGGCCGCACGAGTACGCCGGGTCGGAGCCCGACGAGCCCATCAGCGAGGCCGAGCGCCCGCTCGCCGAGTCCGGCGAGGGCGAATCCGAGGGGTTGGAGCAGGCCGACGCCGAGCTCGAGGAGAACGCGAGCGTCGGCGACGGCATGTCTGACGCGGAGCGCCAGATCGATGACACGATCGAGGCGGCGGGGAACCCCGCGATCGGCGAGACGCCCGAGGGGCCCACATCCACCCGGGACCCGGAGGCCGACGAGGACGACGACGTCTCCGGCGGGGACTGGCAGACGTGGTCCGGAGGCGCCGTCAAGCCGCAGTAATCGGTCGCGAGCTCACGCGGGACTCAAGGGCTGGAGCCGCCGATCCGATGCAGTGGAGGCCGGCCCATCTCCGGGCCGGCCTTTCCCTCCACGCCCGCGACCGCATCAAGGAGCGCCACAGATGTCCCGCCTCTTCCGATTCTTCCTCCTGCTGGCCGGCGCCGGTGTCCTGGTTGCCGCCGCTCGCCACTTCAGCCGCCGCCGGCGTGAGGAGCACCAGCCCTTCTTCGCGGACGCCTACACCGCGCCCGCTGTGGTGACAGACGCGCACGTCGTCGCCGAGGCGCCCGTCGCGCCGGAGCCCGTCGTCGCGGCCGTCGTCTCGGCTGAGCCGGTCGTCACCGTCGAGCCGGTCGTCGAGGCCGTCGTCGAGCCGGTCGTCGAGGCCGTCGTCGAGCCGGAGCCCGTCATCGCCGTCGAGGCCGTCGTCGAGGAGCCGTTCACCTGGGCGGAGACCCCCGTGCCGATCGTCGCCGACGAGCCGATCGTCGCCGCTGAGCCCGCCGAGGAGCCCGTCGCCGCCGCGGAGCCGGTCCTCGCCGAGCAGCCCTATTACGCAGCGGAGCCCGTCCCGGCCGAGGAACAGGACGCGGTCCTGTTCGTCGAGCCCGCCGTGGAGCATGTCGTCGAGGCCGAGCCGGTCGTCGCCGAGGAGCCCGCGGTGTCCTCCGATCCGGTGCTCTTCGTGGACTCCGAGCCTGTCGCCGCTGAGGAGCCCGTCATGGGGCCCCTGACCGCCGAGGAGGTCGAGGTGGAGGTCGAGCCGGCCATCGAGCCCGACGCCGCTCAGGAGCCCGTACTGGAGGCCCTGAGCGCCGAGGAGCTCCTGCCGGCGCCCGAGGTCGAGCCCGAGCCCGTTGTGGCCGAGGAGCCGATCGCGGCCGAGGCGGCCCCTGCCGAGGAGTCCTTCAACGTGGACGGGCCCGGCACGGAGCCCCGCGTCGCCTGGGAGTTCGACGACGCAGAGCACTGGGAGCCCGTCGTCGCCCCGGCGGCCGACCTGGACGAGGAGTGGGATCCCGTCGCGGCCGACGAGCCCGTCGCCGCGGAGGAGGACGCCGAGCCGTGGTTCGTGGCCGACGTGCAGGAGCCGGCCGCGCCGGCCGAGCCCGCCGACCCCCAGACCGACACGTGGTCCGGGCGCGCCATCGGCTCGTAGCAACGAATTCGGGTTGAGGGTCTCGCTCGAGCGCCGGCGGCATCCGCACGATCGGATGTCACCGGCGCTCGAGCTGCTTTCCAAGTCCTTGCGTCCGCGATGTTTTCAGATGCAAGCGTTTCGCGCGGACCATGTCCTCGACATGACCAGCCCGACCCCGCTGACGAAGGTCGGGACCCCGCGATCGCCGAACTCGACTTCAAGAGCGGCGCCAGGTAGGCCACAATAGGTTCCATACACGGATGAGCACTCTCGTCGGCATGCAGCTGAACGGTCGGTACCGGCTGGACGCCCAGATCGGCACCGGCGGGATGTCGACGGTCTACCGGGCCTTCGACGCCGTGCTCGAGCGCCGCGTCGCGGTCAAGCTCATGCACCGCGAGATCGCGGCCGACACCGACCAGCTCGAGCGCTTCCGCCGCGAGGCCCGCGCCGTCGCCCAGCTCAGCCATCCGCACATCGTCGGCGTGATCGACGCCGGCGAGGAGGACGGTCGCCCGTACATCGTCTTCGAGTACGTCGAGGGCGAGACGCTGAAGGACCGCATCCGCCGCATGGGCCGGCTGCCGGTCGACGAGGCGATCGCCTACGCGATCGAGATCTCGCGCGCGCTGGGCGCCGCCCACGCCCGCCACATCGTCCACCGCGACGTCAAGCCCCAGAACGTCCTGATCGACGAGGAAGGCTCGGCCAAGGTCACCGACTTCGGGATCGCGCGCTCGCTCGACGAGGAGGGCCTGACCGCCGAGGGGCGCGTGCTCGGGACCACCGACTACGTCTCGCCCGAGCAGGCCCTCGGGCACGACGTCGCCAGCGGCCAGTGCGACATCTACTCGCTCGGCATCGTGCTGTTCGAGATGCTCACCGGTGATGTGCCGTTCCACGGCGAGAACCAGGTCGCGGTGGCGATGAAGCACGTCCGCGAGGACCTGCCCGACGTGCAGATGCGCCGTCCGGAGGTGTCCGCGGGGCTCGCGGCGATCCTCGACCGCATGACGGACAAGCACCTCGAGCACCGCTACCCGGACGCGGAGACGCTCGAGGCCGACCTCGAGGACGCGCTCGCCGCCGAGGCCGCGCGCTCGGGCAGGTCGACGGGCGAGGCCACCGCGGTGATCGCCACGCTCCCCGAGCGCAGCCGCCGGCACCTGCCGCTGCGCATGCGCCGGCGCTTCCCGGTCTTCGCCGTGATCGCCGTGCTCGTGGCCGTGGGGGCCGCGGTCGCCGTGCTCGCGATCCAGGGCGTGGACCGGACCGAGCGCGGCACGGGCCAGGGCAAGGTCAAGGCGCCCCCGGGCACCAGGGTCGTCTCCGTCAAGCGCACCTCGGCGCAGGACTTCGACCCGCTCGGCGATGACGACGAGCACGCCGACCAGGCGCACCTCGCGGTCGACAAGGACCCTGGGACGTCGTGGACGACCGAGAGCTACCGCGGCGGGACGCTCGCGGGCAAGCGGGGTGACCGCGACGGCGTCGGCCTGTATGTGGACGCCGCGCCCGGGGTCGCCGCGACCACGATCGAGATCGACACGCCCAAGCCCGGCTGGCAGGCGGAGATCCACGTCGCCCCGGACGGCGCCGCGCCGAGGGGTGCGCCGGGCCCGCGCAGCGAGTGGCAGCAGGTCGGCGGCGGCATCGTCAAGCACACGCGCCAGCGCTTCACGCTGCGCACCGGCGGCAAGGCCTACCGCTACTACCTCGTGTGGATCACGAAGCTGCCCCCCGCCGCGGAGCGCGTCGAGATCGCCGACATCTCGCTCTTCCGCCGCGCTTCCTAGAAGGCGTGGCCGCGCTCGGCGCGGAAGCGCTCGAGCCCGTAGCCCAGCAGCCGGTCGCAGACCTCCGAGAACGGCACGCCCGTGGCCTCCCACATCTTCGGGAAGCCGCTGGTGGCGGTCATGCCGGGCAGCGTGTTGAGCTCGTTGACGAGCACGCGATCGTCCTCGACGAAGAAGTCGACCCGCGCCAGCCCCGCGCAGCCCGCGCGCAGGAACGTCTCGCGCGCCAGTCGCCGGACCTCCTCGATCAGCTCGTCGCCGATCCGCGGCGGGATGGCGAGCTCGACCCCGCCCGGGGCGTACTTGGCCTCGTAGTCGTACCAGTCGGCCCCCTGCAGGACGACCTCGGCCGGCAGCGACACCTCGGGGTCGTCCAACCCGGTCACGGAGCACTCGACCTCGACACCGGGCGAGAACGCCTCGGCGATCACGAGCCCGTCGTGGCCGAACGCCGTCTCGAGCGCAGCGTCGAGCTCGGCGGCGGCCGCGACCTTCGAGATCCCGACCGAGGACCCCAGCCGGGCCGGCTTGACGAACACCGGCAGGCCGAGCGCGGCGAGCCGCGCGCGCACCGCATCGGCGCCGGCGTGCCACTCGGCCTCCCGCACGGCGGCGTAGGCGACCTGCGGCACCCCGGCGGCGGCCAGCACCTCCTTGAAGACGATCTTGTCCATGCACAGCGACGAGGCGAGCACGCCGGCGCCGACGTAGGCGACGTCGAGCAGCTCGAGCAGGCCCTGGATCGTGCCGTCCTCGCCGAAGGGGCCGTGCAGGACCGGGAAGACGACGTCGGCGCCGAGCAGGCCTCCGCCGGGCACGAGCGCCAGCGCCGACCCGTCCGGCGCCGTCCACGAGCCGTCGCGCTCGAGGCGCACCGTGTCCACCTCGTGGCCGCCGTCCCGGAGGGCCTCGGCGACCGTCGCGGCCGAGTCCAGCGAGACCTTGTGCTCGGAGGAGCGCCCCCCGGCGAGGACGACGACCCTCAAGGCGTCGGCGAGGGCGTCGGGGTGCCGCTCGGAGCCGGGTCGAGATTCGGCGGCTTGAAATGTCCAACCGTGAGCGTCACCAGCGAACCCTTGTCGAGCTTCTCGCCGGACGGCGGATTCTGGTCGATGACGGCCCCGTCGCCGTCGGCCGTGTCGAGCGTCTGGAGGCGCCGGCGGACCCGGAAGCCGGCCGTCTGGAGCAAGGCCTTCGCGTCGGCGTACGTCTCGCCGCCGACGTCGGGGACCTTGATCTGCGGCGGCGCCTTGGCCACCGTGAGCGTGATCGTCCCGCCCTTCTTGATCTGCTGGCCCGCCGCCGGGCTCTGCTCCAGCACCGTGCCAGGGTCGTGGCCCTTGTCCTCCCGCTCGACCAGCGAGACGTGCAGGCCACGCTGCTCGAGCACCGTTCGCGCCCCGTCCTTCGAGCTGCCCACGACGTCGGGGACCACGACCTGGCGCGCGCCGCGGGAGACGACGAGCGTCACCGTCCGCCCGCGCTCGAGCCGCGAGCGCTCCGACGGTGAGGTCTCGATCACCCGGTTCGCCGGCACGTTCTCGTTGTACTCGCGCCGCACGTCGACGCGGAAGCCCGCGGCCTTCAGCCGCCGCTCGGCCTGCGCGCGCTCCGTGCCGCGCACGAACGGGATCGTGGCGTCGCCCGGCCCGCTCGAGACGATGATCGTCACCGTCGAGCCCTCCTTGGCCTGCTGGCGCGGCTGCGGCCGCTGGGTCGTGACCCGGTCCGCCGGCACGCTGTCGGAGCGCACGTTCTCCGCGTTGACCTCGAAGCCGCGGTTCTGGAGGATCTGCACCGCCGTGGCCGAGCGCCGGCCGACGACGTCGGGGACCGCCACCTTCTTCGGCATGAGCAGCAGGTAGGCGCCGACGCCGATCGCGGCCAGCGCCAGCAGGATCAGGAGGGTCCACAGCAGCCGCCGCAGGTTGCGGCGGTCGGCGCGCTCGAGCTCCTCGAGCGGGGCCGGCAGGCCGGGATAGGTCCCGGTGTGCGGCGCGATCCGCGTGTACTCGCCGGTCCCGACCGGCACGCCGCGGACCGCCTCGAGCGCCCGGATGAACTCGTCGGCGTCGGCGAACCGGTGCGCCGGGTCCTTCTGCAGCGCCTTCGTCACCACGTCCTCGAGCTGCTCGGAGATCGCCGGGTTCAGCTGCGACGGCGGCACGGGCTCCTCGGAGACCTGCTTGAGCGCGATCGTCACGGCGGACTCGGCGTCGAACGGCACGCGGCCCGTCAGCAGCTCGTAGAGCACCACGCCGATCGAGTAGAGGTCGGCGCGCGCGTCGACCGGGTGGCCCTGGGCCTGCTCGGGCGAGAGGTACTGCGCCGTGCCCATGATCGAGCCCGTCTCGGTCATGTCCGAGGCGCCGGCGCGCGCGATCCCGAAGTCCGTGACCTTCGCCCGGCCCTCGTCGTCGACGATCACGTTGTGGGGCTTGATGTCGCGGTGCACGATCCCGCGGCGGTGCGCGAAGCGCGCGGCCTTGAGGATCTGGAGCACGAGGTCGATCGCGCGATCGGGGTCGAGCGCCCCGTCCTGGCGGACCACCTGCTTGAGCGAGCGCCCCTCCAGGTACTCCATGGCGATGTAGTAGGTGTCGTCGAACTCGCCGCGGTCGTAGACGGCGACGACGTTGGGATGCTGCAGGCCCGCCGCGCTCGAGGCCTCGCGGCGGAAGCGCTCGACGAACTCCTCGTCCTCGGCGAAGCGGCGGTAGAGCAGCTTCAGCGCCACCTGGCGGCCGAGCTGGAGGTCCTCGGCGCAGTAGACGTCGGCCATCCCGCCGGAGCCGATCCGGTTGAGCACCTTGTAGCGCTCGTCGACGACGGTGTCGCGTGCGATGCCGTGGACGCTCATTTGCCCCCGAGCGCCTCGAGCACCTGCTTGGCCACCGGCGCCGCCACCACGCCGCCGGTCCCGCCCTGGACGCGCTCGAGCACGACCGCGACCGCGAAGTCGTTCGTGAACCCGATGAACCAGGGGTCGTTGATCTTGCGACCGATGTCGATCTCCGCCGTGCCCGTCTTGCCGGCCAGGTCGACGCCCTGGAGCGCCGCGGCCGTGCCGGTGCCCTCCTTGACGACGTTCTTCATCATCGCCGTCAGCGCGCTCGCCGTGGCCGCCTTCATGACGCGCTCCGCCTGCACGCCCTGGATCTCGTCCTGCGTCCGGCCGTCGGGATCGACGATCTTCTGCGTGATGTGGGGCTTCATCCGCACGCCGCCGTTGGCGATCGTCGCGGCGACGGTCGCCATCTGCAGCGGCGTGACGAGCAGCTTGTCCTGGCCGATCGCCATGCGCCCGACGTCGATCTTGCGCGAGGTCGGCGGCAGCAGCTTGCCCCGCTCGCGCTCGCCCGAGGCCAGCAGCTGGCCCGTCGGCAGGTCGATCGGCGGCTGCTTGTAGAAGCCGAACTTCGTCATGTAGTCGGCCATGGTCTGCCTGCCCAGCTTCTCACCGACCTCGGCCCACACGGTGTTGACCGAGTTGGTGAGGGCGAAGGTCAGGTCGATGTCGCCGAAGTCCTCGCCGCCGAAGTTGTTGAGCGGCACGCCGGAGATCTTCTTCCCGTTCTTGCCGCTGACCCGCGAGCCCGGGGTGTACTTGCCCGTGTCGAGCGCGGCGGTGGCGGTCACCGCCTTCATGGTCGAGCCGGGCGGATAGCCCGACTGCGTCGCGCGGTTGACGAGTGGGGAGTTCGCGTCGTCGGTCGACAGCCGCTTGAACTTGTCGCCCTGGTCGAGCCCGTTGGGGTCGTAGGCCGGCGTCGAGGCCATCGCGAGGACGGCGCCGGTGGACGGCTCGAGCGCGACGACGGCGCCCTTGCGGCCCTTGAGGCCGTCGATCGCGGCCTGCTGCGCCTTTGCGTTGAGCGTCGTGCGGATCGAGTCGCCGACGCCGCGCTTGTTGAGCAGCGAGTCGACCGCGCCGATCAGCTCCGTCCGGCGGCCGGTCAGCGGGTCGTTGCGGAACTGCTCGAGCCCGGAGCGCCCGATGCTCGTATACGAGTAGCCGACCGCGTGCGCGAACAGGTCCTTCGCCGGATAGGTGCGCCTGTAGCGCTCCTTGTCGATCTTCACGCTGCGGGCCAGGACCCTGCCGTCGGCGGAGCGGATGTCGCCGCGCTTGATGCGCTCCTCGGCGAGGAGCGGGCGGCGGTTGGCGGTGTTGTCGCGCAGCTTGGAGGCCGTGAACACGCTCCACCAGGAGGTCGCGACCACGAGCACCCCGAACAGCAGGGCGATCAGGCCATAGAGGCGGACGATCGGGGAGTTCATCGCAGGTGCGCCGGCCTTCGCGCGCGGTCGGAGACGAGCAGCAGCAGGGCCAGGAGGACGAAGTTGGCGACGATCGAGGAGCCGCCGTAGGACACGAACGGCAGCGTCACGCCCGTCAGCGGGATCACCTTGGTGACGCCGCCGACGATCACGAACACCTGCAGGGCGAAGACCGCGGTCAGGCCCGCGGCGAGCAGCTTCGAGAACGAGTCGGTGGCGAGCATGGCGACCTTCATGCCGCGCTCGCAGAGGAGCAGGTAGACGAGCAGCAGCCCGCACGCCCCGGCGAGGCCGAGCTCGTTGACGATCACTGCGTAGATCAGGTCCGTGTCGGCCGCGGGCAGCAGCGGCGTGCCGCCGACGGACAGCAGCGCCTGGCCGAAGCCGGTCCCGAACAGCCCGCCGTCGGACTGCGCGAACAGCGACTGCGCGATCTGGTAGCCCTGGTGCTCGACGAGCCCGGGCTGGAACGGGTGCAGCCAGATCGCCACGCGGTCCTGGATGTGCGGCCGGATCTGGTAGAGGCCGTACGCGCCGATCGAGAACAGCACGAGCCCGATCGTCACGAAGGAGAGCCGGTTGGTGGCCACGTAGAGCAGCGCCAGGAAGGCGCCGAAGTACATCAGCGACGAGCCCAGGTCCTGGATGACGAAGAGCAGGACCATCGCGGCACCCCAGACCACCAGCAGCGGCCCGAAGTGCTTGAGCGGCGGCAGCGTCACGCCGAGCACCCGCCGCGCGTTCTGCACCAGCAGCTGGCGCGTGTCGCGCAGGTAGGCGGCGAGGAAGACGACGATCGCGAGCTTGCCGAACTCCGCCGGCTGGAACTGGAAGGCACCGACGCCGACGCCGAGGTAGGCCCCGTTGACCTGCTGGCCGATGCCGGGCACGCGCGGCAGCAGCAGCAGCGCCAGGCCGGCCGCGGCGATCGTGTAGCGGTAGCGCTCGAGCACGCGAAAGTCCTTCAGGAACACGATCGTGAGCGTGAAGAGGACGAGCCCGAACCCGAACCAGCCCGCCTGGCGCAGCGCCTTCGCCTCGTCGAGCCGGTAGATCACCACGAGCCCGAAGCAGGCCAGCACCGCGACCAGCGGCAGCAGGTAGGGATCGGCGTAGGGCAGGCGGATCCGCACCACGATGTGGGCTGCGACGCACACGCCCAGGAACATCGCGCCGTAGGTGAGCGAGACGTCCGAGAGCCGCTGGGACTGCTGGATGAAGAGCGCGGCGAACCCGGCGGCGACCAGCAGCGAGGCCGGCACCAGCGCGAACAGCTCGCGGTTGCGGGCGCTCACTCGATCTGGCCGCGCTCGGCCGCGATCACGAGGTTCTCGGCATCGTCGCGCGAACGCAGCTTGTGGTTCGTGAACGTCGAGCGCCGCGCGCGCGGCACCTCGTCGATCGTCACGCCCGAGGCCATGTAGCGCTCGTACAGCTCGATCCCGAACGGCAGGTCGTAGGGCAGGCCGCGGAAGATCGCGATCGTGCGGTCGTCGCGGGGATCCGTCCCCACGAAGTACACGGCGCGTGTGGCCATCCAGCCGCCCACGAGGACGATGACGAGGGCGACGAGGGCGACGATCACGCCGATGGGAAGCCTGCGGCGGCGGCGCTTGCCGGGCTTCTCGGCGGCGCCGGGGAGGGGGGCGGTGCGGCGCGGCGGGACGTCCGCCGCCGCGGGCCTGGCCGCATCGTCCTTCGGCGGCGGCTCCTCGGGTGGCGCGGCGGGCGCGGACTCCACGGGCGCCCCGTACTCGTCACGGGGGCGGATCGCCGACAGCGCGACCGTCCCGCTCGCGCGGTAGTCCTCCTCGACCGCGTCGGCGACCTCGGACGCCCTCAGGGCGTCGCCCTCGGCGCGCGTCACGCCCTGGCGCGGCGAGCGCACGGCCTCGCCCTCGAACGTGTCGTACTCGGAGGTCTCACCCTCCTCGGGCGCCGCGGCAGTCGCCTCGGCCGCGCTCGCGCCGCCGCGCGACTCGACCTCCTCGAGGCGGAACAGGATGACCGTGATGTTGTCGCGGCCGCCCGCCGCGTTGGCCGCGTCGATCAGGCGCTTGCCGAGCGTCTCGAGCGAGCCGGCCTCCTCGAACAGCGGGCCGAGCTTGGGCTCGTGGACCATCGAGGTGAGCCCATCGGAGCACAGCAGGAAGACGTCGCCGGCCTTGGCCGGGAAGATGTCGACATCGACCTGCACGTTGGCCTCCGGGCCCAGCGCACGGGTGATCACGGACCGCTGCGGGTGCTGCTCGGCCTGCTCCTCGGTCAGCTTGCCGCGCGCCACGAGCTCGCCGACCAGCGAGTGGTCCTTCGTGAGGCGGATCAGCTCGCCGCTGCGCAGCAGGTATGCGCGCGAGTCGCCGACGTGGGCGATCACGACCTCGTCGTCATCGACGTAGGCCGCCGTGGTCGTCGTCCCCATGCCGTGGAGCGACTCGTTGGAGCGTGCGCGATCGTGGATGCGCTTGTTGGCGTCCTCGATCACCCGCACGAGCGCCTCGGCGCGCGAGCCGTTGGGCAGCTCGTCGTCGAACGACCGCACGGCGATCTCGGAGGCGACCTCGCCCGCCTGCGCGCCCCCCATGCCGTCCGCCACCACGAACAGCGGCGCGCGCACGAAGAAGTTGTCCTCGTTGCCCTGCCGCTGACGGCCGAGGTCGGAGGCGTACCACTGCTCTGCGATGCGCAACATTGGTGGCCTGGCTTAACGCTCGAAGGTGAACTCGGAGTCGCCGATGCGGATCCGATCGCCCACGTGGAGCGGTTGCGGACCGCGCAGCGGCTCCCCGTTGAGGTAGGTCCCGTTGGTCGAGCCTAGATCCTCCAGCACCATGACGTCCCCCTGAGGCTGCAGGCGGGCGTGCGAGGTGGAGGCGAAGGAGTCCTCGAGCTGGATGTCGCTCTGGTCTCCACGGCCCAGCACGGCGCCGTCGGAGAGGTCGTAGGCGACGCCGTCGCGCAGGCCCGCGGCCGTCTCGACCCGCAGCCGCGGCGCGCCCTGGTCGCCGTCGCCGCCGAGGCCGGAGGAGGCCACGTGCATGCCCGTGGCGTCCTCGTAGGACGCCGCGCCACCGTCCGCCGCGGCGCCCGCGCCGGCCGCGCCGCGCAGGTCCTTGAGCGCGGACCGCGCCATCCACAGCAGGAACAGGTACAGCACGGCGATGAAGCCGAACTTCAGCGCCACGGCGACGGGATCCAGGGTCAAGGGTGCCTTACTCCAGTTCGAAGACGATGTCGGAGGTGCCGAGGGTGATGGTGTCCCCGGTCTTCAGAGATTGCGCACCCTGGATGCGGCGACCATTGACCTTGACGCCGTTGGTCGACCCGAGGTCGCGGACCGTCCACGACGCCCCGGAGGGTCGCAGCTCCGCGTGCTTGCGCGAGACGTTCTGGTCGTCCACCTGGATGTCGGCCTCGCGGGAGCGGCCGAGCACCGCGCCGCCCGGGCCGAGCACGGAGGTCCGCCCGTCCACGCGCACGCGGGCGCCGCGGCGGCGCGGGTCGGGTTCGCGCAGCGGCTCGGAGAGGCGGTCGGAGGTCGAGTAGACCATCGTGTGGCCGTGGTCGCCCTGGCTGGGCGCCTCCGACTCCTCCTCCTCGGCGCTGCGGACCAGCCGCGCCTGGATGCCGAATTCGCCCAGGCGCAGGTCGTCGTCGGTCTCGAAGTTGATGGCCGGGCGCGTCAGCAGCGCGATCCGCTCGCGCCGGGCATGCTCGAGCAGATAGCCCGACAGCTCGCGCCTCAGCTCGGCCTCGTAGCCCTCGAACTGCTCACGGTCCTGCGGCGAGAGCCACACGACGTACTCGTTGGGCGCGTAGGTGCGAGCGAGCGAGGCGACCTTGTGCTGCTCCATCTCGCGCGCCAGCTTGCGCGCGATCTCGACCGGGCGGACCTCGGACTTGAAGGCGCGCGAGAACGTCCCCTCGACGAGGCCCGCGAGCTTGGACTCCAGGTTGCGCAGCACGCTCATGCGTGCCTAGGAGTATGAGGACTCAAGTTCTCCGGTCATGCCGTGGTCGACCCATCTCCATCCCACGGCGAGGATGCCCGCAGCGAGCGCTCCCGCAACCAGTCCCTTTGGCGGCGAGCCGCCGACCGCCTCCCCCAGCGACGCGGTGGCGCCCGCCAGGCCGGCCGCCCAGACGGTCGCCGCGACCACGTCGGCGGACAGCGAGCGCCCGCGGACCAGCCACGGCATGACGAGGGCCGCGATGCCCCAGACAAGGGCCTGCAGCAGCGCTCCGGAGGTGACGAGGGGGCGCACGATCTCGCTCGCGGTGAGGCTGGCGGCGCCGTCCCAGTGCGCCCGGGCCGGCAGGTCGGCGCCGAGCCCGAACAGCAGGTGGCGCCCGAGCAGCGGCTCTGCCAGCAGCAGCCACCACAGCCCGGTCACGCCGAGCGCCGCCCGCGTCCAGCCGCTGCGCGCCGTCCCCGCGAGCGCCGGGAAGGCGCCGGCGAGGCTGAGCAGCCCGAGCGCGGGCGCCGCGGCGGGCGCCGACCAGGTCAGCGGCGTCCCCCGCAGCGCCAGCGGCGGCAGCGCCACGGCGAGGAAGACGACCAGCGCGGCGCCGACACGCGGCTCGGTGCTGAACGTCAGCGCCGCGAGCGTCGCGGCGGCGGCCACGATCCACCCTCCGCCCGGCAGCAGCGCCACGAGCAGCGCGGCGGCACCGGCACCGGCGAGGGCAGGCACCGAGGAGTCCGGCAGCAGGCCGGCCAGCGCGCACAGCACGAGCGCGCCCGCCGCCGCGGCGGCAGCGGCGCGGGCGCTCCAGGACGGCATCGCATAGGCGTCCTCGAGCGGGTGCGGCGCCACGGTCCCGCCCTCGTCGGAGACGGCCGGGAGCGCCTCGGCCAGCGCGTCCGCGAGATCGGCCAGATCGCCGCGTTCGTCGGGGAGCGGGCGCAGCGTCCGGTCGATGCCGGCGCACAGCTCGGGGGGGAGGTCGCCGCGGTGCTTGCGGAGGGGCGGCTGGACGAGCCCGACGCGCCGCAGCGTGGCGGCCGGGCTACCGGCCCGCACCGGGTTGACGCCGGCGAGCCCCTCGTAGAGCACGAGGCCGAGCGCGTAGAGGTCGCAGCGCTCGTCGACGCGCTCGCCGGCCGCCTGCTCGGGCGCCATGTAGGCGAGCGTTCCGACGACGTCACCCGTGCGGGTGAGCGGCTCGTCGCCGGCGAGGTGGGCGACCCCGAAGTCGGTCAGCTTCGCGGCGCCGTAGGGCGAGCGCGGGCGGTCGGGGACCATCACGTTCTGGGGCTTGACGTCGCGGTGGATGACCCCCCGCTCGTGGGCGTGGGCGAGCGCGTCGGCGAGCGCGAGGCCGATCCGCAGCACGTCGCGGTCGGAGACCTCGCCGGCCGTCTCGAGCTGCGCCAGCGTGCTCCCGCGCACGAGCTCGGAGACGAGAAACCGCGTGCCGTCCTCCTCGCCGGCGTCGAAGACGGACACGATGCCGGGGTGATCGAGGCGCGCCACGGCGTGGGCCTCGCGACGGGCGCGATCGTCGGCGCGGCCGTCGGCGGGGATCGCCTTGACCGCCACCGAGCGGCCGAGCCGCTCGTCACGCGCCTCGTAGACCGTGCCGAAGCCCCCGGCGCCGATCCGCGGACCCAGTCGATAGCGCCCCAGGGCGAGCGACGGATCGGCCTGAGCGACGAGCTCTTCGGTGGCCTGCATGGCGAGCGGTCCTTCGCCGCGGCCGGGTGGCCACCTTCACGCCGCAACGCCGCGTGCGGCCGTTGCGCCGCTCCGACGGGCATACTTCACGCCTTGTCCTTCTTCGACGAGGACGACGAGACCCGCAGGAGCCCTCGCCCGCGCCGAAGCGCGGCGGTGGGCGACCCCTCGGCCGATCAGCAGACCCTGTTGCTCCGCCGCGCCATCGCCGTCGGCGGCCTGATCGTCCTACTTTTCCTGCTGTTCTTCCTGGTGCGGTCGTGCGCGAGCACGCGCAAGGAGAACTCGCTCAAGGACTACAACCGCGAGGTCGCCTCGATCGTCCGCGAGTCCGACACGCAGATCGGGGGCCCGTTCTTCCAGCTGCTCGGCCAGGCCGGCGACTCGTCGCCGCAGGACCTCCAGACGAACATCTCGGGCTACCGCGTGCAGGCCGACGCCCAGCTCAAGCAGGCCCGCGGCCTCAGCGTCCCGGGGGACATGAAGGGCGCCCAGCAATCGCTGCTGATCGCGCTCGAGTTCCGCCGCGACGGGCTCGGCGCCATCGCCGAGCGGATCCGCACCGCGCTCGGCGACCAGGGCGGGGCGGCCAACACGGCGATCATCCAGATCGCGGGCGACATGCAGATGTTCCTCGCCTCCGACACGCTCTACCAGGCGCGCGTCGCGCCGTTGATCAAGCATTCGCTCGACGCCGCCAAGATCCGTGGCCAGAAGATCGCGACCTCGCGATTCCTGCCCGGAATCGAGTGGCTCAGCGAGCAGACCGTCGCGGCCCAGCTGGGCCAGCAGCTGACCAGCAGCTCGGCCAGTCGCAAGACCGGCGCGCCGGCGCCGGGCCTGCACGGCACGGGGCTCGTGGGCGTCACGATCGGCAGCACCACGCTGCAGCCCGGCGCGCCGAACCGCGTCTCCGCCACCGCCAACACCCCGATCGTCGTCAAGTTCGCCAACCAGGGCGAGAACGACGAGTTCGACGTCAAGGTCACGGTCAGCATCACAGGCGGCGACAAGCCGCTCACCGTGTCGCGTACCGTCGCCACGATCGCCCGCGGGCAGACCGCGGAGGCGTCGCTGACGCTCGGCAAGGCGCCGCCGGTCGGCTCCGCCGTCACCGTGAAGGCCACGGTGGCGAAGGTGCCGGGCGAGCAGAAGACGGACAACAACACGGCGTCGTACGACGTCCTCTTCACCACCGGCTAGTCGGCTCGTATCCTCCCAAGCCGTGAACGACCTGACCGATCCGGCGGGCATCGCCGCGCTGTCGGCGGGTGGTGTGGCGCTGATCGCACTCCTGCTCGCGCTGGTGCTCGCAATGCGGATGCGGCGGCTGCGCTCGGCCCAGCGCCTGGTGCTCGGTGACCACGGCGAGACCGACCTCGTGGCACACGCGGCCTCCCTCCAGCAGGCATTCGCCGCGCTGCACGACCGCGTCGAGGAAGTGGCCACCACCGTGGACGAGCGCCTCGGCGCGGCCGAGGCCCGGCTCGACGGCGCGATCGCGTACCGCTCGCTGGTCCGCTACGACGCCTACGGCGAGCTGACCGGCAACCAGTCGACGACGATCGCGCTGCTCGACGCGGAGCGCAACGGGGTCGTGCTGTCCTCGATCGTGCGCCGCGAGACCGCGCGCATCTACTGCAAGCAGGTCGTCGAGGGCCGCGGCGAGCTCGAGCTCTCGCCCGAGGAGGCGGAGGCCGTGCGCCGCGCCCTGGCGGGCGAAAGCGCCGCTACCCTGCAGGGATGAGGGTCGGCTTCCTCGGCCCCGCCGGGACCTACAGCGAGGAGGCGGTGCTGGCCGGCACCGGCACGGCGGCGATCGAGCGCGTCCCGCTTCCGAGCGTCCACGCCGCCGTGGCCGCGGTGCGCGAAGGGCA
>JAXDGC010000258.1:0-3644 GCA_034665245.1 Solirubrobacteraceae bacterium | reverse complement strand
CGCACTGCTCGGCCGCCTTGAACAGCGACTCGCGCGTGACCTCCAGCAGCTTCGCCGCCACCGGCGAGACCTCGCCGACCGGGAAGGTGCGGGCGGCGTCGGCCACCCAGCCGTCCTTCACGACGCCGATGTCCACCGAGATGATGTCGCCCGCCGCGAGCTTGAAGTTGCCGGGGATGCCGTGCACGACCATGTGGTTCGGCGACGCGCAGATCGAGCCGGGGAACCCGCGGTAGCCCTTGAAGGCGGGCGTCGCGCCCTGCGAGCGGATGAAGCGCTCGGCGGCGCGGTCGAGGTCGGCGGTCGTGACGCCGGGGCGGACCTTGGTCGCCAGCAGGTCCATGCAGCGGACGAGGATGTCCCCCGCGACGGCCATCGCGTCGATCTCCGACGCGGACTTCTTGACGATCACAGCCGCTCTTCCAGGCGCAGCGTGGCGAGCGTGGCGCGGATGTGGTCGTGCACTTCCGTGGGCGAGCGCGTGCCGTCGAAGCGGCGCAGCAGCCCGCGCTCGTCGTAGTAGTCGATCAGCGGCTCGGTCTGGTCGTGGTAGGTCTTCAGGCGCTTGGAGACGGTCTCGGGCTTGTCGTCGTCGCGCTGCGTGAGCGGCTTGCCGCACTGGTCGCAGGCGTCCTCGTGCTTGGGCGGGTCGAACTCGACGTGGTAGACGTGGCCGTTGGAGCACTGGCGGCGGCCGGTGATCCGCTTGAGCACGGTGTCGTCGTCCGCCTCGACCAGCAGTGCGGCGGTCAGCCGGCGTCCGCGGCGCTCGATCTCGTCGCCCAGCGCGTCGGCCTGCCCGACCGAGCGGGGGAAGCCGTCGAGCAGGAAGCCGTCGTCGCCCTTGCCCTCGATCTCGGCCATGATCATCTCGATCACCAGCTCGTCCGGAACGAGGTCGCCGTTGCTCATGTACTTCTCGGCCTCCTTGCCCAGGTCGCTGCCGTTCTGGCGGTGCTCGCGCAGCATGTCGCCCGTGGCGATGTAGGGGAGGTCGAAGTCCTCGCGCAGCCGCGAGGCCTGGGTGCCCTTGCCGGCGCCGGGAGGGCCGAACAGGAGGAGGTTGAGCTCCGCGCTCACTTCAGGAAGCCTTCGTAGTTGCGCATCATGAGCTGCGCCTCGAGCTGCTTCATCGTGTCGAGCGCGACGCCGATGACGATCAGGATCGAGGTGCCGCCGAAGTAGAAGTTCGCCGACGTCTGCGCGATGAGGATCGTCGGGAGCGCCGCGACCGCGGCCAGATAGAGCGCGCCCGGGAAGGTGAGGCGGGCCAGGATGCGGTCGAGGAATTCGGCGGTCGGCCGACCCGGTCTCACCCCCGGGATGAAGCCGCCGTACTTCTTCAGGTTGTCCGCCTGGTCGACCGGGTTGAAGGTGACCGCGGTGTAGAAGTAGGTGAAGACGATGATGAACACCGTCTCACCCGCGATGTAGGCCCAGCCGTTCGGCGTGAAGAAGGTCGACAGGCCCTTGGCGCCCGGGATCAGCTCGCCGACCGTGGGCGGGAAGGCCATGATCGACGCGGCGAAGATCACCGGGATGACGCCGGCCATGTTGACGCGGAGCGGCAGATAGGTCTGCCCGCCGCCGGACATTCGGCGGCCGATGACGCGCTTGGCGTACTGCACGGGTATCCGGCGCTGGCCCTCCTGGACGAACACGATCGCCGCGATCACCCCAAGCGCGAGGAACGGCATGATCACCTTGAAGACCTGGTCCGGGTTCGTCCACCACGCCTGGAAGCCCTGCGGGAGCCGCGAGACGATCGAGGCGAAGATCATCAGCGAGATGCCGTTGCCGATGCCGCGCTGCGTGATCAGCTCGCCGAACCACATGAGCAGCACGCAGCCGGCGGTGAGGCAGACGACGATCAGGATCACGCTCGCGGGCGTGAAGGACGTGAACAGCGGCGCGCCCGCGCGGTTGCCCTGGGAGCGGAAGAGGAAGACGTAGCCGACGGCCTGCGCGGCGGCGAGGCCGACGGTCAGGTAGCGCGTGTACTGCGTGATCTTGGCCTGCCCGACCTCGCCTTCCTTCGACAGCTTCTCGAGCGACGGCGAGACCACCGTGAGCAGCTGCAGGATGATCGAGGCCGTGATGTAGGGCATGATCCCCAGCGCGAACAGCGCCAGCCGGGACAGCCCGCCGCCGCTGAACAGGTTGAGGAACCCGAGGATGTTCGAGCCGGCGTAGTTGTTCTCGATCTGCTGCAGCGCCGCGGTGTTGACGCCCGGCACCGGGACGAAGGAGCCGAGCCGGTAGAGCGCGAGCAGCGCGGCCGTGAAGGCCAGCTTCTTGCGGATCTCCGGGACCTTGAACGAGTTGAGGATGGTGGCGAGCACGGCGCCGCTCTCCTTGCCTTACGACTCGATGATCTGACAGGTGCCGCCCGCGGACTCGATCTTCTCACGGGCCGTCTTCGAGAACTTGTGCGCGTGCACCGTCAGCGGCTTGGAGAGCTCGCCGCGCGCGAGCACCTTGACCGGGATCCCCTTGCGGGTCGCCAGGCCGGCGCCGCGCATGGCGTCGAGATCGACCGAGGCGCCCTTGTCGAAGCGGGCCTCGAGGTCCTCGAGGTTCACGGGCTGGGTGTGCGTCCGGAACGGCTCGAACGGCATCGACATCTTCTTGTTCGGGCCGCGCAGCTTGCGCATCCGCATGTGGATCGGGTTCTGGCCGCCCTCGAAGCGGGCGCGGTCCTTGGCGCCGGCGCGTGAGCCGTAGCCCTTATGGCCGCGGCCGGAGGTCTTGCCGTGACCCGAGCCGTGGCCGCGCCCGACGCGCTTGCGGTCCTTGCGCGAGCCGGGGGCCGGGCCGAGGTTGTGCAGGCCGATGCGCGGCTCTGCCTCGGTGGGCGTCTCCTCCTCGGGCTTCCTGCGCGCGGGCGGCATCAGGACTTCTCCTCGACCGCGATCAGGTGCTGGACCTTGTGGACCATCCCGCGCAGCTGTGGGGAGTCCGGGCGCTCGACGACCTGGCCGATGCGGCGCAGGCCGAGCGTGCGCAGCGTGGCGCGCTGGCTCTTGTCGGTCCCGTTGGCGGACTTGACCTGCTTGATGGCGAGGGTGCTCACGCGGGTGTCTCCTCGGCCTCGGCCGCGGGCGTGGGCTGCTCGGCGGGAGCCGCCTCGGCCTCGGCCGGCGCGTCCTCCGCGGGAGCACTGCCTCGGCCAGAGGCCTCGTCACCGGCTGACGCCTCGTCGGCGGGAGTGGCCTCGTCCTCGTCGGGCGCCGAGTCCGTGGGCGCGCCGTTCGCCGCCGGCCCGCCGCCCAGGCCGAGCACCGCGTCGACTGAGAGGCCGCGCAGCTTCGCGATCTCCTCCGGCTTGCGCAGGTCCTGCAGCCCGGCGATCGTCGCCTTGACGAGGTTGATCGGGTTCTGGGACCCGAGCGACTTCGACAGGATGTCGTGGATCCCGGCCAGCTCGAGCACCGCGCGCACGCCGCCGCCGGCGATCACGCCGGTACCGGGCGAGGCGGGCTTCATGAACACGCTGCCGGCGCCGAAGATGCCGGTCGTCTGGTGCGTGATGGTCGAGCCGTGGCGGGGCACGCGGAAGAGGTTCTTCTTGGCGCGCTCGACGCCCTTCTGGATCGCGAGCGGGACCTCGTTGGCCTTGCCGTAGCCCGCGCCGACGATCCCGT
>JAXDGC010000257.1:0-13543 GCA_034665245.1 Solirubrobacteraceae bacterium | reverse complement strand
GCGCGCTGTTGGCGCGCAGGGAGAACGTGAGGCGGCGCAGCGCCGCGCCGGGCCGGGCGTCGGAGCCCGCCTGCGGCGAGGCGACCTCGGTGTCCGTGCTGCGCCCGGTCGCGAGCTCCTGGCGGATGACGCGCAGCGGCAGGAACTCGTCTCGCTGGAGGCGCAGGATCGTGCGCAGGCGCGAGACGTCGTTGCCGGAGTAGAGCCGGTAGCCGCCGGGCGTGCGCCGTGGCGCGAGCAGCTTCTGATCCTCGAGGTAGCGGATCTTCGAGATCGAGATGTCGGGGAACTCCTGCGACAGCGCCTTGCAGACGGCCCCGATCGTCAGCGACTTCTCACGCGCGACGGGCTCGGGCTGCGCGTTCGGGTCTTCAACCGCGCCCTCGAGCGGATCTGCCCCGTCCGGATCGCTCGTCACGGCCACGTCAGCGCGCGAAGAAGGTGAGCTTGAACTTGCCGATCTGCAGCTCGTCGCCGTCGACGAGCCGGTGCGAGTCGACGCGCTGCCGGTTCACGTAGGTCCCGTTCAGCGAGCCGGAGTCGTCGAGGTACCAGTCGCCGCCGCGCCGCACGAGCGTCGCGTGCTCGCGCGAGACGGTGACGTCGTCGAGGAAGACGTCGGTCTCGGGGGAGCGCCCGATCGTCATCTTCTCGCCCGTCATCGGGAACGACTGGCCGACCCGGCCGCCGCCGGAGCGGATGACCAGCGCGCCGCTCTGTGCCGCGACATCGCCGACGTCGACGGGCTTGAGCTCGCCCGTCTGGTCGTCGATCACATAGGTCGCGGTCGTGACGTCCTCCTTCGTCGGCTCAGGGGCGCCCTGGAAGGCGCCGCACTTGGGGCAGTAGTTCGCCCCTTCCGCGACGACGAAGCCGCACTCCGGGCAGTGGCGGGCCACCGTCAGGCCTCCCGGCGGCGCCGCCTAGTTGTCGTCGTCGGCGGTGTGCCGGCCGGCGAGGATGTCGGTCAGGCGCTGGACGTCGGCGCCCGAGATGACCTCCTCACCACCTTCGTGCTTCTTGCGCAGGCGGTTGACGAGCTCCGCGCGCAGGATGTCGATCTTGCCGTGCAGGATCCGGCGCCGGTAGGACACCTCCTGCTCCTCGTCCGTGAGCTGCTGGATCAGATCCTTCAGCTCCTGGTCCGAGAGCGACCCCAGATCGGGGAAGGTGTCCATCATCAGGCGTTCCTCTCCTCGCGTCGGTAACGACCCGGACCACCTTAGCGGTTCAAGCTCAGGTCGAGGGTGCCGCTCGGCTCAATCGGATCGCCTCGCGCAGGTACAGCGCGGTCGCCCCGAGCACGAGCGCGAGGCCGACGTAGAGGCACGCCGGCGCGAGCCACTCGACGCCCGCCATCGCGAAGAACAGCGCCGACATGACCGGCCACACGCCCGCGCGGCCGAGCCAGTTGACCTTGACGTTGAGGCGGCGTTTCATGCCCCAGCGGACGAATCCCATCATGAAGACCTCGCGCGCCACCAGCACCGACAGCGCCCAGTGCGGCAGCAGGTTGAAGTGCCAGCACACGATCACCCCGGAGATCACCAGCAGGCGGTCGACGAGTGGGTCGAGCAACGTGCCCATCCGCGAGTACTGGCCGGTCACGCGCGCGGCGATGCCGTCGAGGTAGTCCGAGAACCCGATCACCGCGAAGATCACGAGCGGCCACGCGTCGGTGCCCTTGTCGGAGCGGAAGGCGAGCACGAGGAAGACCGGGAGCAGCGCGAGCCGCACGTAGCCGATCGCGTTCGGGATCGTCCACGGCCGCAGCGGCTGGCCGGACAGCGTCTCCGGTGGCGGCGGGCCGGAGCGGTCGAGCCCGGAAAGGCGCCGGAACGTGAGCCGCGCTCGCTCGGCGGCGTCCTGCATCTGCTCGCGGGCGCGGTCGGCGCCGCTGCTGGGGGTCAGGCCAGGGTCTGCCACAGGTCCACCGCCGCCTGGGCGGCGCCCTCGAGCGGGAGCGCGCGGCTCTCCTGCCCCCGCCTGACCTGCGCCTCGACCTCGCCGGACGCGAGGGAGCGCTTGCCGACGGTCAGGCGCAGCGGACAGCCGAGCAGCTCGGCGTCGGCGAACTTGCCGCCGGGGCCCACGTCCTCGCGGTCGTCGTAGATGACGTCGAGCCCGGCCTCGCACAGCTCCTCGTAGAGCCGCTCGGCGAGCGCGCGCTCCTCGGTCCCCTCGCGCCCGAGGCCGACGAGGTGGACGTCGAAGGGCGTGAGCGAACGCGGCCACGAGATCCCCTGCTCGTCGGCGAACTGCTCGACGGCGGCGGCGCAGATGCGCGCCGGGCCGATCCCGTAGGAGCCCATCCAGATCAGCTGCTCGGCGCCGTTCTCGTCCAGGTAGGTCGCGCCGAACGGCTCCGAGAAGCGCGTGCCGAGCTTGAAGATGTTGCCGACCTCGATCGCGGGCTCGATGCGGATCGCGTGGCCGTCGACGGTGTCACCGGGCTCCACGCGGCGGACGTCGCCGCGCTTGAAGGGGAAGTCGCGGCCCGGCTCGACCCCGCGCAGGTGCAGGCCCTCGCGGTTCGCGCCGGTGACGTACGGCCCCGGCGCGACGGCGTCGTCGAGCAGCACGGGCACGTCGGCACCGACGGGCCCCATCGAGCCGGGCGGGCCGATGCGCTGCGCGAACTCGTCCTCGCGCGCGGGCCGGAACGTCGTCCCGAGCGCGTTGGTGAGCTTGATGTCGTTGATCTGGTGGTCGCCGCGCACGACGACCAGTACGAGGCCGCGGCCCTCGGCGATCACCGGGAAGGCCTTCAGCAGCGCGCCCTCGGGCAGCCCGAGCTTGCCCGCCACCTCGGCGATCGTCGTCAGGCCGGGCGTCGGCACCTCCTCCGGCGCGTCGCGCGGCGCGGGCAGCTCGACCGCGGTGGGCTCGGCGCTCGCGACCTCGACGTTGGCGGCGTAGCCGGGCGCCAGGGCGACGTCGTTCTCCCCCGCGGCGCACGGCGCCATGTACTCGTGCGCCCCGAATCCGCCCATCATCCCGACGTCCGACTCGACCCGGTACCACTCGAGCCCGGCGCGGTCGAAGATGCGGTCATAGGCGCCGCGGAAGCGCTCGTAGTGCTCGTCGAGGCCGGCCCGGTCGCGGTCGAACGTGTAGGCGTCCTTCATGATGAACTCGCGCGTCCGCAGCAGCCCTGCGCGCGGCCGCGGCTCGTCGCGTTCCTTGGTCTGGACGTGGTAGAGGCTGAAGGGCAGCTGGCGGTAGGAGCGGACGAGGCTCGCGACGTGGAAGGTCACGACCTCCTCGTTCGTCATCGCCAGCACCATCTCGGCGCCTTTGCGGTCCTGCAGCTTGAAGACCTCGTCGATCTCGTAGCGGCCGCTGCGCTGCCACAGCTCGGCCGGGTTCAGCACCGGCATCAGGATCTCCTGGCTGCCGATCCGGTCCATCTCCTCCCGCACGATCTGCGCCGCGTTCTCGTGCGCGCGCCAGCCCGCCGGCATGTACGTCCACAGTCCCGCGCCGAGCTGGCGGACGAGGCCCGCGCGCACCATCAGCTTGTGCGAGATGGCCTCCGCGTCGGCGGGGGCCTGCTTCTCGGTGGGCAGCAGATAGCTCGAAAGACGTGGCACGTCCCGGGAAAGCTATCTTGCAGGCTCGTTCCGAACTTGAGGAAGGAGCCGCAATGGCCTACGAGGTCCCGCCGCTGCCCTACGACTACGACGCGCTCGAGCCCCATATCGACGAGGCGACGATGAAGGTGCACCACGACAAGCACCATCAGGCCTACGTCGACAAGGCCAACGGCGCGCTCGAGGGCACCGATTACGACGGCAAGCCGATCGAGGAGGTCCTCAAGGACCTCGACTCGCTGCCCTCCGACAAGCAGGGCCCCGTGCGCAACAACGGCGGCGGCCACTACAACCACACCCTCTTCTGGGAGAGCATGAGCCCGGACGGCGGCGGCGAGCCCGAGGGCGCGCTGGCCGAGGCGATCGACTCCGCCTTCGGCTCCTTCGACGACTTCAAGACCAAGGTCAAGGAGACGGGCGTCGGCCAGTTCGGCTCCGGCTGGGCCTGGCTCGTCCACGACGGCTCGAGCCTCGCGGTCGTCGGCTCCGCCAACCAGGACAACCCGATCTCCAAGGGCCAGACGCCGCTGCTGGGCGTCGACGTCTGGGAGCACGCCTACTACCTCAAGTACCAGAACAAGCGCCCCGACTACATCGACGCGTGGTGGAACGTCGTCGACTGGAGCAAGGTCGCCGAGCGGTACGACGCCGTCTCCTAGCGAACCGTCGCGGGAGCCGGGCCGCAACTTCACCCGCGGTCCGGCGTTCGCTCGGGAGTGATGATGACAACGCTTCGCTTCGCGCTGCTCGCCGGCGCCCTGTTCATGATCCTCGCCGCGCCCGCCTCCGCGTCGCGCGACCAGGAGTCGATCTTCGAGGATGAGCACCAGCTGCTCGAGATCGGCTCCGCCGCCGCCGGCCGGGGGCTCGACGACGTCAAGTCGCTGGGCGCCGACAGCGTGCGCTCGCTCGTGCTCTGGAGCCGGATCGCCCCGCGCGGCGCGCGCCGCCCCCGTGGCTTCAAGGCCGCCGACCCGAAGGCCTACCAGGCGGCGCTGTGGGACCCCTACGACGACCTCGTGCGCGGCACGAGGGCGCGCGGCCTCGGCCTGATCCTCTCCCCCTCGACGCCGATGCCCGCGTGGGCCTCGCGCTGCAAGAAGGGCAAGAAGGCCACCTGCAAGCCCAGCCCGACGGCCTACGGCGCGTTCGTGACCGCGCTCGGGCGGCGCTACTCGGGCAGCTACCGCGACGAGAACCAGGGCGGCGGGATCCTGCCGCGCGTGAGCCGCTGGTCGCTGCTCAACGAGCCCAACCAGCCGGGCTGGCTGACGCCGCAGTACGAGCGCAAGAAGCACCGCCTCGTGGCGACCGCCGCCGTCGTCTACCGGCAGCTCGCGCTGGCCGGGATCCGCGGGTTGAAGGCGAGCGGCCACCGGCGCGACCAGATCCTGCTCGGGGAGACGGCCCCGATCGGCCGCACCAGCGGCTCGCTCGCGCGCCGGCCGATCCCGCCGGTCGAGTTCCTGCGCAAGCTCTTCTGCCTCAACGCGAGCGGGCGCCGGCTCCGCGGCGCCGACGGGCGCGCCCACGGCTGCCGCAAGTTCAAGCGCCTGGCGGTCAAGGGCTTCGCCCACCATCCCTACCAGCGCGGCGGCTCGCGGCCGCCGGCCGAGCCGCCCCAGGCCGCCGGCGAGATCACGATCTCCTCGGCGTCGCGGCTGCGCCGTGTGCTCGACCAGGCCGGTCGCGCCCGTCGCATCCCGCGCGGCCTGCCGGTCTTCTACACGGAGTTCGGCTTCCAGACCAACCCGCCCGACCGCATCTTCGGCGTCAGGGTGGCGCTGCAGCCGGGCTACATCAACCAGTCCGACTGGATCGCCTACCGCGACCGTCGCGTGCGCGCGGTGGCGCAGTACAAGCTCATCGACGAGCCGGCGCTCTCGAGCTTCCAGTCCGGCCTGCGCTTCCTCGACGGGAGCGCGAAGCCCGCGTACGACGCCTACCGGCTCCCGATCTGGGTCAGCGGCCGTGGCTCGCGCCTGCGGGTCTACGGCCAGGTGCGGCCGGCGCCGGACGCGACGCCGCAGGTCGTCCAGATCCAGAACCGCCCGCCCAGCGGCGGGGCGTTCACCACGGTCAAGACGCTCACCGTGCGCTCGCGGAGAGGCCAGTTCCTCACGCGGGTGCCCAAGCGCGCCGGGGTATGGCGCCTGCAGTGGGGCGGGTTGACCTCGCGCGAGGCCCGGGTCGCACCTCGATGAGCGCGGGGCGGGCGCGCGCGGCCGCCGCGTGCGCGCTCGTGCTCGCCCTCGCGGGTCCGGTCGCCTCGGCGGCCGCGGCGGGCGACCTCGAGGTCGGCATGGAGGACGAGCGACTGCTGCTCTCCGAGCCGGGTCAGGCGCAGGAGGCGGTCGCCGACATGGCGGCCGCCGGGGTCGAGGTGGTGCGGATCCACGCGCGCTGGATCGACGTCTCGCCGGGGCGAGGCGCCCGGCGGCGGCCGCGGGGCTTCGATGTCGGCAACCAGCGCTCGCGCCGCTACCGCTGGCAGACGCTCGACCGCGCGATCGACCTCACGCGCGCGGCCGGGATGCAGGTGATGCTGAGCGTCACGGGCCCGGGGCCGCTGTGGACGAGCCGCAACCCGCGCCTCCACAACCCGCGCTACAAGCCGGATCCGGCCCTGTTCGGGAAGTTCGCCCGCGCGGTTGCGACCCGCTATCGCGACCGTGTCGACCGCTACCTGATCTGGAACGAGCCGAACATCGCGGGCTGGCTCGAGCCCCAGCAGACCTGTGTGGCGCGGCGCGTCTGCTCACCGGCCTCCCCGCACCTCTACCGCGGCCTCGTGCGCGCGGCGCGGCCGGCGATCGAGCGCGCCGACCCGGGCGCGCAGGTGCTGCTCGGCGAGCTCGCGCCGCGCGGGCACCCCGGGATCTCGACCCGCACCCCGGTGGCTCCGATGCCCTTCCTGCGTGAGCTGGCGTGCGTGAACCGCCGCTACAAGCCGGTGCGGAGCGGGCCGTGCCGGCACTTCCGGCCCGCGAGCGCCGACGCCTTCGGCTACCACCCGCACGGCGTCGAGCTCGGCCCCGAGAATCCCAACCCGGATCGCGACCAGGCCCAGATCGGCGACCTGCCGCGTCTGTTCTCCGTGCTCGACCGCCTCACGCGCTCGGGGCGGATCGGCGCCCCGGACCGGCGCTTCGACGTCTACCTGACCGAGTTCGGCTACCAGACCGCGCCCCCCGACCGCGACGTCGGAATCTCCCTGTCGCGCCAGTCGCGCTATCTCCAGCAGGCGGCCTACCTGGCGTGGCGGCTGCCGCGCGTGCGCAACCTCACGCAGTACCAGTGGCGCGACGAGGCGGGCGCCCGCGTGGGCGGGTCGAAGTCGTACTCCGGCTGGCAGTCGGGGCTGCGCTACTTCAACGACCGGCCCAAGCCGGCCTTCCGGGGCTGGACGACGCCGTTCGTGATCGATCACCCGCGCGGGCGGACGCGCGCGCGCTTCTGGGGCCAGATCCGCCCGGGGAGCGGTGTGCGGACCGTGACCGTGCTGCGGCTGCGTCCGGGCGAGAGGGTGTTCCGCCCCGTCCTGGTGACGCTGACCGACACCCGCGGCTACTGGTCGCACATCCTGCCGGTCGAGCGGCGCACCAAGTACCGCTTCGCATGGGAGGCTCCGAAGCGGCGGCTGTCCGGGGTCGTGCAGCTGGCCGGCGATCCTGCGCGGCAATGGCACGCCTCACGGCCGTGAGCGAGCAGCGGGACTTCTACACCGCCGGCTACACGCTCGAGGATCGCTCCGAGGCGGATCGGCTGGGCCGCTGGCGGGCGCTGGGCGCGCGCTCGAAGGCCGACCACGCGGTCGTGCTGTGCGCCCGCGCCGGGCTGCGGCCGCGGACGCTGGTGGAGATCGGCTGCGGCGACGGCGCGCTGCTGGCCGAGCTCGGCGCGCGCGGCCTCGCCGCCGTCCTCGACGGCTTCGAGCTCTCCCCGCCCGCGGCGGAGCTCGCCCGGGCACGCACGATTCCGGGTGCGCGGCGGATCGAGGCCTACGACGGCGAGCACGTCCCGGCGGCGGATGGGGCCTACGACCTCGCGGTGCTCTCGCACGTGCTCGAGCACGTCCAGGACCCCGCGCCGCTGTTGCGCGAGGCGGCTCGCGTGGCGCCGGCGGTGCTGGTCGAGGTGCCGCTCGAGGCCAACCGGTCCGCCGCCCGCGAGGCCAAGCGCGCGGAGGCCGCGCGCATCGGCCACATCCAGTTCCTCGACCGCGCGGCCGTGCACGCGCTCGTGGCCGCTGCCGGATTGCGCATCGAGGCCGAGCTGACCGATCCCCTCCCCCACGCCCATCACGCGTTCTTCGCCGCCTCCAGGCCCGCGCGCGTACGGGCCGCGGCGAAGGCCACGGTGCGGCGCACCGCCTGGCGGGCGGCCCCGCGCGTCGCCGAGCGCCTGTTCACCGTCCACCACGCGTGTCTGGCGCGGCGAAGCTCGTGACGTTGCGATCCGCGCTCGCCCTGGCCCTCCTCGCCGCGCTCGCGTCGCCGGCGCCGGGGGGCGCGGCTCCGCCGGGCCGGCTTCCGGGACTCGTCCGGGGCCTGTCGGACGCGAGCTACTTCAACTCACCCGACCCGGCGGTCCGTGCGCTCGGACTCCAGCGCACGCGACAGGCGGCGGGGCGCTTCGTGCGGATTCAGCTGTCCTGGAGCTACGTCACCCGCAAGGCCTCGACGCCGGAGCTGGCACGCGACCCCGGCTGGGACGGCTACGAGTTCGACTACGTCGACCGGATCGTGCGCGAGGCGGTCGCCGCGGGGCTCGAGCCGCTCGTCGTCGTCAAGAACGCGCCCGCGCAGTTCGAGGCGCCCCGGCGCTGGCGCTTCGCCCCGCGCGGGACCTGGGCGCCGTCCCCGGCGGCGTACGGCGATTTCGCCGTCGCCGTCGCGCGGCGCTACTCCGGGGAGTGGCCCGACCGCCGGCATCCGGGCGCGACGCTGCCGCGGGTCCGCTACTGGCAGGCATGGAACGAGCCGAACCACCCTGCCTACCTGCAGCCGCAGTGGATCGCGCAGGACGGGCGCTGGCTGCCCTACTCCCCCACCCACTACCGGCGGATGCTGGTGGCGTTCGACGCCGGGATCCACGCCTGGCAGCCCGACGCGGTGGTCCTGACCGCCGGCACCGCGCCGATCGGCGAGGCCGATGGCGTCGGCCGGATGCCGCCCGTGCGGTTCTGGCAGTCGTTCTTCTGCCTCGGGCGGCCACCGGCACTCAGTCCGAGTCCGTGCCCGTCGCCCGCGCGCTTCGACGTCTTCGCGCACCATCCGTTCTCCGTCGGGGACCCTGACCGGGCGCGGCGGCCCCCCGACGACGCCTCGATCGCGGACCTGCACCGGCTGCTGCGGATCCTGCATGCCGCCGAGCGCACGGGCCGCGCCGGCGGCGCGGTCCCCCACCCCGTCTGGGTCACGGAGCTCAACTGGGACAGCCGGCCGCCCGACCCGAAAGGGCTGCCGGCTGCTCTGCAGCGCCGCTGGATCGCCCGCGCCCTCTACCGGATGTCGGCCGAGGGGGTGCAGGCGGTGTTCTGGCATTTCATCACCGACCCACCTGACCCGCGCCATCCCGCGGGCCTGTGGCACGACGACGACCCGCGCGGGCGGGCGTTCGGCCGCCCCAAGCCGGCGCTCGCGGCCTTCCGGTTCCCGTTCGTGGCGATCCGGGGCACGGAAGCGAGGGTGCGCGTCTGGGGCCTGCTCCCCGGCCCGGGCGCGACGCGGGCCGCGATCGACCGGCGGGTGCACAGGCGCTGGCGCCGGGTCGGGAGCGTGGCGGTCTCCGCCGCCGGGGTGCTGGAGGGCGAGCTGGCGGTTCGCGGCTCGGCCGTCCTGCGCGCCCGCGCCGGCTTCACCGTGAGCCCGGCGTGGCGTGTGGGGCCGGGCTGAACCCGGCCCCACCGCTCGACTACTTCTTGCTCTTCTTCTTGGCCTTGTACTTCAGCGTGAGGGTGCGCGTCGCCACCAGGCGCTTGCCCGCCTTGTTCCTTGTGACGACGGATATGCGGGTCTTCAGCCGGTGCTGGCGCTTGAGCAGGCGGTAGGCCGGCTTCGTCAGCTTCAGCGTCACGACCTTCGACCTGCCGGGCGCCACGGAGAACTTCTTCGTGGCCAGCGTCACCCGCTTCTTCTTCCGCTTGGCGCTGGCGAGCGCCGAGGGCTTGGCGAACCGGCGCACGGTCTGCGCGCCCACTGTGCCACGGCACGGGATGGTGCTGGCCGAGGAGCATCGCACGCGCACCTTGATGAACCGCGGGTTCTTGCCCTGCTTCACGTCCTTCTTCCGGAGCGGGAGCACAACCCCGTCGAACCGGTTCGCCGGCGTTGGTGTCGCGGGCGTGGGAATGGGTGCCGGGACCGATTGCGGCACGCACTCCCCGGCGTTGCGCGACGCAGACTGGTAGTAGCTGAACGTCGGGTCGACCTGGCGGGAGGTCGACACGAAGACGATGTCGCCCGCCGCCAGCGGGCGCGCGAGCGTGACCGTGTAGTTGTCGCCCGACTGGGTGACGACGCCGGGGTTGTTGCGGTTGGGGTCGCCGGATCCCGCGCCCGGACGGAACGCCCCCGCGGAGCTGAACGCCGTGTTCGGATCCACCTTGCCGCCGAACGTCGTGCTTCCGACGGGGCATGAGTCGAGCGAAGGGTGGCCCGTGTAGGTGTAGCTCTTGGCCGGCGCCGAGGAGCCTTCAGGGTTGTAGATCTCGATCACATCGCCGATCGCCGGCACCGTGTCGAGGGTCGCTTCGCTGGAACCACGTCCCGCGGAGTTGAAGTAGGTGCCCCGTGCTTGCGCGACGACAGCGCCGCCGCGGCGGACCACCAGCCGGACCGGGCCGGGCACCTCGGCCGCCGTGCCGGACACGAACGCGTCCGTCTCGCTGCCGTTGCGCGCACCGTCGAATACCTCGAGGCCATAGTTCGCGGCTGCAAGCGCCGCGGCACTCGGCATGAGCGCGAACGCAAGCACGGTCGCGACGATCAGGCTGACCCGATGCCTTCGGCGCGCGAGAGGTTCCAGCATGGATGCTCCTTGGTTGGAAGTGCAAGACGAAAGGGCGATCATCTGGGTCCTGACCGACACGCAATCGACCGTTCCTCCAGAAAGTCGACCATATTCGGAAACAGCAAGCCACGGATAGGGTGGCGGGGTGAGAAGGGCCCTGACACCTGCGCTCTGCGCGGGCCTGTTGCTCGTCGCGGCCGCGGCGCGCGCCGCCCCGGAGCCCCCGCCGCCGGACACGCCCCCGCCCGTCCTCCAGCAGCCGAGCAGAGCTGGTCCCGACGGGCCGCCTACTCCTACGTTCGGCGCGATTCCGCCCGCAGTCCGGGATCGGACACCACCCAGGCTCCGGGTCATCGTGGGAACCGCGGGCGACGACCACCTGATCGGCACCCGCGGCCCTGACGTCATCCGCGCCGGGCAGGGCGACGACATCGTCGAGGCCGGCGGCGGCGATGACATCGTGATCGGCGGCGCGGGCGACGACCGCGTGCTCGGCGAGCAGGGTGCCGACCGGCTCAGCGGCGGCTCCGGGGCCGATACCGTCCTCGGCGGTCCGGGTCCCGACCGCCTCTCGGGCGGACCGGGGGGCGACCACATGAACGGCGGCTCCGGCGGCGACCGCCTCTCGGGCGGCCCGGCAGCCGACCGTCTGAACGGCGGCTCCGGCCGCGACCGCCTGGACGGCGGGGCCGGTCGCGACCGGGTGAACGGCGACGCTGGGCCGGACCGGCTCCGGCGCCGGCCTGGGGACCGTCTCAGCGGCGGCAGCGGGCACGACCGGGTCGTCCGCCCGTAGCGTGGCGCGCATGACGGTACGGGAGCTCGGACCCGGAGAGACCGCGCTGGCCGCCCGCACGCTGCTCGAGCTCCGGCCGGCCCTCGGCAGCGCCGAGGCGCTCGTGCGCCAGATCGACGAGCGCCAGCGGGCCACCGGCTATCGGCTCGCCGGCGTCTTCGCGGACGGCGACGAGGAGGCTGCCGCGGTCGCCGGGTTCCGCATCAACGAGTTCCTCGCCTGGGGCCGCCACCTCTACGTCGACGACCTCGTCACGGCCGCCGCGCACCGAGGTCGCGGCCACGCGGACCGGCTCTTCGCCTGGCTCGAGGACGAGGCGCGGCAGGCCGGGTGCACGCAGTTCCACCTCGACTCGAGCGTCGGCGAGGCCCGGCAGGACGCGCACCGGTTCTACTTCCGGCATGGGTTGCGGATCGCCGCGTTTCACTTCGAGCGGGAGCTATAGCGCCGTTCTCAGGCCGGGGCCGGCACGGCGTCCGCGGCCACCACCGGCGCCGCCGCGCGACGACGTCCCGGCACCAACAGCGCCGCCACGGCGCCCGCGGCCAGCACCGCCGCGCCGACCCACAGCGCCGCCCGCAGCCCGTCGACGAACGCCTGGCCGGACTCGTAGCCGCCCGAGCCGCTGAACACCGCGGCGAGGACGGCGACGCCCAGCACCCCGCCCAGCTCGCGGATCGCGTTGTTGGCGCCGGAGGCCTGGCCCGCCTCGTGGGGCTGTACCGACCCGAGGATCGCGTTGGCGACCGGCGAGAAGACGAGCGCCATGCCGGTGCCGCCGAGCACGAAGGCAGGGACGAGCGTGGTGTAGGCGACATCGACCTCGGTGACGGCCGCGAGCCACACGATCGCGATCGCCTGCAGGCCGAGCCCGGCCGCCATCAGCGGGCGCGACCCGATGCGGTCCGACAGCGCGCCGGCGATCGGGGCGACGAGCATCGGCATGCCGGTCCACGGCAGCGTCCGCAGCCCGGCCTCGAGCGGGCTGTAGCCCCAGACGGTCTGGAAGAACTGCGCCAGCAGGAAGATCGAGCCGAAGATGCCGAACGACATCGCCAGCGAGACGCCGGAGGTGGCGGCGAAGGTGCGCGAGCGGAAGAACCGCAGCGGCAGCATCGGCGCCGGCGCGCGGCGCTCCCAGAGGCCGAACAGGACGAGCAGGACGACGCCGGCGGCGTAGGAGCCGATCACGGTCGTGCTGTCCCACCCAAGCTCGTTGCCACGCACGGTGGCGTAGACGACGCCGAGCAGGCCGGCGGTGGCGAGCGCGACGCCGGGGAGGTCGAGCCGGCCCGCGGGGCCGTGGCTCTCGACCAGGCCGCGGCGCGCGGCGGGGATCAGCAGGAGCCCGACGGGCACGTTGACCCAGAAGATCCACTGCCACGAGATGCTCTCGATGATCGCGCCGCCGACGAGCGGGCCCATCGCGACCGCGAGGCCGCCGACGCCGGACCAGACGCCGAGCGCGAGACCGCGCTTGTCGGCCGGGAACGCCTCGCTGAGCAGCGTCAGCGTGAGCGGGGCGACGATCGCGCCCCCGAGCCCCTGGACCGCCCGCGCCGCGATCAGCGCGTCGGTGGAGGGAGCGAGCGCGGCGAACGCCGACGCGCCGGTGAAGATCCCGAGCCCGAGCAGGAACATCCGGCGGCGCCCGAAGCGGTCGCCAGCGCGGCTCCCGTGAGCAGGAAGACGGCGAACGCGAGCGTGTAGCCGTTGACGGTCCATTCGAGGTCCTCCAGCGAGGCGCCGAGATCGCGCCGGATGCTCGGCAGCGCCGTCGTGACGACGAGGTTGTCGAGCGTGACCATGAAGATCGCAACGGAGGCGATCGCGAGGGTGATGACGCTGCGCTTCGACACTTCGACCTCCGTTGTGAGTGAGTACTAACTTAGATCGTATGTAAGCACTCACTCACAACCGTGTCAAGCCCCCTCCTCGGCCACGAGGACGCGCCGGGAGGTCGCGGCGGGCCGCGCGGTGACATCAGCCCATGTCAGCCGCACGACGGTCAGGCCGAGGCCCCGCATCGCCTCGTCCTTGCGGGCGTCGCGGCGGCGGGCCGCGGCGGTGCGGTGGAAGTCGTAGCCGTCCGTCTCGACGACGAGCCCGCGGTCGGGCCAGAGGAAATCCGGCGTCCACG
>JAXDGC010000256.1:0-6467 GCA_034665245.1 Solirubrobacteraceae bacterium | reverse complement strand
GTCGCGATCGGCGCCGGTCAACTGTGCCGCCGCCGCCAGCCGCGCACGGCCGCTCCGGTCGTCGAAGGTCGGGAGGATCGTCGCGTTCCCGAGCAGCGTGTTCAGGAGGCTGTTCGGATCCGGGTAGTCCGCCACCCAGAAGACGGTGGCGAGGTCGAACGGCTCGCCCGGCGTGCTGAGCTTGGTCGACATCGCGTCGATCGAGAAGGCCTTGACCTCGACGCGGAGCCCGATGGCCGCCAGATCGGTCTTGATGATGTGTGCCAACTGCGCGCACGGTGATTGGTCGCACGTGTAGAGCACCGCGGTCCCACGCGCGCGCCCTTTCGCGAGCGGTCTTGCTCGGGCCACGTCTGGAGTGAGGGCGTGACTGCGGACGTTCCGGTAGCCGGGAACGCCCGGAGGCAGGTAGTGGTCCGTGGGCTGGTCGGGCCCGTAGCCACCGCCGAGCCCCGCCAGCGCAGCGCGGTCGACCGCGTAGCTGACGGCGCGGCGCAGCCGCACGTCGGCGAACAGTGGACGGTGGGTGTTCAGCGCGAGGAGGTCGAGGCCCGCGACCGTGTTGACGAAGTACTGCTGCCGACCTCGCCGTGCGGCCGGGCTCCCCGGGCCGTAGCGAGCAGCCAACCGGGACCCGGTGCCGGCCTTGGCCTCGTTGACCTCGCCGTCGACGGCGTAGTCGGCGGTTCCCGCTTCGACCTGATCGATCCCGCGCTGGCCGGGGATTCCGACCGCCAGCTCGAGCCGCGCCAGCCGGTGCGGACGGTTGCCGTGGTAGTTCGGATTGCGCGTGAGCACCACCCCCTGCCCAGGCGTGTACGAGGTCACGGAGTACGGGCCCGCGGAGGAGATCGCCCGCACGCCCTTCGGATCGGTCGGCGTATTCGACGGCACTGCGCAGAAGAACGGCTGTGCGAGCCGCGACACAAGGTCGGGCGCGGGCCCCGTCAGCCGGATCGTCAGCGTGTTCGCTCGTGCGGTGACACCCGCGATGTGGGCTGCCTTCCCGGCCATGAACGAGCGCGCGCCCACGACGTCCCGGAACTCGCTGGCGGCCGGGCGGAATCCCATCTTCGGGTTGAGGGTTCGCTCGATCGTGTCCTTGAACGTCTGGGCGGTCACCGGCTCGTTCGAGGGCGGGGAGAAGCGGAAGCCGTCGCGGATCGTGAACGTGTACGTCTTGCCGTCGGCCGAGCGCGCCGGCAGCGACTGGGCGACCTCGGGCACGAGCTGGGACCCCGCCAGACCGGCGGCGTCGGGGTAGTTGATGAGTTTCGCGCACGTCGCATACATCAGCTGCCACGACAGCGGAGTCCAGGCGATCGCGGGATCTATGTAGTCGACATCCTCAGGGGAGACCAGTCGCGCGGTGCCGCCCACCGCGGGGCCGGCGGCGGGGGTCACCCGCGCGGCGACCGTCACCCACGCGCGATTCCCGACGACGGTGATCGCCTGCGGGCTGCCGCCCACCGCGATCGTCGCGACCGGCTTCTCGGTCTTGGCATCGATGCGCGTGACCGTTCCGTCGCCGCTGTTGGCGACCCACACCGAGCCGGCGCCGATCGATACGCCGGCCGGGGCGTGCCCGACCGGGATCGTCGCCGTCACCGCCCGCGTGCTCGGGTCGATCCGGACGAGCTCGTCGTCGCCCTTGTACGCCACCCAGACGCCCCCGTCGCCGACCGCGATCCCGCTCGGACCGTGACCGACGGCGAGCGAGTGCCCCAACCCCGTGGGGTCCACCTGAGTGACGTTGTCGGCGTCACGGTCCGTCATCCAGACGGCGCCGCCGCCGAGGGCGATCCCCGTCGGAGCGGTGTTGGGGTCGAGCTGCTTGACGACGCGCCCGGTCCGCGCGTCCAGGCGAGCCAGTGAACCCGAGAACGGCGCCACCCAGAGCGTGGACCCCTGCGCCGCGACCGCTCCCGGGCTTCCGGCCACGACGATGCCGAGCCGTGCCGTGCGGTGGATCGCGTCGAACTGCGGGTCGATGCGGCTTACCGAGACGTTGTTCGCGCCGGGGTTGGAACCGACGACCCACACGGCTCGCCCAGCGGCCGCGATGCCGGTGGGAGGACCGTCGACCGACTGCGTCCGCAGCCGCTGCAACGTCTTCGGGTTCACCCGCGAGACGGTCTGGTCGTCGAGGTTGGCCACCCAGAGCGATCCCGAGCCGAACGCGACGCCTGAGGGTCGAGTGCCGACCGCGACCGCACCGACGATGCGGTTGCTCCGGGTGTCGATCGCGGCCAGCGAGTTCGCCGCGACCCGGACGACGGGCTCGCCGGTACTTCCCAGCCCGAGCGCGACGGCGACGAGCACTGCGAGCAGGACGGCGGTGCCCGTGGCGATCAGGAGCCGGCCGCGCCGCCGGCGACGCGTGACGGTCGGCAGCTCCCGTCGGGCCTCCCGGGCCGGCGGGTCGAGCGCCGGGTCCTGCGTCAGGATTGCCTGTTCGAGCTGCTGGAGCTCGCGGCTGGGCTCGAGCCCGAGGTCCTCGACCAACCGCTGCCGGGCGATGCGGTAGCTCGTGAGCGCGTCGGCCTGGCGACCCGATCGGTACAGCGCGAGCATCAGCCGGCTGGTGAAGCGCTCGTTCAGGGGATGCTCGCGGGCGAGCGCCTCGAGCTCGCCGAGCAGGCCCGCGTGCTCGCCGAGCGCGAGGTCGGCGTCGATCCGGTCGCCGAGCGCCGCCAGCCGCGCTTCCTCCAAGCGCGCGATCTCCGCTTGCGCGAACGGCTCGTAGGCGAAGTCCGCGAGCGGTGGGCCCCGCCACAGCTCCAGCCCCTCGCGCAGTCGTGCGGCCGCGAGCTCCGCTTCACCGTCCTGGAGCGCTCGCCGGCCTTCGGCCGCGAGCGCCTCGAACCGGCCCACGTCGGTCTGGCCCGGCTCGGCCTGCAACAGGTAGGCGTGCCCCTGAGTCACGAGCAGACCGTCACCGAGCGCCCGGCGCAGCCGCAACACATAGCCCTGGACGATCTTCGGCGCGCTCGGCGGCGCCCGCTCGCCCCACAGCGCGTCGATCAGCCGATCCGCGGAGACCGGGTCGCCGCGATGCACGAGCAGGACCGCCAGAAGCGCCTTCTGCTTCGGCCCGCCCAACGCCAACCGGCTGCCCTGATCGACAGCTTCCAGGGCCCCCAGGACTCGAAACTCAGTCACGTTCTGTCTGCTCCGCGGGCACGCTACCACCGTTCGAACGCGCCCAGTCGGTGATCACTCGGTGAACCCTCCAACCGTCGACGCGAAGGCGCGTTTCGACGGTGGGGAGCGAGCTGTATCAATCCACCCCTTTTCGCGCTCTTCCTTCTGGCTCGCGCCGGTCCGGCGCGGCAGACCAGGAGTCACGGATGGGCGACGAATCGGAGACCGAGAGAGCGACAGACCAGCGTCTGCGGGCGGTGATCGCCGACGACGACCCGTTTGCGCGGCGGGTGATCAAGTCTGCCCTCAGCGAGTCCGGCGTGCTCGTCATCGCCGAGGCCCGCAACGGTCGCGAGGCTGTCGAGCTCGCGCTCTACTACCGCCCGGACGTCGTCATCCTCGACATCGTGATGCCCGAGCTGGACGGCATCCTGGCCACGCGCGAGATCCTCAAGGCGGTCCCCGAGCAGCTCGTGATCGCGCTCACCGGGGCGGCCGACGAGGACGGCGAGCTGGGCCTGCTGGCTCTGCGTGCCGGAGCGGCCGGCTTCCTCTCCAAGGACGTCGACATCAACGCGCTGCCCCGGACGGTGAGGGCGCTGCGTGACGGGGAGGCCGCCATCTCGCGGACGATGACCAAGCGCCTGATCGAGGAGCTGCGGAGCGCTCCTGCCGGCTCGTACGGGATGCGCCCGGTCAAGAGCCCGCTGACGCCCCGCGAATGGGAGGTCATCGACCTGCTCAAGGCGATGCGCTCGACCGACGACATCGCCGCGGACCTCGTGCTCTCGACCGAGACGGTCCGGTCGCACGTCAAGAACATCCTGCGCAAGCTCGAGGTCCGCTCGCGCGAAGAGGCCGTCGCCGCGGCCGACAGGATGCGCAACGCGCCGCTCGTCGACGATCCAGATCTCTAGGGCTGGATCTGCCGCTCCCAGCTGAACGGGCCGAAGGCCGAGGGCCCGTTGGGGTGGTGTGCGCTCGGGTCGACCGTCAGCTTCAGCCACTCCAGCGGCAGCGTGCTGCCGTGCACCACCACCTGGTGGAAGTTCGGCACGTGATAGCCGGGGTGGATGAAATCGAGCGAGTATGAGCCCGACAGCGGGTTGTCGGAGAGGTAGATGTGCGAGTCGCCGTTGAACATCAGGACCGGCCGGCCGAGCTCGGTGGTGTGCGAGGCGAGGCTCTGCACGAACGGCTCATAGCCTGCCTCGTGCGCGGGTCCGAGCTCGTTGTCCCACATGTCGGCCTGCGCACCGACGACGACGCCCTTGATCCCGTGGTCGAGCTTGGCGAGCTTGAAGGCGAGGTCGAGCCAGCGCAGGTCGGCCCCGGTGCGCTCGGCGATCTCCTGCTGCTGTGCCGGAGTCTGGGCCGGTGCCTTGTACCAGGGGTCGGCGTCGTTGTTGGAGCCGCCCGGGAGGTTGATCGTCACGAACAGCACACCGGACTGCACCCAGAGGACGGTCTCGACGTACTTGGCGTCGCCGGGATGGGCGCGGTCGAAGACGGGCGCGGATTGGGCCTGTGAGAGCACGAGCTGCTTGCGGACGCCCAGCGTGACGCCGGGGTGGGGGAAGAACATCGAGCGGATGAGGTCGAGGTTCGCGATCGGGTCGCCCTTGGCGTAGCCGACGGGGTTGCCGCCGGCGTCGACCTCGTAGTCGATCTGGTTCGTGGTCGGGTTGTAGAGGCCGCCGCCCTGGGCCTTCTTGTGGCAGTCGGTCCACTCGTTGTCGCCCGGCGTGTACACGAGCGGATCCCGGAACTGCGACCAGAGGTCGAAGATCGACTGGTCGTAGGGCTGCGTGCAGAACTGCTTGCCCGAGTGGAGGTCGCCCACGTTCAGGACGAGCGAGACGTCGGGATCGGCATTGACGGACGCGATGAACGCCGGTGTGGCGTTGAACTGAGCCGTGTCGGCCGGATTGACGCCGTACGGCGAGTCGCCGTAGACGGCGACGGAGAGGGGTTTGGCCGAGGCCGCTCCGACCCCCGAGAGCGTCAGCGCCACGGCGAGCGCGCTGAGCGCAAGTACCTTCCTCATGCCGGCTCCAGAGGTTCGAAAAGGCCGAGGTCCGACGCTATCCGCAGCGCGGGGCGGCACGGGAATTTCGTCGCTCAGACGAAAGCGGGCAGCGAGGGGGTCGGCTCTGCGGCCCGCTCGGGGACCGGCGCGACGGCCGGCGGGTCCAGCGGCTCGGCCGCGAAGCGATAGCCGATCCCGAAGTGCGTGTGGATGTAGCGCCAGCGCGGCGACGAGCGCTCGAGCTTCTGGCGCAGCTTGCGCACGAAGACGTCCACCGAGCGGTCGCCGTGGACCATCGCGTACCCCCACACCCGCTGGTAGATCTCCTCGCGCGGCAGGACCTGGCCCGAGGCGTCGGCGAGCAGCTGGATCAGCTCGAACTCGCGCCGCGTGAGGTCGACGCTCGCGTCACCGACGAAGGCTTGGAACTGGTCGGCGCGGATCGCGAGCTCGCCGGCCACGACGGGGCCCACCTCGACGCGCGCGGCCTCAGCCCGGCGGCGGCGGCGCGCCACGGCCTCGGCGCGGGCGATCAGCTCCTCGGGGTGGCAGGGCTTGGTGACCCAGTCGTCGGCGCCCATCCGCAGCCCGCGCACGCGCTGGGAGACCGAGGAGCGGCCCGTGCAGACGATCACGCCGAGCGAGGGCAGGCGATCGCAGACCTTCTCGAGATAGCTCCAACCCGCGGGCCCGAGCACGGCGAGGTCGATGACGAGCACGTTGAGCCGCATCGACACGAGCGCGTCGATCGGCACCGGGCTCGCCAGCACGCGGTGCTGCCAGCCCGCCGCGTCCAGGCGGTTGGCCAGCACCTGGAGAAATCCAGTGTCGGAATCGAGCACCGCGAGGCGCACGGGTGACTGACCGGTCGAGGACCCCATCGCTCAGAGGAGAATAGTCCCGCGGGGCGACGCGGTTACGCGATCGCGCCACCCGGTCACACCCTGGTTACAAGTCGCCGCGCCCGCTCCGCAAACTGCGGATTGTCTAGGGGGCGCGATGCGAGGCGTCCGAGAACTCCCGGAACAGCCCGGTGACGACGAAGGCAACCTGCTCCCCGATGTCCACCGCGTTGTCGCCGACGCGCTCCAGGGCGCGGGATACGAGCATCATGCTCATCGCCCACTCCCTGCGGTCGGCGTCCGTCCCGATCTCGACCGCGCGCTTGAAGCACTCGCGGTTGAGGCAGTTGACCTGCTCGTCCTGGCGCACGAGGTCCTCGGCGAGCCCGACGTCGCGCAGCGAGAACGCCTGCTTGGCCTGCTCGACCTCGGAGCGCACGAGCCGGCCCATC
>JAXDGC010000255.1:0-8100 GCA_034665245.1 Solirubrobacteraceae bacterium | reverse complement strand
GAGGTCCTCAGTCTTGCCTCCCACGGTCTCACCTACACCGAGATCGCCGAGCAGCTCGCCGTGACCGGCGCCACCGTCAGGACGCATCTCCAGAACGTCTACGCCAAGCTGGGCGCGTGCGACAAGGCCGGCGCGGTCGCCACCGCGCTGCGCCTTCGCCTGATCGAATAGCGGCGCCGGACGCCAGATCCATCATCTGATGGATGGTGATCGGCGAAGCAGGCCCCGATACTGCGGGCGATGGACGATCGACTCCCGCGGCTGGCGCGGCTGCTGGCCGGAGCCGAGGAACTGTCGCGCATGGGCAGCTGGGAGCTCGATCTGGTCTCGGGGGAGACGTTGTGGTCGGACGGGATGTACCGGATCCTCGGGATCCCGCCGGTGGAGGAGACGCGCAGCGAGGCACAGATCCTCGAGCACGTCCACGCCGATGACCGCGAGCGGATCGAGCGGATGCTGGCGGACGTGGCCTCGCGACCCGAGAGGATTTCGGCGCAGGGCCTGGAGATCGGACTACGGATGGTGCGCGGCGACGGGTCGGTCCGTGAGTTGCGCGCCGTGGGGCGAGTGGAACGCGACTCCGCCGGGCAACCGTCGCGCTGGATCGGGTCGGTGCAGGACGTCACGGAGCAGCGGCTGAGTGAGCGTGAGCTGCGCGCGCACTACGCCGTCAGCCAGGCGTTGCGCGAATGGGAGTCCTTCGAGCTGGGCGTGGTCGACCTGCTGCGGCGCATCGCGACCGCGCTGGACTACCCGGTGGCGTCACTGTGGCTCTGGGACCCAAGCGCCGAGGCGCTGGGCTGCCGGGCGTTCTGGACCGCTCCGGACATCGATCTGGGTGATGATTTCGAGCACGCCGAGCGCGAGACCCGCTTTGGTGTGGGAGAGGCCAAGACGGGTCTGGCCTGGCTGACCCACGAGCCCGTGGTCACCTTGGACGTCGCCACGGATCCCGATTTCCGGCCGCGCGACGCCGCGGTGGCGGTCGGGATCGCGTCGGCGGTCGCGTTTCCCGCTGTCGGGCCGGAGGGGCCGCTCGCGGTGCTGTCCTTCTATTCCTTCGAATATCGCGTGCCGAGTGCGGAGCTCGTGCGCACGCTGACCGCGATCGGGGGCGAACTGGGCCGGTTCCTAAGCCGGCGACGCGCCGAGCTCAGCCCGCGGCCAGTGTCGAAGCGCGAGCTCGAGGTCCTCCGCCTCGCCGCCGCGGGTCTCAGCGGCCCAGGCATCGCCGAGCAGCTGTTTATCAGTCCGTTCACGGTTAAGACGCACTTCGAGCACATCTACGAGAAGCTCGGCGTCGGCGACCGTGTCGCCGCGGTCGCGCAGGCGATCAGGACGGGCCTCATCAGCTGAAATCGCCGTCCTTCCTGCCGGCGAAGCTTCCATCTCTCACTGCTCGGCGAGCTGGGGCTCGGGTGCGCGGGTGCCGAGCCGCCGATGCTGGCGCAGTGGGTAGTACACGAGCCCGACGAGCAGCGGGATCCCGATGAGCCAGTACGTGACGCGGATATCGAGCTTCCAGACCGGGTTCGTCGCATCGCGCGGCCACAGCAGGTTCACCGCCGTGGCGGTCGCGAGCACGACCGCCGCGACGTTGACCGGGATGCCGAGGCGGCCGAGGCTGAACGGCGCCGGCCGCGCCGGCCAGCCGCGCAGGCGTGCCGCGAGTGTGACCGCGAGAGCGGCGACGTAGGGCACATAGATCGCCGCGATCGCGCCGATCACGAGCACGGTGAGGTCGCTGGTGATGATGATGATCGGCAAGGAGGTGAGCACGCAGATGACGAGCGCCGCCACCCACGGCGAGCGATTGCGGTTGGTCATCGAGAGCGCACGCGAGAACGGCAGCTGCTCGTCGCGGGCCATGCTGAAGACGTGCCGGCACATGGCGGTGAAGAGCCCGTTGGTGGCGAGCAGGAGCGTCCAAGCGATCATCACGAGGTAGGCGTCCGCCACCCAGCTGGGCAGTTCCACGGTGATGATGTCCTGGATCGGCGTGGTGCTTTTCATCGTCGCGCCCAGGTCGGGGATCGAGAGGATGAAGAGGAGCAGGAAGAACGCGCCGCACAGGACAGTGACCGCGAAGGCGCCAAGGATCGCGCGCGGCGCCTGGCGTTTGGCGTCGATCGTTTCCTCGCCGAGCGTGCCGGCGGTCTCGAACATGAAGAGCGCCCAGAGACCCACGAACATGCCGCCGGCGATGAACCCCGGGAGCCAGTCGCCGAACGTCGAGCCGGTGCCGCCGCTCTCGAAGAGCAGGCTGGGCGACTGGTGCGGACCGATGACGTAGACCACGATCGAGAGGCCGATGAACACGGTCAACTCCGCCGCGACGCCGATCGCGGCGATGCGCCCCAGCAGCTCGATACCGAACAGGTTGAGCAGGGTCGCCACCACGATCAGGCCGACGGCGATGCCGATGACCTCTCCGCGCGAGCCCTCGAGCCCGAGCAGCGGCGTGAGGACCGCAGGCATGACGATCACGTAGGCCGGGAGCAGCGCGAGCAGCGCGCCGAGGTACAGCCATCCGACCCACCAGCCCGCGCGTCGGCCGGCGATCTGCAGCGGCCACTGGTAGAGCGAGCCCGCGAACGGAAAGTGCGAGGACAGCTCGGCCCAGACGAGGGACATCAGCCCCAGCGATACCGCGACGATCACCCAGCCCCAGAAGAACGCCGGACCCGAGGACGAGAGGGAGAATGCGAACAGGCTGAAGATCCCTGCGGTCGCGCCGACGCACGCGTAGGTCAGCGCGCCTGACGTCAACCCGGTCAGCGAGCGGGCCAGGCCGCTGAGCGCGCGGCCGCTGCTTTCGGGGTGCGCGGCGGGGACGGCCTCACGAGTGGTCATGTCGCCCATCTCTGCCTCCGGGGGGTGGACCTGGCCGAGCGCGCTCGCGCCGGCGCCCTTATTTGGTCTAAGCTCGGGCGGGCAATGGTCTACCAGTCCTCGACGGCGGCGTCAAGCGGTCTACTCAATCGGGTCGATTTGGCACACTGAGCCGATGAGCGGCGAGCAGCACCTCCGGCCCGGGCAGCGCGACCCGACGGCGGCCACCGAGGTCCGCGCCATCGCCGCGGAGGTGCTCGCGCGCGACCCGCGGCCTGCGCCCGCGGTGATCGAGGAGCACCTGCGCGCGCTGATCGAGCGCGGGGACTTCGACCGTCACGCCCGCCTGCCGCCAGAGCGCGAGCTCGCGGCACGGCTCGGCGTCAGCCGCATGACGCTGCGCCACGCGCTGGCTTCGCTCGAGCGCGACGGCCTGGTCGTGCGCACGACAGGGCGGAGCGGCGGGACGTTCCTCGCCCAGGGGAAGGTCGAGCGCAACCTGTCGCGCTACGCCAGCGTGCCCGCATACCTCAAGAGCCAGGGTTTCACGGCGGGCTGCCGTGTGATCTCCGCCACCGTGCGGCCCGCGGGGGACGTGGCCGGGGCGCTCAGCACGGCGCCCGAGGCCGTCGTGTACGACCTGCTCCGCGTCCGGCTCGCGGACGGCGTGCCGATCTCCCTCGAGCACGCCTGGCTTCCGGCCGACCTCTTCCCAGGGCTGCTGGAATGCCCGCTCGGCGAGTCGATCTCCGAGATCATCGAGTCGCGCTACGGGCGAGTGTTCGCGCGCGCCGTCGAGCGGCTCGAGGCAGTGCCGGCGGGCCCGGATGAGGCGGAGGCGCTCGGCATCCGCGAAGGCGCGCCGCTGATGTCCGTCCATCGCACGACGTACGACCCCGACGGCGTGATCGTGGAGTACGCACACGACCTGTTCCGCGGGGACCGGACGCGGACCGTCGCGTGGACTCTCGACGGGGTGTCCGGCAGCGGTTGACACATCCGCTGTAAAGGTCTACTAATGGTCTATGGCGCTGCCGGACCGGGCCGATGTGATCGTCATCGGAGGTGGCATCGCGGGCTGCTCCGTCGCCTACCACCTGGCTGACCTGCACGCCGGCTCGGTGCTGCTGCTCGAGCAGAACGAGCTGGGGGCCGGAACGACCTGGCACGCCGCCGGGGCGGTCGGGCGCATGCGGATCTCCGCCTCGCTGGCCCGCCTCAACGACCGCAGCGCTCGTATGTACGCCCGGATGGAGCAGGAGAGCGGGCTGCCGACGGGCTGGCGGGTGACCGGCAGCTACACGGTGGCGCGCGCGCACGACCGCATGGTCCAGCTGCGGCGCGCAGGCGCGATCGCGAGCCACTTCGGCGTCGCGGTGGACGAGGTCGGGCCGGCCGCCGTCGCGGAACACTGGCCGCTCGCCCGTCTCGACGACGTGATCGGTGCGGTGTGGTTGCCGGACGACGGCGTCGTGGATCCGCTGCTGCTCACGCGCGCGATCGCCGCGGCTGCCGCGCGCAAGGGGGTGTCGATCGCCGAACACACGCCCGTGGAGGGCCTGCTCGTGCGAGATCGCGAGATACGCGGCGTGCGCACCGCCGAGCGCGATGTCGAGGCCGGGGCCGTCGTGCTGTGTGCGGGCATGTGGACGCGCCAGCTCGCGCAGGGGGCCGGAATCGCCGTCGCGATCCAGCCGGTCGAGCACCACTACGTGCTCTCCCGGCCGCTGGACCCCGCGCTCGACCGCCTGCCCGTCGTGCGGGATCCCGATGGTCACATCTACTTCCGCGGCCGCGGGGATCAGCTGATGCTGGGCGCCTTCCAGCCCGTGAGCAAGCCCTGGCTCGTCGACCGGGTGCCCGCCGACTTCGCCTTCCGCCTGCTGGACCCCGACTGGGAGCACTTCGCACCACCGCTGGCCGAGGCGCGGCGCCGTCTGCCGGCGCTCGAATCGCACGGCATCCAGGAGTTCGTCAACGGCCCCGAGGGCTTCACTCCCGATGGCAACCCGCTCGCCGGCGAGGTGCCGGGCGTTCGTGGGCTCTTCATCTGCGCGGGCTTCAACTCGTCGGGGCTCGCGTACGGCGGCGGCGTCGGCGAGACGGTGGCGCAGTGGATGCTGGAGGGTGAGCCACCCTTTGACACGTCGGCGATCGACGTGCGTCGCTTCTGCGCCGACCAGGCGGGCACCGACTTCCTGCGTGCGCGCGGGGTCGAGGTGCTCGGGACGCACATGCGGCTGGCCTATCCGAACATGGAGTGGCGCCGGGGCCGAGACCTGCGCCGGTCGCCGCTGCACGAGCGACTGGCCGCGCAGGGTGCCTGCTTCGGCGAGAAGCTCGGGGTCGAGCGCGCGAACTGGTTCTCGCGCAACGGCTCCTCGCCGGAGGTGCGCTACTCGTTCGATCGCCCGAGCTGGTTCGACGACAGCCGGGCGGAGCACCTCGCGGCGCGCTCGCAGGTCGTCGTGTTCGACGTTTCGAGCTTCGGCAAGCTCCGAGTCTCGGGCGCCGGCGCGCTCGCGACGCTGCAGCGCGCGTGCGCCAACGACGTCGACGTGGGCGTCGGACGCGTGGTCTACACCGCCATGCTGTCGGCGCGGGGAACCTTCGCCAGCGACCTCACTGTTCTGCGCACCGGCGAGCGCGAGTTCCTCGTGATCACCGGGACCGCACAACGCGTCGCCGACAGGGCGTGGCTGGAGCGCCACGCCGGCCAGGGCGAGGCCGACGCCCGCATCGCCGACGTCTCGGACGATTTCGCGGTGCTGGCGGTCATGGGTCCCGGCGCCCGCGAGCTGCTCGCCGGCATTACGGACGCCGACCTCTCGCTGGCTGCGTTCCCGTTCGGCACGTCGCAACGTATCGTGATCGGCGGCGTTCCCTGCCTGGCGGTCCGGATCACGTACGTCGGCGAGCTCGGGTGGGAGCTGCACGTGGCGCGCGAGCGCGCGGTACACCTCTACGATGCCGTCCGCCGGGCCGCGGACGCGGACGCTGCGCTGGGCGCCGGCTACTACGCGATCAACTCGCTGCGACTGGAGAAGGGCTATCGCCAGTGGGGCACCGACGTGACGCTGAACGACACGCCGCTCGAAGCCGGGCTGGCCTTCGCGGTCGCCTGGGACAAGCCGGTACCGTTTCACGGGCGCGATGCCCTGCTGCGCCGGCGCGAGGAAGGTCGGCCCCGGCGCCGGCTCGTGTCGCTCGTGCTCGGCGATCCCGAGCCCATCCTGTGGGGAGGCGAGCTCATCCTGCGCGAGGGGCGCCCCGTCGGCTACACCACCTCCGGCGCCTACGGGCACACGATCGGGGCGGCCGTCGGCCTCGGCTACGTCACGCTCGACGACGCGCCGGTGACCGAGGAGCGGCTGGCGGAGGCCGGCTTCGAGATCGACGTCGCCGGACGGCGCGTGGGCGCCATCGCCTCACTGCGGGCGCCTTATGACGCGGACCGGAGCCGCGTCCTGCGCTGATGCCCGACCCTGAGGCATCGCACTTCGTCGCCATCGCGCGCGCCGCGACGCGCCGCCATGGCTTCTCGGATGCCGCGACGCTCACGCCGTACGGGCTCACGGAGAACCCGACGTTCCGGGTCGAGGAGCCGGGACCGCGCCCACCGCTGGTGCTGCGCATCTACCGGCCGCACGGGCGCCCGCTCGTCGAGATCCGCTCCGAGCTCGCCTGGATCGCCGCGCTGCGCGCCGAGACGCAGGTGCCGGTGGCGGCCGCCGTGCCCACGCTCGCGGGCGAGCCGGTCTGCGAGCTCACCGGGCACGACGGGGCAGCGGCGTATGTGGCGGCATTCGAATGGGCACCCGGCTCGGAGCCGGATCCTGAATCGCTTGGCGCGCTGATGCCGCAGCTCGGCGCCTTCGCCGCGGGTCTCCACGCGCATGCCCGCCGCTGGCGCCGTCCCGATTGGTTCACCCGTCCGCGCTGGGATCTGTCGACGACGATCGGCGACGGGCCACATTGGGGACCGTGGCAGCGGGGCGTCCCCGATGCCGGCGAGCGAGCTCAGCTCGAGAGGCTGGCACGCGCCGTCGAGGCGCGGCTGCTGCGGTTCGGCGACGGGCCCGAGCGCTTCGGGCTCGTGCACGCCGACCTCCGCACCGCGAACATAGTCGCCGACGGGAAGCGCCTGAGCGTGATCGACTTCGACGACTGCGGAGACAGCTGGTACCTCTACGAGTTGGCTGGCACGCTCACCTTCAGCGAGACGCGCGCCGACATCGACGATCTCGTGAGCGCGTGGGTCGACGGCTACCGGACCGTCCGCCCCCTGGCGGACGACGACGTCGAAGAGATCCCTACGTTCCTGATGCTGCGCCGCCTCCTACTCAGCGCCTACATCGGGCTGCGTCCTGAGACCGAGCTTGCTGCCGAATTGCATCGCGATGGGTTCAACGCCGCCACATGCGAGCTGGCCGAACGCTACCTCACGGGTTGGGCGCGAGACCGACGCCCCATTTCGTGACGCCAGGCCAAGGCACCACGGAGTTCTCGTTCGAGCGCGGCTGAGTGTCGACGGGCCAGGGCGGGGTAGGCACGAACCGTGGGCGCGCAGACCGAAGAGTCCGCACCGCCGCGTCCGGACGAGCGCTCGACGATCACGCTCGGGATCCTCGCGGACCCCGACCTGCCCGCGGTGATTGCGCGCAACCTCATCGACGAGCTGCCGGGGGTCCTCGCCCGTCACGTCTCGAATGACGTCAACTGGCGAATCGACACGGTCACCGAGACGCGCCTCGACCACGCCGGCTCGGGCGTCGAGATCATCGACCTCGCCCGCAAGTGGAAGCTCAAGGAGGGGTGGGACCTGGTGATCTGCCTCACCGACCTGCCGCTCCGGATCGAAGGGCGGCCGGTCGTGGCCGACGCCAGCGCCTCCCACGGCGTGGCGCTGATCTCGATCCCCGCGCTCGGGCCGACCGGGGTCCAGCGGCGGGTCCGCAGGACGATCGTGCGCCTCGTGGACGGCCTGATGGGCGAGCGCCTAGGTCGCGACCGCACGGACCGCAGGCGACGCCGCCGGGTCGGCCGGCGCCTCATCGAGCTCGCCGGGCCGCTCGAACATGTGAGCGCGACCGAGACCGGCCGGATCCACTACTCCGCGGCGGTGATCCGCGGGAACCTTCGGCTGCTGGCTGGGATGGTGCGTACGAACCGGCCGTGGCGGCTGATGACCCACATGTCGAAGGCGCTCGCTTTCGTTGCCGGCACGGCGGCCGTCACGATCGCCAATTCGAGCATGTGGCAGGTCTC
>JAXDGC010000254.1:0-12482 GCA_034665245.1 Solirubrobacteraceae bacterium | reverse complement strand
ACCGTGACGCCGGAACACGACTACGACTGGTCGCAGAACACGACGATCGGGCGCATCTGGCCGATCTTCGCGGGCGAGCGCGGCGAGTACGAGCTCGCCGCGGGCAAGCGCCCGGCCGCGCGCGGGCGGCTCGCCTCGATGGCCGGCGCCGCCGGCCCGGGCCACATGATCCCCGAGCAGGTCTGGGACAACTTCCCGCCTTCGGGCAAGCCCGGCTTCCCGAAGGGCGAGGCGACGCTCTCGGCGTCGCCGCTCGCGTGGTCGCACGCACAGTTCGTGCGCCTCGCGTGGTCGATCGACGCCGGCCGGCCCATCGAGCGGCCCACCGTCGTCGCGTGCCGGTACGCCGGCTGCGGTTAGCTAGTACTTGAAGCCCATGCCGCCGTTCTCGGTACGGGCGGGCGAGAACTTGAGCGTGGACTTCGGCTATGCGAAGACGCGCCCGGAGCGCGCGTACCTGCGCACGCGACGCTCGAAGCCGAGCTCGGCCTCGAAGTCGGCGTCATCGGCGTGCTGGAAGCGCAGGCCGCGGTCGCTCAGCAGCTCGACGAAGGTCTCCACGAGCTCGGGGTCGAACTGCGTGCCGGCGACGCGCCGCAGCTCCGAGATCGCCTCCGCGGACGTGCGCGGCCGGCGGTAGGAGTCGCGGGCGATCATCACGTCGTAGGCGTCGGCGATCATGATCACGCGCGCGAGCAGCGGGATCTCCTCTCCCCTCAGCGCGCGCGGATAGCCCTGGCCGTCCCAGCGCTCGTGGTGGCCGAGGATGATGTCCGCCACCGGGCCGTAGGCCTCCATCCGCGCGACCACGCGCGCCCCCTCCTCGGGATGGCGGCGCACGATCCGCCAGTCCTCGTCACTGAGCGGCTGCTCGGCGAGCAGGATCGCGTCGGGGAAGGAGAACTTGCCGATGTCGTGCAGCAGCCCTGCCGTGTGCGCGAGGTCCTGCTGGTCGCGGTCGCATCCGTGCGCGAGGGCGAGCGCGCGGGCGTAGCGCGCGACGGCGGCCGAGTGGCGCGCCGTCATGCGATCGCGCAGCGCGAGCGTCTCGACCATGCTCGCCAGCACGCCGAGCTGGAGGGAGGCGAGCTCCTCGGCCCGGCGCTGTGACCGCAGCAGCTCGCGGATCAGATACTGGAAGACGACGAGCACGAGCGCGAGCAGTCCGAGCGCCGCGACGCCGGTCACGCGGTAGAGCACCGCGATGCTCACCGTCAGGACCGCGCCGGCCAGCTCCGACGGCAGCACGGGGACGAAGATCTGGCGGACCTGCCGGCGGACCGGGATGCCGAGCTGGACGGACATGTCGCCGGCGATCATCAGGAAGTTCAGGACGTTCGCCGTGACGAACGCGCCGAACACGACGAAGGCGAACGTGAGGTCGTTCGTCTCGAGGTCGGTGACGCCCCTGAGCCAGTCGATCGCCAGGCCGCCCAGGAGCGGGATCACGGCGTAGACGGTCAGGTTCGTGAGCAGCTTGTGCCACGCGAGCCGGTTGCGGAGCGAGTCGACGAGGACCGAGACAACGCCGATCAGCACTGCGGGCGCCGGCCCGCACAGCGCCATCGCGAGCACGAGCGCGAAGAACGCGCCGGTGATCCGCTGCGACGCGTGCTGGAGCGCGAGCAGGTCGCTCACGACGGCGAGCCCGAGCAACACGAGGACGAGGCCGACAGGGCGCCAGTCGGCCGCATCGGAGGAGGCGGCGGCCGCGACCAGTGAGCCGAGGAGGACCACGGCTTCGACGGCGGGCAGCCTCTGGGAGCGCGCTGGCATGAGGTTCTTCAAGGCAGGACCGCCCTTACTAGACCTCCCGCCCACCGCGAGCCTAGTAGAGCGAGCGGCTCGGTGCCAAGGTATGGCGTCGGGTTCAGAGCTCCGCGAGCGCCGTCAACAGCTCGCGCGCGGTGCGCTCGCCGAGCTCGAGGCTCTCGAGGCGGAACGATTCGTCGGGGGCGTGGAAGGCGTCGTCGGGGAGCCCGAAGCCGCTCACGATGGTGGGGATCTTGCGCGCCGCGAACTCCGCCACGACGGGGATCGAGCCGCCGGAGCGGATCAGCGCGGGCGCCGCCCCGGTCGCGCGCTCGATCGCCTGCGCGCCGAGCACGAGCGCCGGCAGGTCGGGCTCGAACAGCGAAGGGTCGGCGTTCTGCAGCGCCATCGTGACGTCGGCGTCCGCGGGCGCGGCGTCGCGCAGCAGCCGCTCGAGCACCGGGGCGATCTCGGCCGCCCGCTGGCCGGGGGCGAGGCGCAGCGAGACGGTCGCGCGCGCGCTCGCGGGCACGAGCGTGCGCGGCTCGCCGCCGACGACCTCGTTGACCTCGAGCGAGGCGTCCGCGCCGTTGCGCTCGTAGTACTCGGCGGCCGCGCCCGGGTAGGCCGGGCGGCCGCCGACCTCGGAGATGACCTGCTCGCCCGGCGGCAGCCGCTCCCACGAGATCCGCTCGGCCTCGGCGGGCGGGAGGACGCCGGCGCGCAGCTCGTCGCGGAGCCTGCCGTCCGGACCGGGAACGACCTCCGCGAGCATGTGGTGGAGCACGTGCAGGGCGTTGAGGACGCTGCCGCCGTAGATGCCGGAGTGCAGGTCGCGCACGCCCGTGCGCACCGCGATGTGCGCCATCGTCATGCCGCGCAGCCCGACCGTGATCGCGGGCGTCCGCTCGTCGACCATGCCCGAGTCGAACACGATCGCGGCGTCGGCGCCGCGCTCGTCGCCGCGGATCCACTCGGTGATCGTCTCGCTCCCCGCCTCCTCCTCGCCCTCGACCACCACACGGACGTTGACCGGCAGCTCGCCGCCCTTGGCGAGGTCGCAGGCGGCCGACAGGAGCGGCCAGAAGTTGCCCTTGTCGTCGGCCGCGCCGCGGGCGTACAGGCGGCCGTCGCGGACCTCGGGCTCGAACGGCGGCGAGGTCCATGCCGCCAGGGACCCGGGGCCCTGGACGTCGTAGTGCCCGTAGATGAGGACCGTCGGCGCGTCCGCGCGCGCGGCGCGCAGGTCCCCGACGACGAGTGGATTGCCGTCCCCGATCTGGACCAGCTCGGCCTCGCCGCCGGCGCGCTCGACGTGGCCGGCGGCCCACTCCGCCGCGCGCCGCAGGTCGGCCGGATCGCCGCCACCGGTGGAGATCGAGGGGATCCGGAGCCAGTCGACGAGCTGATCGAGGAGGTCGCTCATGCGACGCCACACTAATCCGTCACACGGGGCCGGCGAAGTGGGATACCTTCGGACTCGTGCGACGCGTCCTGATCATCGTTCTCGCACTCGGGCTCATGGCGGGTGCCACCGCGATCGCGCAGAGCGGCTCGAGCAACGACGCCTACCAGCTGCAGGAGCCCTCGGTCACCTCGCGCCAGGTCCTGCGCCTGCCCTCGGATGCCTCCTGCGTCCGCTTCACCCGCGCGACCGTGCGCTTCCTGCCGCCGCCCGGGGCCGTCTTCGGCGTCCTGCAGGTGACGGCCGACGGCCGCGAGGCGACGCGCATGACCGGCGTGCCACGCGCGGCCAGCACCACGATCAGGCTCAGCGGTGCCCGCACGGCCGTGCGCGTGACCGGGACGACGCTCGGCGGCCAGGTCGTGCACGCCGCGCGCGATTACCGCCACTGCGGCAGCGCCACGACGAAGCCGAAGCCGAAGCCGCGCGCCCGGCCGCGCGCGACGCCCCCGCCGGTCGGGGTCGGCGGCGGCACCGACGGCTAGCTGGGCTCGTGCGCCTCGGCGTCGGCGCGCGTCGCGTGCGGCGCGCCCGGCAGGTCCGGCAGCGGCACGTCGGGCGTGCGCGCGGCGATCAGCGCGAACACCAGCAGGCGGGCGGCGGTCGGGACCGGACGGCCGTCCTCGGGCGGCCCGATGTGCTCGTCGAAGTCGTCGAGCAGGTCGAGCACCGCACTGCAGGTCGGCGCGACGTGACTGTCCTCGCCGACGGCGCACGCCAGCCGCGAGAGCGCCAGCGGCTCGGAGAAGTCGACGCGCGCGAACGCGCGGCCCATCGTCGCCGTGAGGTGGGACACGACGCGCTCGAGCAGCGGGTCGATCGGTCGCTCCGGCGGCCCGGGCGGCGGCCCGAGATCCAGCGGCTCCTCGCCGTCGAGCATGCGCTCGACCTGCCCGCCCATGACGCCGCGGATCTGCTCCGGGGACAGCCCGGCCTGGAAGCCGCAGCGCATCGTCTGCACCGCGGCGATCAGCGGCAGGCCGTAGGGCGAGTCGCTCGCCCACACGACGTTTGCCGGCGGGCACAGCGCGAGCGTGGCGATGATGTCGGCCGGGTTCCACCACGCCGTGTCGATGAACACGTTCGGATGGCGGGGCAGCTCGTGCCACAGCCATGCCAGGTCCGAGATCGCGCAGTGGGCGAGGATGAGCCGCGCGTCCGGGAACTCCTCCGCGAGGTGCACCGTGTCCTGCCCGAGCGCGGGGATGCCGCGGCCGGCATGTATGAGGACGGTGCCGCGGCGCTCGTGGGCGGCCGCGACGAGGTCGCGCACCGACGGCTCGGAGAGCGTGAACTGCTCCGCGCGCGGGTGCAGCTTGATGCCGGACGCGCCGGCGTCGAGGCAGCGCCGCGCCTCGGCGACCGCGCCGGAGTCCTTGGGCTGGACGCGGCACAGCGCCCGCAACCGGCCGCCGGAGTCCGCCACCCGCTCGAGCACGTGGTCGTTGGCCTCCCGGTAGCCGCCGGGCTCGTGCATCGGGAACACGAGCGCGCGCGCGTCGACCGGCGCCAGCGCCGCCAGCAGCTCGTCCGTCGTCTGGCGGAAGCCGTCGGGATCGTTGGCCCCCACGTGCGTGTGCGCGTCGAACAGCGCCAGGCCCGGGACCTCGTCCGCGAGCCGGTCGAACCACGGTCGCAGGAGGGCGTTGGGGTCGAACACGCGGCGGCACACTACCGCCGTTTCTCATCGCGCCGATAATGCGAGCATGCAATTCCGCCGCGAGCGCGTCCGGGTCGAGACCCAGCGCCACATCATCGAGGGCACGCTGCAGCTTCCCAACGAGGGCTACCGCTCCCGCACCACCGACTTCCTCAACGCGCACGACTCCGACTTCATCGCGCTGATCGACGCCGACGTGACCTGGACCGACGGCGCCCGCGAGCCCGAGCGCCAGCAATACATGGCGATCTCGGCCCGCCACGTCATCCTCGTCACCGAGCTCGAATCGCTCGGTGTGGTGGACGAGCCGGGGCCGGTGGTGGGACCGGACGCGCCGGTGGCGATCTCGACGCCGCCGTCTGCGTAAGCCGTCGCGGCGCCGTGTGACGAAAGGCGCAGCGAGGAGTGACAAGAGACCCCGCGGCGGGCCGTTTGGCGCCGGTGGGGAGCGATCGTTCGGGGCATGTGGTCGATTGACCCGAATAATTGGGGTCAATCGACCACGCCACCCGACGCGGCGCTCGCTCGTCTGGCCGCTCCGCAGCACGGAGTGGTTACACGTGCACAGCTCCTCACTGCGGGGGTAGACGCCAAGGCCATCGGCTACCGCCTGAAGGTCGGGCGGCTCCACGAGCTGCACCGCGGGGTCTATGCCGTCGGCCACCGTCCACCGTCACCCCACGCCCGGGCGATGGCCGCCGTTCTGGCCTGTGGCCCCGGCGCGGCGTTGAGCCACCGGTCGGCGGCGGCACTCTGGGCAATCACCCCACCCTGGCGCGGCCCGGAAGACGTCACGGCACCCGGAAGGCGCCGCCATCCCGGCATCCACACGCATCGTTCATCCACCCTCACCCCCGACGACATCACCGTCCACTACGGCATCGTCGTCACCACGCCCGCCCGGACCCTCAAGGACCTGGCACGCGTCCTGCCCGACCACTCCCTCACCCGCGCCGCAAACGAAGCGCGCATCCGCAACCTCGTCAGCGACCACGGCCATGACACCGGCCCAACCCGCTCCCACCTGGAGGACCTGTTCCTCCGCTTCATCGACGAACACGACCTCCCCAGACCCGAGGTCAACCAGCAGGCCGCCGGCTACGAGGTCGACATGCTGTGGCGGGACCGGCGCCTGATCGTCGAGCTCGACAGCCGCACCTTCCACCGCCACACCTTCGAGCAGGACCGCGAACGCGACGCACACCTCCTCAGTGAGGGGTTCGCCGTCCTCCGCGTCACCAAGCGGCGGCTGAAGCAGGACCCGGAGCGCGAGGCGCGACGGCTCCGAACGCTGCTCAGCGGAGAGGGAGGGATTCGAACCCTCGGACGAGGTTGACCCCCGTCACACGATTTCCAGTCGTGCCCGTTCAGCCGCTCCGGCACCTCTCCTGGAGCGGGGGAAGGGTAGTGGCTCGCCGGACCGGCCGCCGCTGCGCGAGCGCCACGCCGGCGATGATCAGCGCGCCGCCGGCCGGCTCATGCCAGCTCACAGGCTCGTCGAGAATCGTGACCCCGAAGACGACCGCGAACACCGGGACGAGGTAGGTCACCATCGACCCCGTCTGGGCGCCCGCGGCCCGCACGACGTTGAAGTTCAGGACGTAGGCGAGGCCCGTCCCCAGTGCGCCCAAGGCGATGATCGAGAGCCAGGCGTCGATCCCGGGCAGCTCGTCCGGCAGCGGTCCCAGCGGTGCGACGAGCAGCAGCAGGAGGCCGCCCAGGGTCACCTGGGCGGCGGAGATCGCCACCGCCGACTCCGGGCGGCCCGAGACGTGGCGGCGCAAGTAGGGGAATGCCAGGCCGTAACAGCTCGCCGCGCCGATGCAGGCGAGCGCGCCGAGCAGCGAGCCACCGCCGATCCCCTGCCAGGGCGCGAGCACGACGAGCACCCCCGCGAAGCCGACGGCGATGCCGGCGATCCGCTCCGGCGTCGGCGGTTCGTCCGGCAGCACGACGAGCGAGAACAGCAGCGTCATCAACGGCGTCAGGGAGTTGAAGATGCCGGCCAGCAGCGAAGAGACCTCCGTCTCGCCATAGGCGAAGAGCACGAACGGCACGGCGTTCATCAGCGCCGCGATGACCAGCAGGTGGAGGTACAGGCCGCGGTCGCGCGGCAGTCGATCGCGCGTGACGGCGAGCGTCGCCAGCAGCGCCCCGGCGCCGAACACGCAGCGCAGCAGCGCAACGTGCAGGGGCGCGATGCCGGCGTCGAGCTCGACCTTGATGAACATGAAGCTCGCACCCCAGATCAGGGCGAGGAGGACCAGCTGGACGGGCCAACGCACGCCGGCCTCTAGATCCCCCAGTGGCCCTCGACGAGCACCGGGACGCGCTCGCCGGCGGCGGTGATGCCGGTGACCTTGAGCTCGAGCGAGCCGATCATGAAGTCGAGGTGCAGCTCGGACGCGTTGACGCGGTCGCGGCCCTCGTCGCCGATCACGAACGGGAAGCCCTGGCCGAAGGCGATGTGGCTCGCGGCGTTCTCGTCGAGCAGCGTGTCGTAGAAGACGATGTCGAGCGCGCCGATGCGCCCCTCGGCGTCGACGAGCGCGACCTCGCCGAGGCGCGCGGCGCCTTCGTCGCGGGCGCAGATCGTGCGCATCGTCTCCGCCGCGGTGTCCGCGTCGATCTGCACCGCGCGGCCGGCCTCGAAGCGGACGCGCAGCCCGCGCACGACGGTCCCGTCCATCAGCACGAGCGGCTTGGTCGAGGTGACCTCGCCGTCGACGCGCGCCGGGTCCGGTGAGGTGAAGATCTCCTCGGTCGGCAGGTTGGGCATGTGCACGAGCCCGTCGGCGCGCTCGAAGCGCGCGGCCTGCCAGGACGTGGCGGGCAGCAGCCCGACCGTGAGGTCGGTGCCCGGGCCCTCGTAGTGCAGCGCGTCGAAGCGGCGCTCGGTCAGTCGCTCGGCGGTGGCGACGAGGAAGTCCGCGCGGGCGCGCCAGGCGGCGACCGGGTCGTCCTCGTCGAGCCGGCAGACGTGGAGGAGGTGGCCCTCCAGCCGCTCGAGCGCCGCGTCGGCGTCGAGGTCGGGGAAGACCAGCTGCGCCCACGCCGGCGTCGGGCAGGGCGCGATCGTCCAGTTCGTCGTGCGGTCGTTGACGACCTTGCCCGCCTCCTTGAGCGACGGGAAGCGATCGCGGCCGACGCGCGCGGGGTCGAGGTCCTCGAGCAGGCCCGGAGCGACCGGGCCCGAGAGGCCGACGCGCGCCGCGCCGATCTCGCCGAGCGCGAGCAGGCGCTTGCCGTGCCAGTCCGGGATGAAGTCGAGGTCCTCCTCGCGCCCGTGCTCGATGCGCGCGCGCTTGACCCAGGGATCGAAGTACTGGACGTCGACGAACTTGGCGCCGTGGCGATAGGCGCTGGCCGCGATCGCGCGGACCATGAACTCCTTGCCCGGCTCGCAGGAGACCGCGACGACCTGCCCGGGCTGCACGTTGGCGCCGAATCCGACGATCACGTCGGCGAAACGGGTGAGCGTGGCGTCGTCCATGGCGCGCGACTTTACGCAGCCGATGCCAAGTGCGACGTGTCGTTGAATGATCGAAGCAGCCAGCGCCCGCCGTCGAGCACGACGAGCCGCGTCAGCGATCCGTTGTCGGAGTGCACGAACGCGAACGGCCGGCTCTCGGTCGCCTGCCGGCAGGCCTCGCCGATCACGCCGCCGTGCACGACCGCGGCCACGGTCACGCCGGGGCCCGCGGCCGCGACCACGGCCTCGATCCCCGCGCGCACGCGCGCGCCGAACGACTCCATCGTCTCCGCGCCCGGGATCACCTCCCAGCGTTCCTCGGACACCGCCTGCAGCGCGATCGGGTCGCCCTCGGCCGCGCGGATGCGGAACTCGCCGCCCTCCCACTCGCCGAGCGAGACCTCGCGCAGCTCGGGGACGACGACCGGCTCGAGCCCGAGGCGCGCGGCGAGCGGCGCCGCGGTCTGCGCCGTCCGCTTCAGCGTGGTGACGAACAGGCCCGCGAGCGGCTCGCCCGCCAGCCGCTCCGCGACCAGCGCGGCCTGGACCTCGCCCTCGGGCGCGAGCGCCGGGTCGCCGTGGCCGTCGAGCAGCGGGAACGGCCGGCCCGCGACCGCGGGCTCCGACGCGCCGTGGCGGACGAGCACGACCTCGGTCGCGTTGGGGGGCAGGGCGAAGCCGCGCTGATGGTAGGCGGGAGGGGCGATCGGCGCAGTCTCGCAGCGGGCGCGAAGGCGCTCCGGAGTCGAGGACAGAACCTGACCGCAATGCTGCCTACGGTGAGTCCATCCCCACTTTCAAAGGAGCGTCGATGCCCGATCGCGACCGATACATCGCCGGAGTGCCCTGCTGGGTCGACACCAGCCAGCCCGACGCGGCCGCCGCCGCCGACTTCTACGGCGGGCTGTTCGGCTGGGAGCTCGAGGACGTCATGCCTCCGGGCTCGCCGGGCCAGTACTTCATGGCCCGGTTGCACGGCGGCGACGTCGCAGCGATCAGCTCGCAGCAGGAGGGCGCCGCGCCGACCCCGGCGTGGAACACGTACATCTGGGTGGACAGCGCCGACGAAACGGCGGCCAAGGTCCGCGACGCCGGCGGCACCGTGCTGACGGAGCCGTTCGACGTCATGGACTCGGGCCGGATGGCGGTGTTCGCGGATCCGGCGGGCGCCACGTTCTGTGCCTGGCAGGCGGGGCGCCACAAGGGCTCCCAGGTGGTCAACGAGCACGGCAGCGTGAACTTCAACGACCTCCATACGAGCGACCCGGAGGGCGCGAAGACGTTCTACGGCGCGGTGTTCGGCTGGGGCACGCTCGACTTGGGCGGCCCGTCCAGCATGTGGACGCTGCCGGGCTACGGCGACCACCTCGAGCAGCGCGACCCGGGCCTGCGCGAGCGCATGGGCGACATGGGCGCGCCGGGCGGGTTCATCGATGCCGTCGCGAGTCTCAACCCGGTCTCCGGCGACGAGCCCTCGCGCTGGGGCGTGACGTTCGCGGTCGACGACGCCGACGCGATCGCCAAGCGCGCCGAGGAGCTCGGCGGGAAGGTGGTCCTGCCGCCGGTCGACGCGCCGTGGGTGCGGATGTCGATCCTTGCGGACCCGCAGGGCGCGACGTTCAACGCGAACCAGTTCGTGCCCGAGAACAAGGACATGGCCGCCCAGGAGGCCGACGCCACAGTCAGGGGGTCATGAGCGGCCCGCTCCGCGATGTCGGTCCGCGAGGAGCGGAGAGGGAGGGATTCGAACCCTCGATGGACCTAACCGGCCCATAACGGTTTTCGAGACCGCCGCATTCAACCGCTCTGCCACCTCTCCAGAGCGCATCGGAGGGTAGCGGGGGTCAGGCCCGGCGCGCGGCGAAGAAGTCGGTCAGCAGCGCCGCGCAGTCCGCGGCCAGCACACCGCCCTGGACGACGGGGCGGTGGTTCAGGCGCGGCTCGGCGAGGACGTCGAGCACGCTGCCCGCCGCGCCCGCCTTCGGGTCGGCCGTCCCGTAGACGACGCGCGGCACGCGGGCGAGCACGATCGCGCCCGCGCACATGGCGCACGGCTCGAGCGTCACGTAGAGCACGGTGTCGAGCTGGCGCCAGCTCCCGCGCCGCTGCGCGGCCCGCTGCAGCGCGAGCGTCTCGGCGTGCGCGGTCGGGTCCTGGCGGCGCTCGCGCTCATTGTGCCCAGCGCCGACCACCTCGCCCTGGTAGACGACCACCGCGCCGACGGGCACGTCATCATGTTCGAGCGCCAGCCGTGCCTCCGCGAGCGCGATCCGCATCCAGTGCTCGTCCATGACGCGCATTGTTGTCGGAAGCCCGGGGGGTTGTGGTGCAACTTCTTCGTGTCGAGAATGTTGTGTGGGTGCCCTGCCCTTGAAACTCCCCTCCTCCGTCCGCGCCATCGCCCCTCTGCTCGCCGGCCTCGTGGCCGGCGTGCTCGTGCTGGCGCCGGGTGCGCGCGCCGACCCGGTCGCGCCCAACGTGCACACCGGATCGGTCTACGTGCCGGGCGAGGTGATCGTCCGCTACGCGCCCTCCGCGAACCGGCGGGTGCGCGCGTCCGTGCAGCGCGCGACGGGCGTCGGGCAACCCCACGTCTTCGCCCCGCGCACGCGGGTGCTCAAGATCCGCGACGGCGAGAGCGTCGCGCACACGATCGCCGAGCTCGAGCGCCGCCCCGGCGTGGTCAGCGCGACGCCGAACGTGATCGCGCACATCAGCGCGTTCGTGCCCAACGACCCGGGCCAGCCCGGCAGCCCGCTCGGCGGCTGGCAGGGCCTGCAGTGGAATTTCGGCAAGGACTTCGGCGTCAACGCGCCCGACGCGTGGGACCGGCTGAACGCCGTCGGGCGCCCCGGCGGCCTCGGCGTCAAGGTCGCCGTGCTCGACACCGGCGTCGCCTACGCGACGCGCCACGGCTACCGCCGCTCGCCCGACCTCCTCAACCGCTTCCTCAAGGGGTACGACTTCGTCGACAACGACGCCCACCCCGACGACCTCAACGGCCACGGCACCCACGTGGCGAGCACGATCGCCGAGACGACCGGCAACGGCTTCGGCGTGACCGGCCTCGCCTACGGGGCGCGCCTGATGCCCGTCCGCGTGCTCGACCGCTCGGGCACCGGCGACAGCGTCGCGATCAGCGCGGGCATCCGCTACGCCGCCCGCCGCGGGGCCAAGGTCATCAACCTCTCGTTCGAGTTCGACTCGAGCGTCACGCGCGGCCAGATCCCCGACATCCTCGACGCGCTGCGCTACGCGCGCCGCAAGGGCGCGCTCGTCGTCGGGGCCTCGGGCAACTTCTCCGCGCACGCGGTCGCCTACCCGGCGCGCGCGAGCAATGTGCTGTCGGTGGGCGCGACGACGGAGCACCTCTGCCAGGCCGACTACTCCAACTCCGGCTCGGCGCTCGACATCTCCGGCCCGGGCGGCGGTCTCGACGCCGAGGTCGCCGGCGACCCCAACTGCCGCCCGGGCGCCGAGCCCTTCGGCCGCGACGTCTATCAGCTGACCTACACCAGCCGCTCCGTGCGCGCGTTCGGGCTGCCGAGCGGCTACGTCGGCACGTCGATGGCCGCGCCGCACGTCTCGGCCACCGCGGCGCTCGTGATCGCCTCCGGCGTGATCGGCCCGCACCCGACCCCCGCGCAGGTCGAGGCGCGCCTGAAGCTCACGGCGCGCGACCTCGGCACCCCAGGGCCCGACTCGCGCTACGGCGCCGGCCTGGTGGACGCGGCGCGCGCCGTCACGCCATAGCTACGTCGTGCGGATGATCAGCACGCTGCACGGAGCGTGGTGGGAGACCTTGTTCGGCACCGAGCCGAGCAGGAAGCGCTTGGCGCCGGTCATCCCCTTGTTGCCGACGACGATCAGGTCGGCCTTCTGCTCCTCGGCGACGTCGAGGATCGCGTCGGCGGCGTCGCCCTCGCGCGCGAAGGTCTCGACCTTGACGCCCGCGCCGTCGACCTCCTCGGCGGCCTCCTTGAGCGTCGACTCGACGTCCTCGCGCGGGTTGACCATCCACTCCAGGTCCTTGGGCACCTCGCGCGACTCCTCGCGCAGGCGCTGGTTGGGAACGGGCTCGAAGGCGGATACGAGGCTGATCGACGCGCCGACCTGCCTGGCCAGCTCGGTCG
>JAXDGC010000253.1:0-13948 GCA_034665245.1 Solirubrobacteraceae bacterium | reverse complement strand
CGGGGCGAGCCAACGGCCGACGCCAGGCCCGGGTGCAGCGAGGAGCCCGCGCTGACGAGCAGCTCGCGGCAGCGCGCCAGCTCGAGCACGTAGTAGGTGTCACGGCCGTCGGCGAGGCTGCGGCGCGCCGAGACCACTCCGCCGTCGCGCAGCAGGCGCAGGTGGTACGAGACCAAGCTCTGGCGCTGCCCGGCCAGCTCGCACAGCTCGCCCACACGCCGATCGCTGCACGCCAGCTCGCTCAGCAGCCGCCAACGCAGCGGATGGCCCGCCAGACGCAGAAACGGGGGCGGTGAGGGCGTATCGGCGCGCGCCGAGGCGATCACCTCGCCGAGGATACATCAAGACAGTTTGATGCGTCGTGCGGTTCGAGCTGTCGAACGTCAACGGCGCGCTGGGTAGGAGCGGGAGCGAGCCGCCGCGAGGCGACGAATGTCGCCTCGACCACCCAGGAGGGGGCAGAGACGACACTCGTCGCGGGCGACGACGAATGTCGTCTCGATGGGCCAGGAGCCGATTGAGACGACACTCGTGGCCGCCGGGCCGCTCCGCACCCGCTTCTAACCAGCCGCCGTTGGCGTTCGCTGGCATCCACGATCCACGCTCGCGCCGCCGCGTGGGCCGTGGAATCAATCAGCTAGCCGCTGGACGGCCAGTCCGGACGGATCTGAGGGTCGACGCGGAGGTTGTCGAGGATCGCCCAAGCCTGCGCGCGCGTGTCAGCGCCGGCCTTCGGGCCGAAGGCGACATCGGCGTGAAAGTGGCGCTCGCCGGCCGTGAAACCGAACCAGTGATCGCTGAAGCGAGCGTCGGGCACGCACGCGGAGGCCTCGGACGGGCCGCCGAGCTCGGGCCCGAAGTGGGCGGGGCGTTCGGGGAAGTCGGACCATGCCGAGCCCGGGTCCAGACCCCGCTCCTGCAGCGTCACGAACGCGTCGTCCGGACCGAGGTCCTCCAGCGCGCTGCCCGCCACGTGCGCGCACGCCGTGCGGCGATAGCGCAGCGCGAAGGTTGCGACCGCCAGCACCTCGCGGGGATCGCTCAGCCCCGGGGTGAGGCTCCCCTGGGCAGGTCGCCATCGCGGCGGCAGCGCGACCGTCAGGCCGTGCGCCTCGTACCGAACGGGCCCGGCCGCGGGCCGAACCGCCGCCCGCTCGTCGACCGCGCCGCAAGCCGTGCCGCCGAGCGCCAGTGCGGCCACCATCGCCGTGGCCCGGAACCTGATCATGACCTTCCTTACGTCGGCCGCACCATGAGAGGTCCCGGGGTCGGGCCTACTTCGCGTCGTGGAAGATGATCCCCAGCGCGGTCCGCTGACCGGAGGTGACGGTGCTGACGCCGTGGCGCATGCCGACGCGGTGGTAGCCGCGCTTGCCGGCGTTCGGGCGAACCTGGGTGGGGAAGATCACGAACGTGCCGCGCGGCGGGGTGATGACGTGCGCGCGGCTCTGGGCGCGCGGGCGCTGCTCGAGCAGGACGAACTGGCCGCCCTCGTAATCCTCGCCCGGCTCGGAGAGGACGCTCAGGACCTGGAACGGGAAGTAGACGTCGCCGTAGAGGTCCTGGTGCAGCGCGTTCCAGTCGCCCGCGCCGTAGCGCAGGATCAGCGGGGTCGGCCGTTCCTGGCCCGCCGCGCGGCAGCGCTCGATCAGATCCTCGTGCGCGAGCGGGAACGCGTCGGGCGCGCCGCCGAGCCGCTCGGACCAGCGGTTGGCGATCGGGGCGAGCCGCCCGTAGAAGGCGGCGCGGAGCTCGGGGATCGGCTCCGGCAGCGGGTGGTCGAAGTAGCGGTAGCGGCCGTCGCCGAAGCGGTGGCGGGCCATGTCGACGGTCGAGCGGAAGCGCCCGGCGTCGAAGAGGCCGGCGAGCTCGGCGCACTGCGCGGCGTCGAGCAGCGGCTCGGTCAGGGCGAAGCCGCGGGTGTCGAGCTGGTCCGCGAGGTCGTTCCAGGCCAGCCCGTCGACGCGACCGGCGAGCGGGCGCTCGGTGAAGATTGTGGTCATGACGGTGAAGCGATCCGGGGGACGATTTCGTGAGCAGCCCGTCCTGTTCACGCTGCCGGCGACGCGTTACATACGCTGATGGAGCCGCACGACGCTGCCGTCGGGCAGCTCGCGCAGCTGGACGAGGTCGATCAGCTGGTTGGCGAGCCACAGGCCCCAGCCGCCGGCCTCGCCGAGCGCCGGACGCACGCGGCCGGCCAACGGCCGCTGGGCGATCCGCCCGTGATCGCGGACCTCGCAGATGAGCGAGCCCGCCTCGGGCCACATGCGCAGGACGCCGCGGCCGCCGCCGTGGCGCAGGCTGTTCGTCGCGATCTCGTGCACGGCGAGGATCAGGTCGCGGCTGCGCCGGGGGCTGAGACCGGCGCGCTCGGCCTCCGTGGCGGTGTGGGCGCGCAGGGCGGCGAGTGAGTCCCGCGTGATCTCGTGCTCCACGACGCTCTCGGGTGGTTCGGAGAGCGGCTCCGCGAACTGCGGCACGGCGTGGTCGCCGCGGTAGGCACCGCTCGGGGCGCCGGCGACGAAGGGATGGCTGCGCTCGGCCTCCGCGATGACCTCGTCGTCGAGCCGGCGCGTGTCGTAGGGGCAGATCAGATGGAAGTCCGGGGTGTCGGCGAAGGCGAGGTTGAGCAGCGCCTCGTGGCACTGGCACTCGATCAGCTCGGTCGGGCTGCGCCCGGCCCAGATCGGCTCGCCGATCCCGCGCATCGGGCGCCCGAGGCCGGCGTGCGCGTCGACGAACTCCTGCCAGGCCGGGATGATCCGCGCCGGGTTGGCCCCGAGCCGGGCCATGTCTTCGAAAATGACCGGCTCGGCGTCGGCGCCGAGGCGCTCGCGCAGCAGGTCGATCTTCTCCGCGCCGATCGCGACCATGATCGGCTCGCCCGCGGCGACCGCGTCCCGGATGAACGGAGCCGCACCGTCGACGAAGGTCTCGCGGCTGTCGTAGAGCATGACCTCGTGGCGGAACGCGGCTGTGGCTGTCACGAATAGGCCAGCGTACTCGGGTGGCGCGCTGTGACAACCTTCCGCCGATGAGCCGGAAACGGGTGGCGACGCTGATGCTCGCCGCGGCGCTGGTGCTCCCCGGCAGCGCGCGCGCCGCGGACCCGGGTCGCTGGACGCAGACGGGCACGACCACGCTGCCGATCGTCTACTACCAGGGCGTCACCGTCGACCCGGCGCGCAACCTCTATTTCGACGGGGTCTACGTCGGGCTCTACCGCACGGACTCCGCGTTCGCGGAGACGGGCCGTACCGACGACGTCATCCCGCCCGACGTGCACCTCCGCGAGGGCTACAACCACATCGGCGACATCGCCTGGGATCGCGCGGAGGGCGGCCGGATCCTGCTGCCGCTCGAGTGCTACGTCCCGGGTGGCCCGAACGGCGGGAACCCGTGCCTGCACGGCTCGATCGGCGTCGCCGGCCCGGGCTCGCTGCAGTGGCGCTACTACGTCAAGCTCGACCCGGCGGAGATCCCGAAGGCGATGTGGAACGAGGTCTCGCCCGACGGCTCGCTGCTGTGGACCTCGAGCGGGGACGACCTGCTCGCGTACCGCACGGCCGACATCTCGCGCGCCAACGCCGCGCCCGACCACGCGCCGATCCACTCCGTGCGCCGCCTGCACGGCGCCGTGCCGCCGAGCGGGATCACCGGCGCCACCTTCGTCGGCGACCGGTTGCTCGTGGCCGGCCAGGGTGGCGGCCCGTTCCGGGTCTGGTCGATCGACCTCGCCACGGGTACGCGGCGGCTGGAGATCGAGCGCACGATCGTCGGCGAGTCCGAGGGCCTCGTGACCGCCGCGCTGAAGGGCGGCACGCTGCACTGGCTGATCCAGCCCTTCAACGAGGAGAAGAAGCCGCCGACCTACAGCCCCGACCACGCGACGCTGCTGAGCTTCCGCCCGGCGGGCTCCGGCTCGGCGCCGCGATCCGGGGACGGCTCCGGCCGCGCGGGCTCGCCGCTCCTGCGGCTGCTGCGGCGGTCGCGCTCGACGGTGCTGGCGCGCCACGGCTTCGCGGCGACGGTGCTCTGCGCCGACGGCTGCACCGCGACGCTGCGGGTCTTCAAGGGCCGCAGCCTGCTCGCGCGCACGAGCAAGCGAGCCCGGCCTTCGCACGCTCGGCCGGCCCGGGCGCTCGTCCGCCTCACCGCCCGCGGCCGGCGCGTCCTGCGTGCGCGACGCGGGCGGCTGCGGCTCACGCTCCGCGCCACGGTGCGCGAGCCGTCCGGAACTGTCACGCGGCGTACCGTGCGCGCGCGGCTGCGATGAGGAAGCCGCTCCGCCGGGTAGGTGCCACCGCATGCACACGCTTCTGAGACTCCCCCTCATCCTGCTCGAGATGGCGCTGCGCCAAGGCGCGGGCGCCGTAAAGGACATCCTCCGCATGGTCGCCGGAGGCGCCGACGGCGATCAGCCGCCCGCTGCGCCGCCGGTCCCCGATCCGGCGGCCGCGCGCCGCGACGCCGAGGCGGTCGCGACGGCGGAGGCGAGGGCGCGCCGCCCGGCGGCACGCCCACGCACCGCGCCCCGGCCGCGCCCGGCTCCCGCGCCCGCCCCGGCTCGGCCGCCCGCGCCCGCCCATGTCTCAACCGGCGCCGAGACGGTCGCCTCGTTCGGCCCCGCCGACGATCCGTCGCCGACGATCGAGGTCCAGGCGCCGTGGAGCGGCTACGACAACCAGCCCGCGGCGGAGGTCATCAGGCGGATCCGTGCCGGCGACGAGGCGACCAAGGCGGTCGCGCTGCTCTACGAGCGCGGGCACAAGGGCCGCCAGAGCGTGATCCGGGCAGCCGGCGGCTAGTAGTGGGCCGGCGCGCTCACGCCGTCGCGGCTCCGTGCCGATGAATCGGGTGATGGCCGAGACATCACCCAACAGCGCTCCTCCTCCGACCGTCGGGCCGCCCGGGACTTCGTTCCGCCACGAGCACCTGCTCGAGCTCGAGGCCTCGAAGTCGTGGAAGCGCAAGCGCACCGTCGACTTCCTCAAGTTCAGCCCGCTCGGGCTGGAGGTCCATCACAGCGGCGTGCTGGTCGCGCCCCTCACGATGCCGCTCGGCGCGCTCGCCGTCGCTTGCACCGAGACCGGTCCGGCTCGCCCGATGACCGGCGAGGGCCGCTTCCCGATCCTGAAGCGCATCAGCTCCAACGCGATCGTGCCGCGCGAGGAGGGGGTCGAAGGCTGGCTCTGGACCGAGGCCGGCGGGTCGGCGTTCCCGCTGCTGTGCGACGAGGACCAGGCGCCCAACGTCGCGATCCTGTTCGCCCACCCGCTGGGCGAGGACACGATCATGCGTCGCTTCACGCCCGACTTCGCCGAGGCGCTCGCCGCGCGCTCGGCACTCGGCAGCCCCGCCGTCTACGGCCTGCTCATGCGGGTCAAGGACCTGGTGGGGACGGAGCGCGTGTTCACCAAGTTCGGGGTGGCCAAGCCGCTCACCGACCGTGAGGTCGGCCCGACGCTGCGGCGCGCGCTGCCCACGGACCGCGCCGCGGATCCGATGGTCAGGGTCTCGGACAGCTCGCGCGCGTCGCACTCCGTGGCGCCGCCCGGCCTCGCGTAGCCGCTACCGTCAGGGACCGTGGTCCCCCAGCCGCCTGCCGACGCCCCGCCCGACGATCGCTGCCGCCCGTGCCGCGGCACAGGCCAGATCGTGTCCAACCTCGGCGGCTCGCCGAGCACCGTGCCGTGCCCGTGGTGTGAGGGGACCGGACGCTTCATCCCGGGGCACGACGCGCAGGCCGCGAAGGGCTAGCGCTCGCCGGGTACCGGCCGGCCGTCGCGCACGAGCCGTCCCAGCCGCCGCCAGCTGACGACCTCGCCCTCGATCACCCGCTCGAGCTCGGCCCGCCCGATCCGGCGCGAGGACTGGATCTCGCGACGCTGGCGCAGCACGCGCGGCAGGCCCCGCAGCGCGTCGCGCCACGCGGCCAGCTGGGCGCGCAGCATGTGCTCGCGGATCGCGAAGTACAGCCCCGCGAGCTCGTGCGCGATCAACAGGTGCGCGTGGCGGGCGAGTGCGCCGCCCGGATAGCCCTTCGCCCACATCCAGATGCAGTTGCGAACCGCCAGCCCCCAGAACCAGGGATCGGGCCGGCCCTCGCCGCGCATCGAGGCCGAGCCCTTGTGGTACGCGATCGCGCCGGGGACGTAGCGGCAGCCATAGCCGAGCAACCGGGCGCGCAATCCCCAGTCGACGTCCTCCATCTGCGCGAAGAACGCCTCGTCGAACGGGCCGACCTCGTCGAGGGCGGCCCGCCGGTAGAGGGCCGCGCCGCCGCACGCGCTGAAAACCTCCGCGGGTATGTCGTACTGCCCGTCGTCACGCTCCCCACGGCCGCGCGGCATCACCACGCCCGACCAGCGCAGCACGTCGCCCGCGCCGTCGATGAGGTCGCGGGCCTCGAGGTCGAGCATCTTCGCGGTGACCGAGGCCGCCGCGGGCTGGGAGTCAAGCCCGGCGACGAGCGCGCCGAGAAAGTCCTGATGGAGCTCCATATCGTTGTTGACGAGCGCCACGTACTCACCGCGCGCGCTCTCGATCCCGCGGTTCACTCCCGCGGCGAAGCCGACGTTGTGCGCGAGCGCCACGACCTGAGCCCACGGCCAGCGTTCGCGGAGGTGCTCGACCGACCCGTCGGAAGAGCCGTTGTCGACCACGATCGCCTCGAAGTCGCGGAAGCGCTGTCGCTCCAGCGAGGGCAGCACGACGTCCAGCCACGCGCGACCGTTCCAGCTGGGGATCACGACGCTGACGCGCGGTGACGGGGTGACGTTCATCGAGGCGCCAACCGTAGAGACCCCGCCGCGCCCGCGCCTGAGCGTCAACATGGCGGCGAACGCGGTGAGCGCGTTCAGCACGCTCGCCGTGGCGGCGGTCATGACGCCGCTGGTGCTCGACCGGCTGGGCACCGCGGCCTTCGGCGTCTGGACCGTGATCGGCTCGGTGGTCCTCTATCTCGTGGTCGCCGAATCCGGGTTCGGCCCGGCCGTACAGCGCTTCGTCGCGATCGCGCACGCGCGCGGCGACCTCCGCGAGCCCGCCGCGCTGATGTGGACGATGCTGCTCGCCTACGCGGCGGCCGGCGGGCTGCTGTGCGCCGCCCTGCGGCTTCTCGGCGCCGACATCGTCGGCGTGTTCGACTTCCCCCCGGCGCTGCGCGCCGATGCCGTCGAGCTGCTGTCGATCGTGAGCGTGGTCGTGCCCACGGCGCTTGCCGCCACCGGGCTGGGGAACGTCCTGTTCGGGCTCGAGCGCTTCGTCGCGGTCACCGTCTCGTCGGCGCTGGGCGCCCTCGTGCTCCTCGGGACGACCATCGTGGCGCTCGATTCGGGCGTCGGCCTGCCCGCCCTCGGCCTCGCGCTGCTCGCCCAGCAGGGCGTCCTGCTCGTCCTCCGGGCCGCCGCGCTGCGCGACGTGATCGTGTCCGGGCGGCCGCTCCTCGCCTCACGGGGGCAGGTGCGGGCCGTGACGGGCTTCGCGGCCAAGCTCCAGGTCTCGGCGCTCACCGTGCTCATCAACGGCCAGAGCGACAGGATGGTCGCGGGCCTCGTGGCCCCGGCGGCGACGGTCGGCCGGCTGGGGATCGCCGGCCAGGTGGCCGAAGCCGGCCGGCTGGTCGCCGGCGCGCTGCTGCAACCCGTCGTCAGCCGGCTGTCGTCGATCGCCGCGCACGGCGATCCGGCGCGCCTCCAGCGCGAGTACCGGCGGCTCAGCCGGGTCTGGATCGTCGCGATGATCGGCGCCACCGCGGTCGGGCTCGGCCTCCTGCACCCCTTGCTGGTGAGCTGGCTCGGCTCGGGATACGACGAGGCGCTCGTCTTCGCGACCGTCCTCGTCGTGGCCTACGGGTTCAACATCGTCACCGGCATCGGCTCCGCCTACCTGCGGGCCACCGGGGCGGTCGGGATCGAGCTGCGGACCGGCCTCCTGATGGTGGGGCTCAACCTGCTCTTCACGATCCCGCTCGCGATCGCGGCCGGGGCCCTCGGCGTCGTCTTCGGCACCCTCGCCGCGAACGTGCTCGGGACGGCCTGGTTCTTCTGGCGCCTGCAGGCGATCGTGCCGCTGGCGCCTCCGCCACTGGGGCGGTGCCTGAGCGTCTGCGCGCTGGCCGCGCTCGCGGGCGCGGTGACCCTCGGGGCAGGCTCGCTCGCCGCCACGACATTGCCGCGCTTCGTCGCCATGCTCCCGGTCGGCATCGCCGCCGCGGTCTCGCTGGGCGGCTATCTCGCGATCGCGCTCGACGTGCGGCCGATCGATGCCGTCAGGCGTCGTGCCGCAGCGTCAGTACGAACTGAAGCGCGAAGAGCTCCGGCCTGAGTCGCGCGACGGCCGCCTCCGCGCGAGCCGGCAGCAGCGGGAGCGGCCCGCGGCTGAACTGCTCGTTCTCCACGCGGTAGCCGGACCGCTCGGCCAGCTCACGAGCCGATCGCCGGGTGAAGAACCGCAGGTGCGTCGCGTCGAACAGGCCGCTCTCGGCGTACGGGAAGCGACCGCACAGCAGCGTCAGGCGCGCGCTCCAGTGCGCGATGTTGGGGATCGAGGCGACGATCCGCGCTCCGGGCGCGAGCAGCTCCGAGGCCGCCGTGAGCGCCGCCCACGGATCACGCATGTGCTCGAGGACGTCACCGATGATCACGGCGTCGAACGGGCCCGCGAGCGCGGCGCGGATCTCCGGACGCTCGAAGTCGCCCACGGTCACGCTCTCGCAGTACGCGCGCGCGCTCTCCGCGGCGGCGGCGTCCGGCTCCACGCCGACCACCGTGCAGCCCCGCTCGGTGAGGCGCTGGGCCAGATAGCCGCTCGCGCAGCCCACGTCGAGCACGCGCGAGCCGTGCGGGACGGCCTCGATCATCATGCGATGCCCGTCGCTCAGCCCCTGGGCGGCGATCAGCCGGGAATACGGGAGCGCCGCCACCGCGACAGGATCTCACGTCGCCGGCGGCGTGCCCGGCACCGCGGCCCGGTAGGCGGCGCGCTGGCGCAGCGCCGCGCGCCAGCCGCCGCGGGCGAGCGCCACGGGGCGACGGCCCGGCGCGCCGGCGCGGCGATACCGGCGCCACTCCCTGAGCCCGCGAAGACGCCCGCGGAGCGGGGCCAGAGAGCGGTCCGTCATCGCGACGAAGGCGACGTAGGCGAGGTCGTAGACCAGCATCCCCGCCGCGTGGCGCCGGAGCTGGCCGGGCGAGGCGTTCTTCGCGATCATGCGCACGCGGTTGCGGCCGACGAGGTGGTACTTGAAGCCGGTCGCCTCCCGGGCCGTGGCGGAGCCGCGATGCCACGCGAGCGCGCGCGGCTCATACCGGCACACCCAGCCGGCCATGCGCGCGCGCCACGCGACGTCCGCGTCCTCCTGGTAGGCGAAGAAGCTCTCGTCGAAGCCGCCCACGGCGTCGAGCATCGCCCTGCGGTAGAGCGCGACGCAGGCCGTGGCGCCGAAGACCTCCACCGGTTGCCGCACCGCCGGGTCGTCGACGGAGCGGCCCGCGAGCCGGTCGCTGCCGATGCCGAGCGCGTCGACCTCGAGGCCGGCGGAGTTCAGGACGTCGCGGCGGCCGTCGAAGCGGATCTGCGGCGCGACGCTGCCCGTCCGCGGCGTGCCCCGCCCGGCGGCGAGCATGTGCACGAGGCAGTCCGGCGCGAGGAAGGCGTCGTTGTTGACGAGGGCGATCCACTCCCCGCGAGCCTCCGCGATGCCGGCCACGGCGCCGCCGGCGAAGCCGCGGTTGAATGGCGTGGAGACGAGCCGGCCGCCGGTGACGCCGCTCAGCTCGCCGCCGTTGTCCACCACGATCAGCTCGCTGGGCTCCGCGAGCTCGGCGAGCGCCACTCTGAGGTCGGCGAGACAGCGCTCGAGCAGCGCCCCGCCGCGATAGTCCACGACGATCGCGGAGAGCGTCGTCATGCTGCACCCTCGCGATAGGCCGCCGCCACGGTCTCCACCGACGCGCCGAGCGACAGGCGGCTCGCGTTCTCCGCGTACCACGCCGCCGTCGAATCGCGCAGCTCCTGCCCCGCGTCGAACACGCGCAGGATCGCCGCGGCGAGATCCGCGGGCGAGGCGGAGGCGGCCACGTAGCCATTGACGCCCTCGTCGATCAGCTCGGTGGCCGCGTTGTCGGGGTCCGCCACGACCACGCTGGGCGTGCCGGCGGCGCAGGCCTCGACCACGACGAGCCCATAGCCCTCGCGGCGGGACGGCAGCACGAGGCAGAGTGCCCGGCGCAGGGCCGCATCGACACGGCCGTGACCGACGAACCCGGGGACGGCGATCGCCGCCTCGAGCCCGTGCTCGCGCACGAGCGCGCGCACGCGCTCGCGGTCGGGCCCGTCGCCGTAGATCTCGGCCCGCAGCTGCGGCGCCCGCTCGCGCGCGAGCGCCAGCGCCGGGACGATCGCCGGGACCCGCTTCTCCGGGATGTGGCGCCCCGCGAAGACCACGACAGGTTCGGCTACATAACGCTCGACCTCAGGGTCAGTGTCCCCGGCGTGCAGGCCTCGCAACACCGTCACCTCTCCGCGCACGCCCTCGCGCGCCAGGCGCTCGGCGTGCAGGCGCGAGAAGCAGAACGCGTGCTGGGGGAGGCGGGCGCAGGCTCGCTGCACGCGCCAGCCCACCCAGCCGCCGGCCCGCCCGAGGTAATCGCGCCAGTACTCGCGCGTCCACACCTCGAACCAGTCGACCACGAGCCGATAGCGCCGCCGGCGCCGCAGCGCCCCCGCTGCCAGCAGGCCGAAGTACGGGAACGAGGCGGTGTGGACGACGTCGTACTCGCGCGCGTGGCGCGCGAGGTGCGCGAGCACCCCGAGCCCGAACACGAGCGGTGGCCCGATCCGGCGCCGCCCCGAGCCCGTGTAGAGGCCCAGCCGCGGGCCGACCGCCACGACGCGGACGCCCGATACGCCCGGATCGGCGCCGCGCGGCCACTGGCGCAGCGTGAGGTAGGTGACGTCATGCCCGTCGGCGACGAGGCGCTCGGCGAGGTTGCGATACCAGCGCTCGCCGCCGCCGACGGTGTGCGGGAACAGGCAGTCGTAGACGAGGCAGACGCGCACCGGGCTCAACCATTCACGGAAGCGGCCGATACGAGCCTTGATCAGCCATGAGCATCGCCGAGCCCCTTCTCTCCCCGAGCCCGGAAGTCCTCTCCCCGCCTGACGTGGAGCTCACGCTTTCGGTCGTGATCCCGTGCCTCAACGAGGCCGCGAACATCGAGCGCTGCGTCAGCTGGGCCCTCACCACGATGGCCGAGCATGGGATCGACGGCGAGGTCGTGGTCGCCGACAACGACTCCGACGACGAGAGCGCCACGCTGGCCTTCGCCGCCGGGGCGCGCGTCGTGCACGAGCGCCGCCGGGGCTACGGCAATGCCTACATGGCCGGCTTCGCCGCCGCACGTGGCCGCTACGTGCTGATGGCCGACGCCGATCTCACCTATGACTTCGGTGAGATCCCGCGCTTCCTCGCCGAGCTCGAGGCGGGCGCCGACCTCGTGATGGGCGACCGCATGGACGGCATCCAGCCCGGCGCGATGCCGTGGCTGCACCGCTACATCGGCAACCCCGTGCTCTCCGGCACGCTCAACTTCTTCTTCCGCACCGGCGTGCGCGACGCCCACTGCGGTATGCGCGCGTTTCGCCGCGAGGCGCTGGACGCGCTCGAGCTGCGCACGACGGGCATGGAGTTCGCGTCGGAGATGGTGATCCGGGCGGCCAAGGCCAAGCTCGAGATCCGCCAGCTGCCGATCACCTACCACCCCCGCGGCGGGGTCTCCAAGCTCTCGAGCTTCCGCGACGGCTGGCGGCACCTGCGCTTCCTGCTCGTCCACTCGCCGACGCACCTGTTCGCCATCCCCGGCGCGCTGATGCTGCTCGCGGGCGTCCTCGTCGGGCTCGTGTCGCTGTCCGGCATCGACATCCTCGGCCGCGAGTGGCAGCTGCACTCGATGATCGCCGGCTCGCTGCTCGCCGTCGTCGGCACCCAGGTGCTCGCCCTCGGCCTGTGCGCCCATGCCTACGGCCGCTACTTCATGGGGGAGCGCGAGGCGTGGTTCGACCGCATGCGCGCCCGCTACCGCCTCGAGCACGGCCTCGCCCTCGGCGGCGCGATCCTGCTCGCCGGGCTCGTGATCGCGGCGACGATCCTCGTGACCTGGATCGACCGGGGCTTCGGGGCGCTCTCCGAAGAGCGCCTGGCGGTCGCCGCCGCCACGCTCATCACCGTCGGGTTGCAGGTCGTGTTCTCCTCGTTCCTGCTCTCGATCCTCGGCCTGCGGCGCCGCGACGCCGAGCCGAGCTAGCGCTTCGGCGCCGCTCCGATCACCAGCAGCCCGACCCGGCGGTCGGCGTCCACCAGCACGATCGGGTACTCGCCGGGTGACTCGGCCAGGAACTCGAAGCGGGCGGGCGAGCCCGGCTCGACCGGCTCGATCTCGTCCAGGCCCTGGAGCTCGACCGCGTCGAGCACGTCGCCGCGGACCGAGAGGCGGATCGTGTCACCCGCGCGGGCGCGCACCCGCGTGGGCCGGGCGCCGGCGTCGGCGTCGACGGTCTGCGTGACGACGCGCGAGGCGCCCCGGGCCGGCGTGGCCGCCGACGGCTCGGGACTGGGGGAGGCGGACGCCCGCCCCCGATCGGTGACGACCGCGGGACGCGGCGCCAGCGCGGTGGCGAGGGCGGTGAGGCCGAGGAGGACGGCCATGAGGACGAGAATCCGGCGCCCGAGCATGACTCGAGGGTATCCGTCCGCAAACCGTCCAGAAATCCGTGAGCGGCGGTTAAGGGTTTCCTCAAGCTTGCCGATACGTCCCCTGCCAGAACCAAGGTGCTAAAGGCAAATCGTCCGTGAGGGCGAGACGCAAAGCCACGGAGCTCAGGACGAGTCAGCCGGGCTGCCACCAGGTCAGTACGACCACCGGGGGCATGAGGGACCACGGAAATGGCGCAGTTCCCACAGGCCCATTCGATCCCTTCAGGAGGGTTCACTACATGCTCAACAAGTTGCGCAACCGCGCACAGGACGAGAAGGGCTTCACGCTCATCGAGCTCCTGGTCGTCATTCTGATCATCGGCATCCTCGCCGCGATCGCTCTGCCCGCGTTCCTCAACCAGCGTGGCAAGGCTCAGGACGCCGCCGCCAAGAGCGACGTCCGTTCGGCCCAGACCGCGATGGAGACGTACTACACGGACAACCAGACGTACGTCAACGGCGACGCCGCCGCGCTCAAGCTCATCGAGCCGGCCCTCACCAACGCTGTCGGCCTCGCCGTCACCGGCCAGTCGACGACCGGCTACTCGGTCTCCGTGAACTCGAAGGGTTCTGACAAGAACGTCTTCACGATCACGAACACCGGCGGCACCGTCACCCGCACCTGCACCGGCGCCAACGGCCTCGGCAAGGGCGGCTGCCCCGCCGGCGGCTCCTGGTAGTCCCCAGCACCACCTAGTGAACCCTCCGCGAAGCGGGCCCGCGGGCCCGCGTCGCGCGGTTAACGACTCACTCAAGGCCCGCCACGCGGGTGCCGATACAAGCCTCGTGCTCCGTAAGAAGAAGCGTTCCCAGCAGGCCAGTGTCGTCGGGCTCGAACTCGACGCCGGCCACGTCGCTGCCGCAGAGGTCAGCGTCGACGGCACCCTCACCCTGACCCGCGGCGCGGTCGCCGAGCTCCGGCCCGGCATCATGCGCGACGGCGAGGTCGCCGATCCGATCGCTCTCGCGGAAGCCGTCAAGGCGCTCTTCGCGGAGCATGATCTGCCCAAGACCGTGCGCCTCGGCATCGCGCACCAGCGGATCGTCGTCCGGACGCTCGATCTCGACGCCGTCCTCGACGATCCGAAGGCGCTCTCCGACGCCGTGCGCGCCGCCGCTCCTGACCACATCCCGATGCCGATGGAAGAGGCGGTACTCGACTTCCAGTCGCTCGGCGTCGTCAACACA
>JAXDGC010000252.1:0-3443 GCA_034665245.1 Solirubrobacteraceae bacterium | reverse complement strand
CGCGTCGGTGGAGGAGCACGACGAGGCCGTGCTCGCGCTGCTCGGCGTGCGCGGCGCCGCGGCGCGCCCGCACGAGGACCCCGATCCCGCCCTCCGGGTCGCGCGCCGGATCCTCCAGCGGCTCGACGGCATGGGCAAGTGGGGCGGCTACCACACCGACTTCGCGCACCTCGCGCGCGGGTTCGCGGGCAACGACCGCCAGCTCGCCTCCGAGGTCGGCGAGGCGCTGCTCGACGCGGGGCTGCTGGCCGAGAAGCCGTCGGTGGGCCAGCGGCACGTCTTCCTCAACCCGCGGCGGGCGGGCGACATCCGGCGGCTGATCGAGACGGGCGCGCAACCAAGTGGATTGAGCCTCGCCCGAAAGTGAGATATTGGATTCACATATGCCCTCTCTCCCTCGGCAGGTCACCAACACGCTGCAGTCACTCGTCACGCTGACGGAGGCGGGCGTGATCCGGATCGAGCGCCCGGACCGGACGCTGCGCACCGCCCTGAACCTGATCCGCTGGGGCGTCACGCCCGCCGCGGGCTACGAGTCCTCGGCGGCGCGCTACCCGGACGACGTCGCGCTGATCGACGAGCTCGGCCAGCTGACGTTCCGTGAGATCTCCGAGCGCACCAACGCGCTCGCACACGCCCTCGCCGACGACGGCGTCAACGAGGGCGACAACGTCGCGATCATGGCCCGCAACCACCGCGGCTTCGTCGACGCGGTCGTGGCGTGCTCGAAGCTCGGCGCGCACGCCCTGTTCCTCAACACGTCGTTCTCCGGGCCGCAGCTCACCGACGTCGCCGATCGCGAGAAGCCGAAGGCGATCATCTACGACGAGGAGTTCGCCGAGGTGCTCCAGGAGGCCGGGCACCGGCGCAAGCGCTATGTGGCGTGGGCCGAGCCGGAGGCGGAGACCAAGGACGAGACGCTCGAGAGCCTGATCGAGCGCGGCGACCCCGCCGGCGTCATCCCGCCGAAGGAGGCGGGCAAGGCCGTGATCCTGACCTCGGGCACGACGGGGACGCCGAAGGGCGCATCGCGCAGCCAGCCCAAGTCGCTGGACCCGGTCGCCGCGCTGCTGTCCCGGATCCCGCTGAGGGCGCGCGAGAAGACGATGATCGCGGCGCCGCTGTTCCACGCCTGGGGCTTCGCGCACTTCACGCTCGGCATGGGCCTCTCCTCGACGATCGTCCTGAAGCGCAAGTTCGACGAGGAGGCGACGCTCTCGCTCACCGCCCAGCACGCCTGCACCGCGCTCGTGGTGGTGCCGGTGATGCTCCAGCGGATCCTCGAGCTGCCCGACGAGGTGCTCGACCGCTACGACCTCTCGAGCGTGAAGGCGGTCCCCGTCTCGGGCTCGGCGCTGCCCGGAGACCTCTCGGACCGCTGGATGGACCACTTCGGCGACAACCTCTACAACCTCTACGGCTCCACCGAGGTCGCGTGGGCGACGATCGCCACGCCGAAGGACCTCCGCGAGGCGCCGGGGACCTCGGGCCTGCCGCCGCGTGGGACGGTCGTGAAGATCTACGACGACGAGGGCAAGCCGGTCGAGAAGGGGGAGACGGGGCGGATCTTCGTCGGCAACGACCTCCAGTTCGAGGGGTACACGGGCGGCGGCAACAAGGACGTCATCGACGGCCTGATGTCCTCTGGCGACGTTGGCCACTTCGACGACGCGGGGCGGCTGTTCATCGACGGCCGTGACGACGACATGATCGTCTCGGGCGGCGAGAACGTCTTCCCCCAGGAGGTCGAGGACCTCCTGTCGAGCCACGACTCGATCAAGGAGGCCGCGGTCTTCGGGGTCGACGACGAGAAGTTCGGCCAGCGGCTGAAGGCGGTCGTGGTCACGAAGGGCGGCAAGAAGGTCTCGGAGGACGAGATCAAGAAGTACGTCAAGTCCAACCTCGCCGGCTACAAGGTCCCGCGCGACGTCGAGTTCATCGACGAGCTGCCGCGCACCTCGACCGGCAAGGTCCTCAAGCGCGAGCTCAAGGAGGACGGCGAGGACGACGGCGGCGGGAAGCAGGACGGCAAGAAGAAGTCGTCCGGCGGGGGGAAGAAGAAGGCCGCCAAGAAGGGCTGACGCTCTGAGCTATAACGGGAGCCATGGCCCAGCGCACCGACATCTTCGCGCTCGGCCGCCTCGGGCTCACCTCGGGCGAGGGCAGGCGGCTCGAGCTGCACACCGCGCTCGCGCCGCTCGACCTCGGTGGCGAGCGCTACACGCCCGAGCCTGAGCTCGTCCCCGTCCGGCTCGACATCTCGCGGACGACGGGCAACGGGTACGCGCTGCGGCTGCGCTTCTCCGCGAGCCTGACCGGGCCGTGCATGCGCTGCCTCGGCCCGGCCGACCCGAGCTTCGACATCGACGCGCGGGAGGTCCACCAGCCCGCCGCCGGCGACGAGGACATGCGCTCGCCCTACGTCGACGCCGACGACGACCTCGACCTCGCCGCGTGGGCGCGCGACGCCTTCGCGCTCGCCGCGCCCGCCCAGATCGCCTGCACGCCCGAATGCCGGGGCCTGTGCCCGCACTGCGGCGCGAACCTCAACGACGACCCCGAGCACGCCCACGAGGCCGAGCCCGACCCGCGCTGGTCGAAGCTGTCGGAGATTCGCTTCGAGTAGGCGCCGCTCCGCTACCCTTCCCGTCGCCCATGGCCGTCCCCAAGCAGAAGCAGTCGCACGCCCGCACGAACCAGCGCCGCTCGCAGCACAAGATCTCCGCGCCGACGCTGAACGAGTGCCCGCAGTGCCACCAGCCCCGCCTCCCGCACCGCGTCTGCGGCAACTGCGGCTTCTACAAGGGTCGCGAGGTGGTCGCGGTGCAGCACGACGAGCACGACCACGACCACTAGACCGGGCGCATGACCGACCCGGTCGCCGTCGCGGTGGACGCGAACGGGGCCGATCGCGGCCCCGCTGAGGTGGCGCGCGGCGCTGCCCTCGCCGCCGAGCGCGGGACGCGCGTGCTGCTGTTCGGGCCCGCCGCGCAGATCGGCCCCGTCGCCGACGGCGTCGAGCTGATCGACGCGCCGGTCTCGATCGCCAAGGCCGAGGACCCGGCGCGCGCCGTGCGTGCGAACCCCGACGCCTCGATCGTGCAGGCCGTCGCGGCGGTCGCCGACGGGCGTGCCGACGCGCTCGTGGCCGGTGGCTCCACCGGTACCGCGCTCGCCGCCTCGTTGTTCCGGATCAAGCGCGGCCGCGGGATCCACCGGCCGGCGCTGGCGGTGCTCGTGCCCGTGCCGGGCGCGCCGTTCCTGCTGCTCGACGCGGGCGCCAACGTCGAGGTGCGGCCGGAGCACCTCGTCCAGTTCGCCCACATGGGCGCCGCCTTCATGGAGGCCGCGATGGGCATCCCGCGGCCGCGCGTGGCGCTGCTCTCCAACGGTGAGGAGGCGAGCAAGGGCCCCGAGGACCTCGTCGCCGCCCACGGCGTGCT
>JAXDGC010000251.1:0-14601 GCA_034665245.1 Solirubrobacteraceae bacterium | reverse complement strand
AGGGCTCGTTCAGCGGGCTGCACGCCGAGGACGGCAGCGCCCCGGTCAGCAAGTAGTTCTGGGCGGCGGATGCCGCGGCGGGACAGTTCTGCGTGCACGGCCGCTTGTTGAACGCGGGCGCCGCCGGGTTGATCTTCTCGAGGACGCCGGGGGGGCTCGAGGCGCTGTTGCTGGGGTCGAGGCTGTCGAAACGGTCCCCGGAGGCGCCCGCCTCCTTCCCACCGTCAAGCAGCACCGGACCCTGATCGAGGTCATCGCGCTGGAGCAGGCGGCGGGCGCGCAGCAGCCGACCGACTGCCCTGTTTCCGGCATGGCGCTGCAGCAGCAGGAGCTGCGCGTGCGCCGGGCTCACGGGGCCAGGCCCGACGACGACGGCGCGGGCGGCGGGCTCCGCGCCCGCCGGCTGCTGTTCGCGCGTCGGCTCCATGGACGCACCCTACGCGCGTCGCACCCCGTCGTAAACCACTCAGGCGTCCAGCGCCGGCCATCCAGCGGGCCATCGGCAGAGCCCCGTGCGGCACGCCGAGGCCGGCACCTCTTTTCATTCCGGCCGGGGCTGGGCCAGGCGCAGACCGCCCCGCGTCAGGCCGGGTGCGCTGGCGCGGTATGCGGGGACGATCTCGCTCGTCACGAGGCCGGTCTCGGCGGTGAGCTCGTCGACGATCGCGTACCAGCGTTTGATGTTGGCCGGCGTGTCGACGACGACGGTGACAACGGGGACGCGGCGGCGGAGCTGCCAGAAGGAGTCGCCGTGCGGCGTGTGGTCGCCGTGGTAGCCCCAGGTGCCACGCAGGCTGGTGGCGCCGGCGGCGCCCGCCGCCCGGAGGGCGCGGACGAGCTCGGCGTAGAGCGGGCCGCGCCCGTGGCGGGCCTGCTCGGAGGCGTAGACCATGAGCTTCTGCCACATCTGCAGCCCGGACGGGTCGCTCTCGGCGAGATGTCGGGGTTCGGCGAGCCTGACGCCGTCGCGTTTGCAGACGCGGATCCGTTCGAGCGTGAGCAGCGGTCGCGAGAGGATGGCGGCGAGCTCGGGCAGCAGCGCAGCCATCCGGCGTCCCTCGCCGACGGAGATGATCATCAGCGGGACGGCTTCGTTGCGCCCGAAGAAGCTCGCGCGCCGGCGGGCGCCGTGGGCGGTCCCGTCGACGCCGAGCAGCACGGTCGCGCCGGCGATCCCATTGCGGTGCAGGAGCGCAACGACGGCTTCATAGGCCGGCTTCCCACCGGCGCGTTCCCGGCGGCCGACGTAGACGGTCAGCTTGGTCGCCTCGTCGAGGTCCTCGGGCAACTCGAGCGGGTCGATGTGGCCGCTGAGCATGCGGGCGCGCTCGAGCGTCACCAGGCCGTCGAAGCCGAGCTTGTCGATCTGGCGGACCGCCGCTTCGATGCGGGGACGCGTGTCGACTGCGACCGCGACGAGTGGGAGGTCTTCAGAGAGCGTGAGCTGGCGGTCGGTGTGCAGATGCTGCTTCAGGCCGAAGCCCTGCACGCCCCGCATCACGAGGCTCGTCTGGAGCTCGTGACGCGCGTAGATGTCGACGAAGGCGTCCGCGAGGAAGCGGTCGCCGGCGCGGTCGCGCTCACCGAAGTACGTGGTGAGCTTCAGGCAGTCCTCGTTCACAACATCGCTCCCAGCTGTCGTCCGAGCCAGACCGCACCCACTCCGAGGCACGCGAGGACGGTCACGCCGTCACCCGGGCGCGGCGCACGAGCTTCGTCGCGAGCGCGACGGCCAGAAAGCCCGCCACCGCCGTTATGCCGCCTGGCGCGCACGCGCCAGACGGCAAGCACGGGTGACGCGCTGCGCGGCCGGCGCGGCACCCCCGCGCGCCTTTGCCTCGGCGGCCGCCGCAGCGCCGACGCGCGCCTCGGCGGCGACGATCGGATCCTGGCCGAGGAGGTGACCGATGGCCCCCGTGTCAGGCCCGCCAATCTGCTCGCCCTGCGCCTCAGCCATCGCGTGGACCGCGAGTGCGTCCGTGTCGTCGCCGAGATTCGCCAGCGCCAGGGCGATGCCGAACAAGTCGAAGAGCACTTGCAGCTCGTCGCCGCGTGCCTGGGCGGCCTCGATCGAGAGGACGTAGTGCAGGAGCGCGTCCTGCGGGCGGCCGGTGAGCAGCGCGAGGTCTGCTTTGCCGGTGTCCATGTGCCACAGCATCTTCGCGTCCGCCCGCGCCCCGATGCGCTCGGCCTCGGCGCTCGTCCGCGCCGCGCCGTCGAAGTCCCTGACGTGCAGGCGTGCCTGCGCCTCGAAGACGAGCGCGCTCGCGAGCGCCGCCGGTCCGACCTCGCGCGCCATCGCCGTGCATCTCAGCGCATCCTCCAGGCCCGCCTCGCCTGCTCCGCCGAACGTATGGGCCAGGCTCCGCTGAAGATGGGCGAGCGCCTGGATCCCCCGGTCGGCTGTGAGCGCCATCGCGCGCTCCGCGGGGGCTGCGACCTCGTCGATCCGGCCCATCACCAGGAGCGCGTAGCACTGGCCGATCAGCGCCTGGGCGTCGGCGAGCGGGTCACCCGACGGCGTTGCGAGCAGCGGCTCCAGCACGGCGAGCGCCGGGCGTGCTCCTCCGCGCTCCGGAAGCAGGGTGCCGCGGGCGGCGGCGAGCCGGACCGCGAGCGGATCGCCCTGCGCGCGAGCCCAGGAAAGGGCGGCCGCGGCCTCGGGATCCGCGTCCGCTGCCCGCCGGTAACGCGCGCCGGTCGTCAGCGAGCCCAGGCGCGCGGCCCAGACGATCTCCAGCTGGTGCTGGGCGTGGCGACGGCGCCACGCCTGTCCGCGCGGGGCGGCGTCGAGCTGCGCCGCGGCGATCTGGCGCAGCGCCTCGGGGAGGCCGAAGCGCACGCGACCGTCGCCGCGCTCGACTCGCCGCGCGAGCGCGACGTCGACCAGGACGGCGAGATCCTCGAGGGGGTCGACGCCGTCTCCGCCGGTGACCGCCTCGAGGTCCTCGAGCTCGACCGGGCCGGCGAACGCGCCCATGCGGGCGAACAGCGCGCGCGGGCCGTCGTCGAGCATCTCAAGCGCCCAGTCGACGGTTGCGCCCAGTGAGCGCTGGCGATCGGGCCGGTCGGCGCCCGCGTCCTGGAGCACGTCCGGGGACTCGCGGAGCCGATCGTGCAACTGCGCCGGGGTGAGCAGCGCGAGCCGCGCGGCGGCCAGCTCGAGCGCCAGCGGCAGGCCGTCGAGCAGCCGCACGAGCTCGAGCAACGCCCCTCGGTCGCCGCCGCCGGTCGCGCCGCGGCGCCGGGCGACGCGCTCGATCAGGGCGAGCGCGGACTCGTCGTCGAGCGCGTCGAGCGGCAGGCAGCGCTCGGCGGCGATCCGCACCGGCGCCTGCGAGGTGCACAGCACGCGCAGGTCCGGCAGCGCGCCGAGCAGCTCCGCGACCGCCGGCCCAGCCGCGAGAACGTGCTCCAGGTTGTCGAGCACAAGCAGCGTCGCGCCGCGATCGCGCAGGCGCGCGATCAGCGCCTCGGACGGCGACGCCCCGAGCTCTGCCCCCACCGCGGTCGCCATGGCCGGCAGTACGTCGTCGACCGCTGCCACGTTCGCGAGCCGGACGAGCCACACGCCGCCAGGATGGTCGTCGAGCATCCCGGTGGCCGCGACGAGCGCCAGGCTCGTCTTGCCCGCCCCGCCACGGCCGGTGACGGTCACGAAACGCTCGCCCTCCTCAATGAGGGCGTCGCGCACGCGCCGCAGGTCGTCGTCGCGGCCGACCAGCCTCGGCGTGCCCGCAGGGAGGTTGGTGGGCCGCAGCTCCTGGGTGCGCGGCGGCGGGAAGGCGGCCGCTCCGCGGTCGTCCACGACCGCGCAGAACAGCGCCTCGGGAGCGGGGAAGTCCTTGAGACGGTGCATGCCGAGCGGCTCGGTCGCCGTGTGCTCGCCGATCACGGCGCGGGCGGCGGCGGTCATCAGCAACTGGCCGCCGTGCGCGGCGGCACCGACGCGGGCCGCGCGGTGGATCTCCAGCCCGACGTAACCCAAGTCGTTGCGCTCGACGAAGCCGACATGCAGCCCCATCCGCACGCGCAGCTCGCCCACCTCCTCGGGCCAGCGGTGAGCGCGCAGCGCACGCAGTCCGGCCACGGCAGCGCGCGCCCCCGCGCGCGGATCGCCAAATACTGCGAAAAACGCGTCACCCTCGGTGCGCTCGACCCAGCCGCCCTCGGCCGCGATCTCTCCGCCGACGACCGCATGGTGCTCACGCAGCACCTGCGTCCAGCCCGAGCCCAGTGCGGCCGCCAGGCGTGTCGAGCCCTCGATGTCGGTGAAGAGCATCGCGATCGTCCCCTCGGGCTGCCGAGGAGCAGGGTCCATGCGGCCAGCCTACGGGCCGGCCGCGGCGCGTTCAGCGCGGCGCCGGCCCGGTGTGCTGACAGTGGGCCAGCCAGCCGAACTGACCGGGAGAGACGATCGCGGTGCCCGTCACGAGCTTCTGAGCGGCCCCGGCGGAGCCGGGGCCCGTGGCGGTGCCGGCGGGCGCGTCGGTCGCGGGGACGACGGCGCTGGCGAGCGTCAGCGCCGCGAGCGCGCCCGCGATCGCCTTGCGCGAGATCCGGCGACGGGTGGCGGGACGCGGCGACTGCGGTGCCTCGGCGGCGCGGCCGGCGGCGTAGGTGGCGGTGAAGAGCGTGGGCTGCATGGTGATCCTCCGGCGGCGGGGTGGTTGGGACGATCACCAGCCTCCCGCCGCGCGAACCGCGCGACCACGGCGTTGTGCACCGCGGTCTGTGGACTTCTTCACACCGCCGCGCGGCTTCGCAGCGCATCGATGTCGAGCACGGTGATGTGCCGACGGCCCGTTTCGACGATCCGCAGCGAGCGCAGCACCTGCAGCGCCTTGCTGACCGCCTCGCGCGAGGCGCCCGCCCACGCGGCGAGCTCCTCCTGGGACAACGGCAGCGCGATCTCGATCCGCCCGCCCTCGTGCTCGCCGAAACGGTCGGCGAGCTCGACCACACGCTGCGAGACGCGGCCGACGACGTCGCTCGTCCCCAGCTGCGCCTGTCCCGTGTCGGCGTCGCGCAGCCGGCCGGCCACCATCCGCAGGATCACCAGCGCGATCCGCGGGCGGCGCTCGAGCAGCGCGGCGAAGCCGGAGCCGGGCAGCAGCAGCACCTCCACCGGCTCCAGCGTCGTGACCGTCGCCGAGCGCGCGACGCGGTCGATCGCGGACAGCTCGCCGATCAGGTCACCCGGCCCGCGCACCGCGAGGATCGCCTCACGGCCGGCCGCGCCGACCGTGCTCACCTTGGCGCGCCCCCGCAGCAGGACGACGACCGGGCCGGCCTCGTCGCCCTCGTGGACGATCGTCACCGCGGCGCCGTAGCCACGCCGCCGGCCGGCCGCATGGAGCTCGGCCAGCTCCTCCTCGCGCAGCGCGTCCAGGAACGTCTCGCCCATCGCCCCGCGAGCATCCCACGGAAATGGAGTTCACACCACGGCGTCGAGCACGTCGTCGAGCGCGACCGCCCGGCCGCTCACACGCAACTGCTCCAAGCGCTGCGGCCCCAGCCGCTCCCGCAGCGTTACGAGGAGTGCCTCGTGACGGTGCCGTTCGTAGCTCTGGAGCTCGGTGTTGGCTGCCTCGAAGGCCGCTTCGACGGTACCCGTCAGCCGCGCCGCCTCCTCGGCGTCGCCCTGCGCGAGGGTGATCGCCGCCAGCGTGGCGGTGCCGTACAGCAGCGGGTCCGGGTAGCCGAGCGCCCGCGCGGCCTTCAGGCAGCGCCGCAGCTCTGCGTGAGCCTCAGCCGGGTCGCCCGCGGCGAGCAGGACGCTGGCGACATTTCCGCGCGCGGTCGCCACGCGGTCGAGGAGGCCGAGCCGTTCGCCCAGCGCGAGGCTCTCGGCGAATCGGGCGCCGGCGGTCTGGAGGTCGCCCGCCTTGAGCGCCGTGTCGCCGAGGTTGTTGAGCGCCACGCCGAGCGCCCAGTCGTCGCCGACCTCGCGGCTGAGCGCGACCGCCTCCGCCAGCAGCTCCATCGCCGGCCCGAACGCGCCGGCTTCGGCCGGTGTGATCGCAAGCCCCATCAGCGCCTGGGCGCGCGCCCAGCGGTCGTCATGCTCGTCCGCGAAGGCGAGCAACTCCCGCGCGCGGGCGTCTGCCGCGGCGTCGTCCCCGTCCCAGCGCACGAGGATCACGGCGGCCGCGAGCGCGCCTCCGAAGCGATCCGGCGCGGGCTCCGGACCATGGGCGAGGGCGCCTTCCACCCAGCTGCGGGTCTCCGTCCAGCGTCCACGCAGCAGGCCGTAGAGCCTGATCGCGGCGGCCACGCGCAGCTCCAGGTCGTGGCGCTGCCGCTCGCGGATCCAGGCGATCGCGGTGCGGATGTTGTCGAGCTCGGCATCGATCCGGTCCAACCACTCGAGCTGGTGGCCGCTGCTGATCTCCTCCGCCGCGCGTTCGAGGAAGGCGACCATGGTCGCGGCGTGACGGTCGCGCAGCTCACCGGCCTCGCCGCGTTCGTCGAGCCGCTCGAGCGCGAACTCGCGGATCGTCTCGAGCATGAGGAAGCGCGGCTCGCCACCGCCGGGAGCGATCGTCCTGACCAGGCTGTGCTCGACGAGCGCCTCGAGGACGGCCTCGTCGGTCTGCGCGACCGGTGTGAGCAGGTCGAGGCTGAAGCCGCCGGCGAACACGGCGAGGCGGCGAAAGCCCTGCTGCTCCTCCGCGCCGAGCAGGTCATGGCTCCAGGCGATCGTCGCGCGGAGCGTCCGCTGGCGGTCCGGCATGTCGCGCGCACCGCCGATCAGCAGATCGAGCCGGTGGTCGAGCCTGGCGAGCAGGGCCTCGGCCGATAGCAGCCGCGTGCGCGCCGCGGCCAGCTCGATTGCGAGTGGCAGGCCGTCGAGCCGCCGGCAGACTGCCGACACCGTCTCGTCCGTCGCCGAGAACTCCGCGCGGACGGCGTGCGCCCGCTCGAGGAAGAGCCGCACACCGTCCTGGTCGGGCAGTGGCGGCACTTCGAGCTCCTGCTCGGCCGCGAGGTGCAGCGGGGCGCGGCTCGTCGCCAGCACCTTGAGCGCCGGCGCGCGCGAGAGCAGCTCGGCCACGAGCGGCGCGGCGGCGGGCAGGTGTTCGAGGTTGTCGAGCACGAGCAGGAACGGCGGCCCGCGCAACGCCTCGGCGATCGACTCCAGCAGCGTCCGCCCGGGGGTGTCCTGGATGGCGAGCGCGGCAGCGATGGCGGGCAGCACGCCGTCCGCCTCTCTGACGCCGGCCAGGAAGGCGACGTAGGTCCCACCCGGGAACAGGTCCGAGGCTTCCGCCGCCGCGCTGAGCGCGGTTCGCGTCTTGCCCGCACCGCCCGGACCCGTAAGGGTGATCAGCCGCACGTGCGAGGCGAGTCCGTCGAGCACGTGCCCGAGCTCGGCCTCGCGCCCGATCAGGGGATTCGCGAGCGCCGGGAGGTTGGTCCGCTCGGCGTCGAGCGTCCGCGGCGGCGGGAACTCGCGCGAAAGGCCGGCCGGTGTCGCCTGGAACAGGCGCATCGGCCGGCTGAGGTCCTTCAGACGGTGTTCGCCGAGGTCCTTTACGACCAGGCCGTCCGGCGGGTCGCCGGCGACGGCGATCGTCGCCTCGCTGCACAGCATCTGCCCGCCATGGGCGGCGGCGCAGATCCGCGCCGCGCGATGGACGTCGAGGCCGACGTAGTCGCCCCCCTCGAGCCGGCGCGGCTCACCCGTGTGGATACCGATGCGGGCCCGCACCGGCGCGCGGCCGGGCCACGGATGCTCGGCGAGACCGCGCTGGATGTCGGCGGCGGCGAGCAGCGCGTCGCGGGCGCGCCGGAACACGATGAAGAACGCGTCGCCCTCGGTGTGGCGCTCCGAGCCGTCATGCGCGGCGAGCGCGGCCCGCACGATCCGGTGGTGAGCGGTCAGCGCGCCCGCGTAGCCGTCGCCGAGGTGCTCGAGAAGCTTGGTCGAGCCCTCGATGTCGCTGAACAGCATGGTGAGCGTGCCCTCGGGCGCGTCCATCGGCATGACGATCCTCTGCCTTGCGCGGCGGCGACGCAAGTGTCGCCGATTGCACATTCGGCGGTGGCGGATCGAGTGGAGCGCGACGTGACCGGCCAGCAGGATCGGCCCATGACCGTCTCCGTGCAGATCAAGCGCCCGCCGGCCCCGCACGCCTACTGCCTTCCCGTCGTCCGCGAGATCCCGCTCGCGCCGGCGACTTGCTGCTTCGACGCAACCTGGTGAACTGCGCGCCGCGCCGGCGCGACACCGGCACACCGGTGCAACCGCCAGGCCGCTCCGCCGCGCCCGAGCCGAGTGTGGAGAACTGCACGCACGGCCGTGGCGGACTCCGTGGTCGCGAGATCTGCATCGGCGGACGCTGGTGGCCGATCCCGCCCGTTCGTCAGGAGGCCCCATGTCCCGCCCGTTCTGTCATTGCCAGTGCAAGATGTGCCGCGCCCCCGGTGCCGGGCACTGCCACGCGCATCCGAGCTGCGGCGCGCCGGCGCGCGCCGCGGCGCCCGATCCGCTGCCACGGCGAGACGAGCACAGCGTCGCCGAGGCGCTGCGGCTGCTCAAGGCGGGCTCGGGCAGCCACTCGCCGAGCGTCGCCGAGGTCGAGCGCGCGATCCCCGGCCTCGTCAAGGTCGACGCCTGCTTTCTCTCCAACCCCTACGCGACCGACGAGGTGATGCGCCGCCTGCGCTCGATCGCGCCGGCCGCGCTGGAGCGGATGGTCTCCCACTACCCGTCGCAGGGCGGCGCGGTCGCCTCGACGCTGGCACCGTCCGTCGGCGTGCCTTCCGATCAGCTCGTCGTCGCCAACGGCGCGTGCGAGGTCATCCAGGCGCTGCTCGCCCGCGCGCCGGGGCCGTTGCTGCTGAGCCTGCCGACGTTCTCCGCCTACTACGAGTTCGCGTCGGGGCCGGTCGTCCCGCACCAGCTCGACCCCGAGCAGGGCTTCCGGCTCGACCTCGACGAGCTCGAGGCGATGGTCGAGCGCTACCAACCCGACACGGTCGTGATCATCAACCCCAACAACCCCGACGGCGGCCTCGTGCCCGAGGCCGCGCTGATCGACTTCCTCCGGCGCATGCAGGGCCGTGTCCGGCAGGTGATCGTCGACGAGAGCTTCAGCCACTTCGCCACCGAAGGCTCGCCGCCCACGCTCGCGCCGCTCGTCGCCGAACTGCCGCATCTCGTCGTCGTCAACAGCCTCAGCAAGAGCCACGGGATCGCCGGCCTGCGGCTCGGCTATGCGGTCATGTCACCGCTGCGGGCACGGCAGATCCGCGGCTCGTCACTGTGGAACCTCAACGCGTTCGCTGAGTGGTTCTGCGCCTTGCTCGCCGATCCCGGCTACCAGCGCGCCTACGAAGGGGCACGCCGCCGCTACGTGCGCGAGACGCGCCGGCTGTTCGCAGCACTCGCCGACGTCCCCGGCGTGCGCGTCTTCCCGAGCGCCGCGAACTTCGCGCTGCTCGAGCTCGACCGGCCCGCGTCTGAGGCTGCCGCCTCGCTGCTGGCGCGTCACGGCGTCTACGTGCGCGACTGCAGCGACAAGTGGGGCCTCGACGGGGACCGCTTCCTGCGGGTGGCGGCGCGCAGCGCGTCTGAGAATCGCCGTATCGTCGCGGCGCTGTCCGAGGTTCTCGCGGCGCCGGCGCGGGAGCCGCTCGCCGCCGCGGCGTAATCACTTGAGGCGCGGCCGCGATGCGGCGTAGTGTCGCCGCATGCGGCCGCGCGCACTGGAGCGCTCCGAGGAGCTGCGGTCGGTGACCGAGCGCCTGTGGGCGGCGTGGATGCGCGGCGACGCCGACTCGTACGTCGCTCGGTTCTCGAGTCAAGGCATGAGCGGCTTCGGGACCGACCCGACCGAGGTGTTCGGCGACCTCGAGCGGCTCGAGCGCTACACCCGCGCGGAGTTCGAGGCGATGGACGGGCCGTGGCCGTTCGGGGCCGCCGAGTTCGACGCCTGGCGCGAGGGGGACGTCGGGTGGTCGACGGTACAGGGGGAGGTCCTCGGCGACACGCCGACTCCGCTGCGCGTGAGCTTCGTCTTCCGCCTCGAGCGCGACGACTGGAAGATCGTGCACCAGCACTGGTCGGTCGGCGTGCCCAACGAGGAGCTCCTCGGTGTCCGCCTGCCGCTGGAGGTGCTCGCCGAGGTCGTCGAAGAAGAGCGCCCGGACGTCTCCGCCGCCGCCGCCCCCGACGGCACCGTGACCATCGTGTTCACCGACATCCAGGACTCCACCCGCCTCAACGCGTCCTTCGGCGACCACGCGTGGATGGAGGTGCTGCGCGCGCACAACCAGCTGATCGCCGACGCCACGAACCAGCACGGCGGAACGGTCGTCAAGGGCCAAGGCGACGGCTTCATGCTCGCGTTCCCCTCCGCCCGGCGCGCGCTCGACGGCACGCGACAGATCAAGCGCGACATCGCCGCCACCTTCAACGACCCCGGCTCCCCGATCCGGGTCCGGATCGGCGTCCACGTCGGCGAGGTGATCCAGGAAGCGGACGACTTCTTCGGGCACGCGGTCAACTACGCCGCCCGCGTCGCCGGCGCGGCACGGGGCGGCGAGGCGCTCGTCTCCTCGCTCGTCCACGAGCTCGTCTCGCCGACCGGCCGGTTCGCGTTCGACCTCCCGCGCAGCGTCGTACTCAAGGGCATCGACGGCCCACAGCTCCTGTACCCGCTCGGCAGCGCGACGTGATCGCAGTGCGCTCCTCCTCTCGCGCCCCCGAGCGAGCGCTGCGAGGGAGTCGGGGGTGCCCGCCGGTCGCGCTTCGCCGCCAACCAGGTAGGCCGGCGGCGGGGGGTTGACTCGCGGCCCAGCTGTCGTGTAGGCCAGCGACATGCAGGCCGTCCGCGACGACCGTCGACCCGTCGGAGACGTGACGATGCTGTTCACCGACGTCGAGGGCTCGACGCGGTTGGCGCGGCTGGCCGGCGCCGGCTGGCCCGACGTGCTGGGCAAGCATGACCGTCTCGTCGAGACGGCGATCGTCGCGGCGGGCGGACACGTCGAGAGGACCCAGGGGGATGCGTTCTTCGCGACGTTCGAGAGTGCGCCCGCCGCGGCAGAGGCGGCGGCGGCGGCGCAGCGAGCGCTGCGCGCGCATCGCTGGCCGTCGGAGATCGGCGAGATCCGCGTGCGCATGGGCCTGCACACCGGGACGCTCGAGCGCCGCGGCGACCATGCCTTCGGGATAGAAATCCATCGCGCGGCGCGCATCGGCGACGCGGCGCACGGCGGTCAGGTGCTCATGAGCCAGGTGACGCACACACTGCTCGGGCACGACTTCGACTGCGACGATCTGGGCCTGCACCGGCTCAAGGACTTCCCGATGCCGGGGCGGCTGTTCCACCTGCGCGTCGACGAGCGCGCCGCGCGCGACTTCCCGGCGCCACGGACGCTCGATATCCGGCCGACCAACCTTCCCCCCGCAGTGGGAACGCTGATCGGGCGGGACCGGGAGCGTGATGAGGTGGTGGCGGCGCTCGAGCAGGGCGGACGCGTCGTCACCCTGATCGGCCTCGGCGGCGTCGGCAAGACCCGGCTTGCGCTCGCGGTGGCGGCCGAACTCGTGGAGCGGCACCCGGGAGGGGTCTGGCTGGTGGAGGCTGATCGGCTGGGCGACGCGTCGGAGATCCTGCCGACGCTCGCGTCGGCGCTCCGGCTGCGCGACACGCCGGGCGTCGACCTCCTCTCGACTTTGGACGAACGCTTTGATCGCGCGCCCGTCCTGTTCGTCCTCGACAACCTCGAGCACCTCCCGGGGGCGCCCGCCGTGGTCGGAGAGCTGCTCGCGACAGTTCGGTCCGCGAGCGTGCTGGCGACGAGCCGGGTCCCGCTGAGGGCCGCCGGCGAGCGCGTCGTCGCGCTCGCGCCGCTCGGAGCCGAGCACGCCGGCGAGCTGTTCGCATCGCTCGCCCGCGCTGCCGACCCGCGCGTTCGACTCGACGACGACGCTGTGGCCGCGGTGTGCCGCCGCGTCGACGGGCTACCGCTCGCGCTCGAGCTCGCCGCAGCGCAGCTGCGTGTCCTGACGCCGCCCGAGCTGGCGGCTCGCCTGCAGTCGGTGCTCGCGCTGCGCGGCGGCGAGGAGCGCCCGGCCCGGCAGCGCTCGCTGCGCGCGACGCTTGAATGGTCCCTCGGTGGACTGGGAGCCGAACCGCGCCGCTTGTTCGATCGACTGGCGGTGTTCGCGAATCCGATGCCGCTGGACATCATCGAGGCGGTGTGCGGAGACGGCGGCGATGTCGTGCTGGACGCGGCGGCGCTGCTCGACCACTCGCTCCTGCGCCGCACCGCCCGCGGCCTGAGCCTTCCGGCCGCGCTGCAACAGCTGGCCGGCGAGCGGCTGAACGCCTCGGGTGAGCGCGACGTCCTCCAGCGCACCCACGCCGGCGTGATCGCCGACATCGGCCTCGGCGGCAAGCCGACCGCGATCATGTCCCCAGCGGAGCATGCGCGCGCCGACGCGGCGCTGCCGGAGACCTGGAGCGCGTCCGCCTGGGCGCGTCAGCACGATCCCGAGCTGCACGGGCGGCTCGTCGCGGCCTGGGCGGTTACCTGGGTGATCAACGCCGGACGGCTTCGCGATGCCATCGACGAGACGCGAATGGCCATGGCGAGCGCACGTCCCGGATCGGCGCTGCGGGGCGAGCTGCTGCTTTGCTACGCATTCCTGCTGCAGTTCGTCGAGAAGGCCGACGAGGCCATTGCCATGGCCGAGGAAGCGATGCCCCTGCTCGCCGAGCGGACCGCGGTCCAGCGGATCAGGGACCTCCTCCGCCTCGGCATGGTGCAGTTGATGGCCGGGCGGCAGGAGGAGGGGATCGCGACCGAGCGCGAGGCGCTCGCCCGGGCTCGCGAGGTCGGCGACCCGCCACAGCTGGCCCATGTCGCCGCGATGCTCGGGCAGGACCTGCTCCTCTGCGGCGACGTCGACGCCGCCGGACGGCTGCTCGACGAAGCTGAGGCCGCGGTCGCCGGCGCGGACCTCGAGATCAACGGCCTGTTGCCGAACCTGCGCGCCGACTGGGCGCTGGCCCGGGCGGAGCCCGCGCGCGCGCTCGCCGGCTTCGCCACCGCGCTCGACGCCAGCCTGCGCCACGGCATCGCTGGACAGGGGCTCTGGCATGCGGCGGGCGTGGTCGTCGCGCTCGACGCCGTCGGCGATACCGCCGCCGCGCTCGAGTCGGCCGCCCTGGTCGAGTTGGAGGCCGCCGAGCAGGCGACGTCGCTCCGCACCCTTCGCGCCGGTGGCGAGGACCTGCTCCAGGCGATCGAGCGATGCCGGGCCATCGCAGGCGCGACGACTGTCGCGGAGAGCCTTGCCACGGCGCACGCCCTTCCGCCGGGACGCCGCCTGAGCCGTGTGCTCGAGCTCGCGCGGCACTCGCTCGAAGCCGTCCGTCGGGCACGCGATCGGTCAGCAGCGAGATAGCCGGCGTGGGCAGTGCGTGAGCCGGCAGCCGGCCAGGCGCACAGCTGGATTCAGGAGCTAGTCGGGGACGGGGATGTCTGCGGTGACGAGCGTGCCGCCGCCGGTCGGACTCTCGACGCGGAGCTGCCCGTCGAGGGCGGCGAGCCGGTCTGCCAGCCCGAGGAACCCGCTGCCGTCGGGTTGCGCGCCTCCGACGCCGTCGTCGCGCACCTGGACTTGAAGCGTTCCGTCCTCGATCCTCGCCGCGACGCTGGCCCGTCCTGCGCGCGCGTGTTTGGCGACGTTGGTGAGCGCCTCGGCGACCACGAAGTACGCGGTCGCTTCGACCGCGGCCGGGAGCCGGCCCACTGACACGTCGTTCTCGACCGGCACCGGCATCCGCGAACCGAGCGCGTCCACTCCGGCGCGCAACCCGCCCTGGGTCAGGACCGCTGGGAGGATCCCGTGGACGAGTTCGCGCAGCTCGGCCGTCGCCTGCTCGGCGTGGTCGAGCGCCTCGCTTACCAGCGCGGGGACGTCCCCCGCCTTCGTCTGCGATGCGCGCTGTGCCAGCTTCAGGGTGATGACCGTGTGCACCAGCCGCTGCTGAGCGCCGTCGTGCAGATCGCGAACGACGCGCCGGCGCTCGTCGTCGGTCGCCGCCACGATTCGTGCCCGCGACGCCGCCACCTCGTTCCGCGCTTCGGTGTTCGAGATCGCCGTCGCCACGAGCTCCGTGAAGCCCGTGAGACGCGATTCGGTGTCGCGGGGGAGCGGCTCGTCGGTCTGCATGGAGTGGACGAACAGCGCGCCCCACAACCGACCGTCGACGACGATCGGGCTGCCAACCGAGGAACTGATCCCGAGCTCGTCTCGAACGAACGCGGCGATGCGCCCGGGAACGCCGTGGTAGTCGTCGATCCGGACGGGCCGGCCCGTCCTCGCGATCGTCGACGCCACATCGCCCCCTTCGAGCGGCCACGGACCCGGGACCAATGGGTGTGCGGCACCGTGCTCGTCTTCGGCGGCCCACGCGGCTACGACGGTCACCATGTCATCGCGCTCGTAACGGGCCATCCCGGCGAGGCCCGTGTCGAGCAGCCGCCCGACCTCCTCGGCGACCGCCGCGAACACCTCCTCCGGCGGCACCCCGCGCGCCACCAGCGTCGCCACATGTCGCAACGCGGCCTGCTCGT
>JAXDGC010000250.1:0-3250 GCA_034665245.1 Solirubrobacteraceae bacterium | reverse complement strand
GGGGCAGCACGCCCCCGGGCGCTCCAGCGTGGCGACCGCGACCCGGCGGCGGGGAGCGCCCGTGCTCATGGCTCTCAGGCCGCGCGCAGGACGCGCGCGTCCTCCACCGATCCGTCGGCCGGCACGTCGCCGGCGATGTGGACCATGGCCGTGAAGGCCTCGAGCGCGACGACGGCGACCGCCTCGAGCAGCTGCTCGTCGGTCCAGCCCGCCTCGCGCGCCTCCTCGAGCAGGTGGCTCGGACACACGCGCTGCTCGGCGAGCGGCCGCAGATAGCGCAGCAGCGCCGCCTCGCGGTCGTCGCGTGAGTCCCACTCGCGTGCGAGCGAGAGCTCGTCGAGCCCGAGCCCGGCCTGGCGGCCCGTGCGGCCGTGCAGCGTGAGGCCGGCCTCGGAGCGGTGCAACTGCGCGACGGCGAGCGCGATCCGCTCGAGTGTCTTGAGCGTGAGCGTGCCGTTGTTGCGCAGCTCCGAGCGGAACCGGGCGTAGGCGCGCAGGGCGGCCGGGGAGCCCGCCAGGACGCCGAGGAAGTTCGGCAGCTGGCCGGCGCCGGCAAGGGCGCCCTTGACGACCGGCAGCGACGCCTCGGGCGCCGTCAGGTCGTCGTGGATCTGGAAGCGGGACATCTGGGTCTTCATCGCGAACCGCCGTGGGGAGGGGGAGCAGGGGGGAAGCGCTCGTATCGGCGTCCTTACCCTTGATAAGTGTAGGACCCAACGCTTGTCTGCGCAACTGTCCCGCGGACCCACCTCTCCGGGCGGCGGATCGGCCGCCCCGCGCGGCTACGACGTCAGGAGGGCGATCAGGATCAGCAGCAGCCCGCCCAGGAAGGCCCAGGCGATGATCCGCGTCGGATGCCCGGCCAGTCGCTCCTCGACGGTCAGCGGCGGGCGGCGGCGGCGGGCGGCCGACGTGAACGGGGCGATCTCGGACACCTCGCCGGGCCGGCCGTTGATCCGGATCGTGCGGCGGCCGTCGGAGACGACCTCGGGCTCGGGCGCGTCAACGACCTCGGCCACGATCGACTCCTCGTCGGTCGGGGCCTCGGTCAGAGCCGCGGGCAGCGCGGCGACCTCGTCCACAGGTGCATCGGGCTCCGTGCCGGTCGCGCCGTCGAACGCGTCGTCGGCGCCCCAGTCCTCGACCGGCCGGCGGCGGCGGCGCGAAGGGCCCTCGGACGCGCGGGCGTCACGGACCGAGCCGTCGTGCCGCGCGAAGCGGCGCCCGCGGACGCGGGGAAAGCTCTCGTCGATGCCCCAATCGTCGGCCGGCCGCCGGCGGGGAGCGTCGCGTTCATGGTCGTAAAGACCCTCTTGGTCCCGGGTCGCGTGTTCTGGCATCGCTATTCCTCGATCCGTGCGCTTACGGGGTTAGCTGACGGGCTCGCGCCGGATGAGCGGCGCTACGCGAAGGCGATTCGCCCCACCTGCCTGGGTCCCCCGCTCCCCGGATCCTCCGGGGACTCAGCGGTTGTGCCGCGCCGCATCGTAACAAGGGCGGAAAACCCTGCAAGCGAACAGACTTATGACAAACCGCACGGACGGAACCAGTGACCGCACGTTGCGGGATCGGCGTTACTTCCCGCCGTTGCCGACGGCCTTGGACACGTAAGCGGCCACGTCCTCGGCGTCCTTGCCCTGCACGAGGTCGGCCGCCATCTGCCCGTTGCCGGCGGCGCGACCCTTGTGGATGGCGTCGAGGACCTGCGCCTTCTTCGGCATCAGGATGTCGAGATTCGGACCGACCTGGGCGACCGCGTTGCTCGCCTTCAGCGTGTGGCAGGTGCGACAGCGCTGCCCGAACAGCTGGCGGCCGTGCTTCTCGGCCGCCGTGAGGTTGCTCACGTTCGCCTTGGGGATGTCGTTGCGATCCTCCACCGTGGCGATGACCGCCGCCGGGATCCCGAGGCCGAGGATGACCACGGCGAGGAGGAAGTTGAGCAAGGCGACCCTGCGGGTGCGCTTGCTCTGCGACGCCATCCGCCGGCGTGCGCCGCTCGGCCCGCCGCTCAGGCCGACGAACAGCACGCCCAGGCCGAGCGCGACGAACAGGAGGGTGAAGGCGAGAACGGCCATGCGGAGCGGCAGATTACCCGTTGGGGCGGGTGACCGTCCGTGGCCCGGGAGTGCTCATCGCCGCCGCCCCGAGGCAAAGCTCTGGACCGCGGGTGCGACCGTGCGGAAGTCGGCGAGCTCGGCGGCCTCGGCTTCCCGGCGCGCCCGCTCCTCGAGCGAGACCACCTCGGCGTCCACGCCCTTCGGCGCCTTCAGCGGAAGCAGGTTCTCGACGAAGACGTTGATCCCGCCCCCCGCGGCGGCCAGCTTCTCCAGCCGCCCCTCGGCCAGCATCAGCGGCTCGGACCGCACGAGCAGGCGATGGCGCTCGTAGACGGGCGGGGGGACGATCAGGTTGACCGTCCCGAACTCGTCCTCGATCAGGATGAAGACGATGCCCTTGGCCGTCCCGGGGCGCTGGCGCGCGACGACGAGGCCGCCGATCCGCACCCGCGCGTCGTGCCCGAGCGCCTCGAGGTCGCGGCAGGACACCGTGCCGGCCGGCAGCTGCGGGCGCAGCAGCGCCATCGGGTGCGACCCGAGCGTCAGCCCGGTGGTGGCGTAGTCGGCGATCATCGCCTCCCACGGCTCGAGCTCACGCAGCTCGGGCGCGTCCGGCACGTCGAGCGGGAGCGAGAGCTGCGTGCCGTCCTGGACCGGCGCCCCGGGCGCGGCGATCCCCAGCTCCCACAGGATCTCGCGGCGGGAGGTATGGCCGCCGCGCAGGGCGTCGCACGCCCCCGCCCACGCCAGCTGCGCGAGCGCCGGACGCCCGGCGCCGGCGCGCGAGGCGAGGTCGCCGAGCGAGCGGAACGGCCCGCCGGCCGCGCGCGCCTCGACCAGCGCCGCGACCTCGTCGGAGCGCACGCCGTTGACGTAGCCGAGGCCGATGCGGACGTCCGCGCCGTCGGTCGTGCAGGTCACCTCGCTCGCGTTCACGTCGGCGCCGAGCAGCGCGATCCCGCGCCGCTGCGCCTCGTGCACCAGCGTGTCCGACGCGTAGAAGCCCATCGGCTGCTCGTTGAGCAGCGCGCACAGGAACTCCGGGCCGTAGTGCACCCGCAGCCAGGTCGACTGGTAGGCGAGCAGCCCGAAGGCCGCGCCGTGGGCCTTCGGGAAGCCGAAGCCCGAGAACCCCATGATCATCTCGTAGACGCGTTCCGACACGTCCGCCGCGACCCCGTGGGTGCGCTCCG
>JAXDGC010000249.1:0-4942 GCA_034665245.1 Solirubrobacteraceae bacterium | reverse complement strand
CCGGACCCGGCGCGGGCGGCCGCCGCGAAGCGCACGACGTAACGCCCGTCCGCCAGCTGACGTGGGCGCCACACCGCCGGCGCGCGACCCGTCCGGAAGCGGCGGACGGTCCGCTGGCGCAGGACGCGCCGCCCGCGCGCGGCCAGCCGCACGGAGACCGAGACCGACGCGCCGCCTCGCGCCGCGGCCGACAGCGCGAGGCCGCGCCCGCGCGGGCGCGCCCCGGCACGCAGGAGGGCGGCGCCCGCGCAGGCGCCTGGAGAGCCCGGTGCGACCGGGCGGGGCGCCGTGGCACGCGCGAACACGTCGGCGCCGAACGGGCGCAGCCCGGCCTGGCCGGCGAAGCCGAGATGGCCGAGGCCGAACAGGTCCTCGAGCGTGCGCAGCAGGCTGTAGTGGTTGTACGGCGTCGAATTGACGCTGCCGGGCTCCACGAACGGGGACACGACGACCGCGCCGACGCGGCCGCCGCCCGGCCCGGGCACCGGGCCGCCGGGGCTCGGTGAGTTGGGCCCGGGGCGCTCGCCGCAGCAGGCCGAGGAATCGCCGCCGCCGCCGCTCGCCTCCGCCTCGTCGAACGTCACCACGAGCATTCCGTCGCGGCCGAACGCGGGCGAGCCGAGGATCTTCGGGATCCACTCCGCGAGCCAGGCGTCGGCGCTCGTGAGCCCGCCCGCGCGGCCGTCGACGCACGGGGCGTCGTGGCCGTCGTCGCACAGGTTCGGGACGATCAGCGACAGGTTCGCGGTGCTGTCGACCTGCCCGAGGTCGCCGGGCAGGCGCGCCAGCGGCACGTCGTCGCGCGCGCACGCCGGCGAGTCGATGATCGAGTGGAAGTAGACGAACGGGTTGTGGCGCGTCGCGTACTGGTCGCCCCGCTCGGCCTGCTGCGTGTCGTCGGCGCTGTTGACGGCCGGGTGGCGGCACGCGGAGCCCATGTCCTCCATGTAGCCCTTCCAGCTCAGCCCCTTGGCCGACAGCTGGTCGGCGATCGTCTTGACCCGCGCGGGGTAGACGCAGCCCTGGCCCACGGCCTGGCCGTCGGCGTCGAGCGCCGGCGCCCCCACGAAGCTCGTGAAGCGCTGGCAGTCCGCCTGGGTCTGCGGGTTCGGCGCCTGGCCGGAGATGAGCGCGAGGTAGTTGGGCAGCGAGAGGTGCCCGATCGCGTGGTACTGGGACAGCAGCTGGCCGCTGCGCCGCAGCGTCCCCGTGAGGTAGCGCGCCTTCGAGCCCGCCCCGAACGTCTCGCTGTAGCTCTTGTTCTCGAGCAGGACGACGAAGACGTGGCCGACGGGCGGGTGCGCCGCGCGCGCGGGCGTCCCGGCACACCCGAGCAGCGCGACCCCGGCCGCCGCCAGGAGTGCCGCGGCGCGTCTCACCTCAGCCCATCTTGTAGCCCGTCAGCGCCCGCAGCTTCTCGCGGTCGTGGCGGGAGTGGATCCGGCGCACGGTGCCCGAGCGCGTGCGCATGACGAGCGACTCCGTCGAGGCGCCGCGCGCGCCCTGGTAGCGCACGCCCTGGAGCACGTCGCCGTCGGTGACGCCGGTCGCGGAGAAGAACGCGTCGTCGCCCTTGACGAGGTCGTCGTGGGTGAGCACGCGGTCGACGTCGTAGCCCGCGTCCTCCGCCGCCTTGCGCTCGCCGTCGTCGCGGGGCGACAGTCGGCCGATCATCGCGCCGCCCATGCACTTGATGCCGGCTGCGGAGATGACGCCCTCGGGAGTGCCGCCGATGCCCCACAGCAGCGTGGCCGGCGTGCGCGGAGAGACGGAGAGCAGCGCGCCGGCGACGTCGCCGTCGGTGATCAGCCGGACGCGCGCGCCGGCCTCGCGGATCGCCTTGATGCCCTCCTCGTGGCGTGGCCGGTCGAGCACGACCACCATGACGTCGGTCACGTCGGTGCCGCGCCGCTCGGCCACGAGCTCGACGGTCTTGCCGAGCGGGCGGTCGAGGTCGAGCAGGTCGGCGACCTCGTCGCCGCCGGCCATCTTCTCCATGTAGACGATCGGCCCCGGGTCGAACATCGCCCCGCGCTCGGCGAGCGCGATCACGGCCAGGGCGTTGGGCATGCCGAGCGCGCACAGGCGCGTGCCCTCGAGCGGGTCGACCGCGATGTCCACCTGCGGCTGGGAGCCGTCACCGACCTGCTCGCCGTTGGCCAGCATCGGCGCCTCGTCCTTCTCGCCCTCGCCGATCACGACGATGCCGTCCATGTGGATCGTGTGCAGCACCGCGTGCATGCCGTCGACGGCGGCCTGGTCCGCGGCCTCCTTGTCGCCCCGCCCGACCCAGCGACCGGCCGCGAGCGCGGCGGCCTCGGTCACGCGCACGAGCTCGAGCGCGAGGTTGCGATCGGGGACTTCGCGAGGTGGCATCAGTGGTTCCTCCGGTGGGCCATCACATGACTCCGGGTGGCTTGCGCGGTCGTTCGGTCGTCGAGGCGCGGTACGAGCCGCCGACCGTGATCAGGATCGTGCCGAGCAGCCCCACGAACCAGCCGTACGCGAGGCTGATCTCGCTGGGCGGCTCACCCGGCCGGTCGATGATGCCCTGGTAGGCGACGAGCCCGAACGCGATGATCCCGATGACCGCGGTCATCTCGCCGCGCGGCCAGGACAGCTCGTGGTCGCGGATGACGATGTAGAGCAGGATGATCGGCGCGAGCGCGGCGGCCAGGAAGAGGTAGCGCAGGATCATGTGCGCGTCCCACGCGGCGATCGAGCCCTTGATCCCGTCGATGCTCGCGTTCGGGTTCTTCGGGTTGGTCTTGTACCAGGGGAGGAACACGCTCAGCACGAGCAGCGCCCCGCCGACCGCCGCGAGGATCTCCGAGGTGGTGATGCGGCGGACGTCCATCGACGCCCGGACCCTACTCGTTTTACTGGTAGCTTCGCCGCCGTGCCGGAGCTCCGCTGGGCCCTCACCCTCCCGTTCACCGGCATCCCGCTGGCCGACCACGAGCCGCTCGTGCGCCGGGCCGAGGAGCGCGGCTACCGCGAGCTCTGGACGGGCGAGACGAACGGCGCGGACGGCTTCACGCCGCTGGCGCTGGCGGCGGCGTGGACGAGCGAGATGCGCGTCGGGACCGGGGTCGTGAACCCGTTCACGCGCGGGATCCCGGTGCTCGCCCAGCACGCGGCGGCGCTGGCCGACGCCTCCCGCGGTCGCTTCAACCTCGGCCTCGGGTCGTCGTCGAACGTGATCGTCGAGCGCTGGAACGGCGTGCCGTTCACGAAGCCGCTCACGCGCGTGCGCGAGGCCGTCGAGGCGCTGCGCCCGATCCTCGCGGGCGAGCGCGGGCCCGGCGGGTTCAAGCTCGAGGCCGCGCCGGAGCACCCGGTCCCGATCTACGTGGCGGCGCTGCGCGACCGCATGCTGCGGATGGCCGGCGAGAAGGCCGACGGGACGTTCGTGAACTTCCTCCCGCTCTCCGGGCTGCCGCACGTCATTGAGCAGATCCGCGAGGGCGAGCGCGCCGGCGACCGCGAGGGCGAGAGCGCGGTGGTGTGCCGGTTCTTCTGCATCCCGCAGTCGCCCGAGGAGGGCATGGGCGTCGCGCGCTTCCTGCTCTCCGCCTACGCGACGGTGCCGGTCTACGAGGCGTTCTTCCGCTCGCTCGGCTGGGGCGACGCGCTCGACCCGATGGTGAAGGCGTGGAAGGAGGGCGACCGCAAGCTCGCGCTCGAGCGGGCGCCCGAGGACCTGATCCGCGAGATCGTGATCTTCGGCTCGCCCGAGGAGCAGCGCGCGCGGCTCGAGGAGTTCGTCGCGGGCGGCATCACGACGCCGGTGCTGACGTTCCTGAGCGGGCCCGAGCAACTGCCGGGCCTGATCGACGCGCTCGCTCCTTGAGCCTGGAGCGCGTCTGGCCGGACCCGGCGCCGGTGACGCCCGAGGAGCTCGTCGCCTCGCAGGCCACCGTCCCCGACGGCCGGCCGCTGGTCTCCGCCGTGATGGTCGCCTCGCTCGACGGCCGCGCGGCGGTCGCCGGCTCCTCGCGGCCGCTCGGGGGCGAGCACGACCTGCGGCTGCTGCTCGCGCTGCGCGCGAGCGCGGACGCCCTGCTCGTCGGACCCGGCACGGTGCGCGCCGAGGGCTACGGGCCGCTGCCGTGCCCGGCGGTGCTCGTCTCGCGCTCGTTCGACCTGCCCTGGGAGGCGGGCCTGTTCGCCGCGCCCGACCTTCCCGTGCTCGTCTACACCGGGCCCACGGCGGGCGAGCCGCCGGCGGTCGCCGCGGCGGTCGAGGTCGTGCGGATGGACGAGCCGTCGCTCGGCGCGGTGCTCGCCGACCAGCACGCGCGCGGCGTGCGCAGGCTGCTGTGCGAGGGCGGCCCGCGGCTCAACCGCGCGCTGCTCGCGGCCGGGCTGCTCGACGAGCTGTTCCTCACGCTCTCGCCGCTCGTGACCGGTGACGACGGCCAGACCGCGATCGTCGCGGGCGGCGCGCTGCCGGCGCCGCTGCGGCTCACGCTGCGCTCCGTCGCCACCGCCGACGGGGAGCTGTATCTGCGCTACAGCGTGTAGGTTGGCGCCGCGATGCGGATCGAGGGGACCAACACCCTGGTGGCGGGCGGCGCGTCGGGGCTTGGCGCGGCGACGGCGCGGCGGCTGCACGCCGGCGGCGCCCGCGTCACGATCGCCGACCTCAACGCCGAGAAGGGGGAGGCGCTGGCGGCGGAGCTCGACGGCGCCACGTTCGTCGCCTGCGACGTCACCGAGCCCGAGCAGGTCGAGGCTGCGATCGCCGCCGCCGGCGACGACCTGAGGATCTCCGTCTGCTGCGCGGGCGTCGGCTGGGCGGAGAAGGTGGCCGGCAAGCGCGGGCCGCACCAGTTCGAGCCGTTCCGGATCACGGTCACGGTCAACCTGATCGGCACCTTCAACGTCCTGCGCCTCGCGGCGGCGGCGATGCTCGCCAACGAGCCCGACGACGGCGGCG
>JAXDGC010000248.1:0-4742 GCA_034665245.1 Solirubrobacteraceae bacterium | reverse complement strand
CGCGGCCAGCCGGCGCGCTGCGCGACGGCGACATCCTGCTCGTGTGGACGACGACGCCGTGGACGCTCGTCTCCAACGCCGCCGTCGCCGTCGACCCCGAGCTCGTCTACGCCCGCACCGACGCGGGCTACGTGCTCGCCGAGGCGCTCGTCGCGCGCGTGCTCGGCGAGGACGCCACGGTCGTCGACCGCTTCCCCGGCGCGGAGATGCTCGGCGCCGCCTACGAGCCGCCCTTCGGCTTCATCCCGGCCTCGGAGTACGGCGAGAAGGGCCACACCGTCCTGCCGGGCGACTTCGTGACCGCCGACGACGGCACCGGCATCGTGCACACCGCGATCGCGTTCGGCGAGGACGACTACCGGCTCGGCCAGGAGCAGGGCCTCGCGGTCGTCAACCCCGTCAAGCTCGACGGCACCTACGACGAGCGCATCGGCCCGTACGCCGGGCGCTGGGTCAAGGAGGCCGATCCCGACCTCGTCGAGGACCTGCGCGAGCGCGGGCGGCTGCTGCGCTCGGAGACCTACCTGCACGCCTACCCGCACTGCTGGCGCTGCGGCACGCCGCTGCTCTACTACGCCAAGCCGTCCTGGTACATCGGGACGTCGAAGCTGCGCGACCGGCTGCTGGCCGCCAACGAGACCGTCGACTGGCACCCGGACCACATCAAGCACGGCCGCTTCGGGCGCTGGCTCGAGAACAACGTCGACTGGGCGATCTCGCGCGAGCGGTACTGGGGCACGCCGCTGCCGGTCTGGCGCTGCGAGAACGGCCACGCCGAGTGCATGGGCTCACTGGCGGAGCTGGCCGAGCGCTCCGGCGAGACGCTCGAGGACCCGCACCGCCCGTTCGTCGACGCTCCGTCGTGGTCATGCGCGGACTGCGGCGAGCCGATGCGCCGCGTCCCCGAGGTGATCGACGTGTGGTTCGACTCCGGCTGCATGCCGTTCGCCCAGCATCACGCTCCGTTCGAGAACCAGGAGCTGTTCGAGCAGCGCTTCCCCGCCGACTACATCTGCGAGGCCATCGACCAGACGCGCGGCTGGTTCTACTCGCTGATCGCCGTCTCGACGCTGCTGTTCGACCGGGCGCCCTACCGGACGGTGCTGTGCCTCGGGCACATCGCCGACCCCGAGGGCAAGAAGATGTCGAAGTCGCTGGGCAACATCGTCGTCCCGTGGGAGGTCATCGACCGCCACGGCGCCGACGCGTTCCGGTGGTACTTCCTGACCTCCAAGCAGCCGTGGGACGGCTACCTGTTCTCGACCGAGACGGTCGGCGAGTCGGTGCGCCAGTTCCTGCTCCAGCTCTGGAACACCTACGGCTTCTACGTGCTCTACGCCAACGTCAACGACGTCGCCGGGCGCGCGGGGCCGGAGACGGACCTCGACCGCTGGGCGCTCTCGCGCCTGGAGGCGACGGTCGCGGAGGTGCGCGAGCGCCTCGACGACTACGACGCGACGCGCGCCGGCCACGCGATCGCGGCCTTCGTCGACGACCTCTCCAACTGGTACGTGCGGCGCTCGCGCCGGCGCTTCTGGGACGGCGACCCGGCCGCGTTCGGGACGCTCCACACCTGCCTCGTGACGGTGTCCAAGCTGCTCGCCCCGTTCACGCCCTTCATCGCCGACGAGATCTACGACAACCTCGACGGCGCCGAGCCGAGCGTGCACCTGTGCGACTTTCCCGAGGCCGGCGAGCGCGACGAGGCGCTCGAGTTCGACATGGGCGTCGCGCGCGAGACGGTCGGCCTCGGGCTGTCGGCACGCAGCCAGTCCAAGCTCAAGGTGCGCCAGCCGCTGCGCGCCGCCGTGGTGGTCGCCGCCGATCGCGAGCGCGCGGCGCTCGAGCGGCTCGGCGACGTCGTGCGCGAGGAGCTCAACGTCAAGGAGATCCGCTACGTGGAGCAGGCGGAGGACCTCGGCAGCTACGAGATCAAGCCGAACTACCGCTCGCTCGGGCCGCGCTTCGGCAAGCTGATGCCGCAGGTCGCGGCCGCGATCGAGTCGCTCGATCCGGCGCACGTCGCCGCCGCGGTGCGCTCGGGCACGCGTGTCGGTGTCAGCGTCGACGGCCACGACCACGACCTCGGGCCCGACGACCTGCAGCTGGCGATGAAGCCGCTCGACGGCTACCAGCTCGAGCGCGAGGGCTCGCACGCGGTGGCGCTCGAGCTCCAGCTCGACGACGAGCTGCGCCGCGAGGGGCTGGCGCGCGAGGTCGTCCACGCCGTGCAGAACGCGCGCAAGGACGCGGGCCTCGAGGTCGAGGACCGGATCGAGCTACGGCTCGGCGGCGACGACGAGCTGCTCGCCGCGGCGCGCGCCCACGAGGGCTATCTCAGCGGCGAGACGCTGGCGCAGACGGTCGACTATGGCGACGGCGCCGACGGGAGCGCCGCCGCCACCATCGACGGTCTGGAGCTGCGGATCGCGGTCGCTCGCGCCTAAGCGAGCGCGGGCTCGAGCTCGGCCTCGAGGCGCTTCTTGGGCATCGCGCCCTGGATGCGCTTGGCCTCCTGGCCGTTCCGGAACAGCACCATGGTCGGGATCGCGAGGATCTGGAAGTTCATGGCGGTCTGCTGGTTCTCGTCGATGTTGAGCTTGACGAGCTTCAGCTCGGGGCGCTCGCCGGCGATCTCCTCGAGGACCGGGGCCACGACGCGGCAGGGCCCGCACCACGGCGCCCAGAAGTCCACGAGCACGGGCTGCTCGGACTCGAGCACCTCGGCCTGGAAGTCGGCGTCGGTCACGTGCTTGATGTCGGCCATCGCTGGAGGGTCCTTTCGGGGGTATGGCGCGGGTCTCGCTTCAGAAAGTATAGCGAGGGGCCCCAGCCGGTGTGCCGACCGTTACCCCGCGAGCCACACCATCACGCGCGGTGTGACCCACGTCTCGACGGCGGCGGCGGCGACGATGATCGGGATCGCGATCGCGACGGTCACGAACGTCGCGGCGAGCAGCTCGTTCCAGGCGCCGCGGCGACTGGCGATGGTCCAGGCGGCGAGGGGGAGGAAGAGCGCGAACAGCTCCGGCACGGCGTGCAGCGACACCCCGAGCAGCAGCCGCGCGGGCGAGATGTGCAGCTGTGCGGCGAGCGTCGACGCGGTGCTGCCGAGCGCGTACGCCTGGGTCGTGAGCGAGAACAGGGTGGCCAGGACCACGAAGGCGATCGCGAGCGGGCCGGCCTTGTCGTGAACCCAGCGCCAGACGCCGGAGTAGCCCTCGGCGACCTGCGGGAGCGAGGAGCCGGCCATGAAGCCCGCGACGCACGCGAAGCCGTGCAGCGCGAGCACGAGACCGTTGCGGTAGAGCACGAAGCCGAAGTCGCCGAGCGTCGCAGGGGCGTAGAGCCCCGGGAAGAAGGCCCGGGTGGCGTCCGGCGTCGTGAGGGTCGCGACGACCCACGTGGCGAAGAGCAGCAGCAGGGCGATCGCGAGCGAGCCGAGCGCCCACGGGAGCAGCGCCCGGCCGGGCCGCCCGCCCCAATGTCGCAACGCCGCGCGGGTGTCGGCCCATCCCTGGACCATGGCCAGGTTCTCGGTCTTCATGCCCTTAACTTCGGCAGCGGTGTCCGCGAGGATGAGCGCAACGCGGGGACGATCCACGCCGCCTCCAGCGCGATCCGCGGCGTCATCTTGGAGGTGCCCGCGCGGCGCTCGCGGAACACGATCGGGACCTCGGCGACGCGCAGGCCGCGCCGCAGCGCGCGGTAGGTCAGCTCGACCTGGAAGGCGTAGCCCTGGGAGCGGACGGTCGCGGGCTCGATCGCGCGCAGCGCGCCCGCGCGCCAGACCTTCATCCCTCCGGTCAGGTCGCGAACCGGCACGCGCAGGACGGCGCGTGCGTAGCGACAGCCGGCGCGCGAGACCGCCCGCCGGGCAGGGTGCCAGCCCACGATCGCGCCGCCCGGCACGTAGCGCGAGCCGAGCACGAGCTCGGCGGACGCGCGGGCGAGCGCGACCATGCCGGGAAGTGCGGCCGGGTCGTGCGAGCCGTCGGCGTCGAGCTGGCAGACGAGCCCGGCGCCGGCCGTGAGCGCGCGCTCGAAGCCCGCGACGTAGGCGCTCCCGAGCCCGAGCTTCGCGGGGCGATGCAGCACCTCGACGCCGAGCCGCTCGGCGAGCGCGCCCGTGCCGTCGGGCGAGGCGTCGTCGACGACGAGGATGCGGTGGTCCTCGCCGGCCAGCGCGGCGCGCGCCGCACCGACGACGCCGGCGAGCGCGGCCGCCTCGTCATAGGTGGGGAGGATGAGCCAGACGGGGCCGGGCACGCGCGCCGTACGCTAGAGCCCCTTCGATGGCCGACCTCACGAACGCACAGATCGCCGCCGCCTTCGACGAGCTCGGGGACCTCTATGAGCTCGACGGGGCCGTCTCGTACCGCGTGATCGCCTACCGCACCGCGGCCAAGGCGGTGCGCGAGTCCTCCATGTCGGTCGTGGCGATGGCGCGTGAGGGCCGCGTGACGGAGATCAGCGGGATCGGCAAGACGCTCGAGGAGAAGATCCACGCGCTCGACGAGACGGGCGACATCCCGACCGCCAAGCGCCTGCGTGACAAGTTCCCGACCGGGCTGATCTCGGTCATGCACCTCCCGGGCTTCGGGCCCAAGCGCGCGCGACGGCTCTACGACGAGCTCGGGATCGACTCGCTCGACGCGCTGCGCGCCGCCGCCGAGCAGCAGAGGATCCGCGGGCTGCGCGGCTTCGGCGCAAAGGTCGAGGAGACGCTGCTCAAGACGCTG
>JAXDGC010000247.1:0-5032 GCA_034665245.1 Solirubrobacteraceae bacterium | reverse complement strand
CCGATCTTGCCCTTGCCGTTGAGCGCCTGGGCCATCATGTGCGCGGAGGCCACGCCGTTGCCGTAGTTATCGGCCGAGACCACGCTCACATAGTCCTTCCCGGCCGTGAAGCCCTTGGGGACGTTGTCCATGAACACGAGCTTGACGCCCGCGGCTGCGGCCTTGCGGTAGGCGCCCGCGGTGGCGACCGGGTCGGTCGGGATCGAGACGATGATGTCCGGCTTCTTGGCCAGCACGGTCTCGATGTTGGAGACCTGCGTGTCGGGCTTGAAGTTCGCGTCCGTCACGGCGATCACACGGATGCCCATCTTCCCGAGCTGGTCCTTGAGCCCGTCGATCTGGGCGGTCGCCCAGTCGTTGCCGCCGTAGTGCATGACGATCGCCGCCGTCGCCTGCTTGGCCTTGATCTTGGCCAGCTCATCCGGGGTCAGCTTGACGTCGGCCGCCGGCGTCGGCTGCTCGCCGTTCGGGCCAGTGCTGAGCACCTTCGTCTTCAGCTGGTCCAGGCCCTTCTGGGCCTTCGCAGCTACAGCCTTGTTCGTGGCGCCGCCGGACCCGCCGCTGCCCGAGTCGCTCCCGCACCCCGTGAGCACGAGCACCGCGCACACGCTTAGCGCACACGCCCACGTAAGAGGCCTGCCCATGGAAACTCCCCCAATCTGACCCGAGTTGGACCCAGCAGCGGACGGCGGGACCGTATGACTCGGGTTATGTTTTGTCAAGTAGGCAAGCGTAAGTCTGGTAAAGAAGCGACAATAGTAAGGGACCTTTTGTGGTACGCTCGCGCGCGCTCGTGAACGGTGCCAATCCTCAGTCCCGGCCCGGCGCGGGCGCGCTGCTCGAGCTCATCCGGCACCGGGCCGGCCTCACCCGAGCGGATCTCGGAGCCCTGACCGGCCTCGGCCGCGCGGCGATCAGCCAGCGCATCGAGACGTTGATGGAGCGTGGGCTGGTGCACGAGTCCGACGACCTGCCCTCGACCGGTGGTCGCCCGCCGGCCGGCCTCGTGTTCAACGGGCGCTCCGGGGTGGTGCTGGCGGCCGACCTCGGCGCCACGCACGCGCGCCTGGCGGTGATCGACCTGGCCGGGGAGGTGCTCGCCGAGCTCGCCGAGGACCTCGATATCGCGCGCGGGCCGCACGCGGTCCTCGACGTCGTGGCCGCCCAGTTCGCCGCGCTGCTCCGCCAGGCCGGCCGTGACCCCGGCGACGTACGGGCCATCGGGCTCGGGGTCCCGGGGCCGGTCGAGTTCGCGACGGGCACGCCCGCCAACCCGCCGATCATGCCCGGCTGGGACGGCTTCTCCATCCCCGAACATCTCGCCGGCCACTTCGACGTGCCCGTCCTGGTGGACAACGACGTGAACATCATGGCGATCGGGGAGCACCGGGCGAACTGGCGCTCCGAGAAGCACCTGTTGTTCGTGAAGGTGGGCACCGGGATCGGCTGCGGGATCGTCGCCGAGGGCAAGATCTACCGCGGCGCCCAGGGCGCGGCCGGCGACATCGGCCACATCGCCGTGGCGGGACACGACCACGTCGTCTGCGAATGCGGGAACGTCGGCTGCCTCGAGGCGGTGGCCGGCGGGCGCGCGCTCGCTCGCTCAGCCAGGGAGCTGGGCTTCGACGCACGCGACAGCCGCGATGTCGTCGCGCTCGCGCGCGCGCAGCACGTGGAGATCGTGCAGCTCGTCCGCCAGAGCGGCCGTCTGCTCGGCGAGGCCCTGTCCGGCCTGGTCAACGCGCTGAACCCGAGCGTCATCGTCATCGGCGGCGACGTGGCCGACGTCCACCAGCAGCTGTTCGCCGGGGTGCGGGAGGTCGTCTACCAGCGCGCGACGCCGCTGGCGACACGCCACCTCGAGATCGCCCGCAGCACCCTCGGTGACCGCGACGGCGCCATGGGCGCGGCCGTGCTCGCGACCGAGCACGTGCTCTCCCCGAGTTTCATCGACGCCACTGGCTCACGTCGGCCGGCGCGCGAAGCGGTCGGGATCGAGCGGCGCGAGGTCGAACGGGCGAAGCGCGCCGCGGTGCGCCAACCCGAGCGGTCGCCCGCTGATAGCAACTGAGCGCACGACGGTGGACACCGGCGGCCCGCATGCGTCCCTCCGCTCCCGGTCCGCAGCGCGCCCACTCCGGACGAGGGCCGGGTGCTAGTCGTCCGCAGCTCCGGGGAGCTGGTGGCGGTGGCGGCGGCGGGTCGCGGCGACGGGGTCGTCCGGATGCTCAGCCGTCAGGCGGGCGGCTTCGAAGAGCATCATCACGAGCGCGACGTCTTTGGTCTCGCCGGTGTGGGGGTTGAGCTCGATGCGCTCCTTGGCGGCCTCCTCGATGCGGTCGACCTGAGCGAGGAGCCGGAGGCAGGCGCGGGAGAGGTCATTGAGGCCGCGGGCGTCGAGGCGCAGCGCGGTGCGGGTCAGGTGGGAGTTGCCGTGGTCGAACCCGCCGGCGGCGCTGGCGGCGCGTGCATAGGCGCCGATCGTCTCCAGCGAAGCCGACACAGCGGCCTGCTTGGCGATCGCCGGCGCGGCAGCCCACGCCTCGTCGGACACGCTCGGGCGCTCCCGAGCGCGGTAGTGGTGCTCGACGGCGCCGCGCACGCGGGTCTCGCGCATGAGTTCGATCAGGCCCATACGCTCGAGCGTGCGCACGTGGTAGGCGACGGTCCCGAGCGTCGCCCCGAGCCATCCCGCCAGCTCGACCGGACTGGCGGTGCGCTCGTCCAGCAAGGCGAGGATGCGTACCCGCAGCGGATGGCTCAGTGCCTTGACGTACCGCGGGTCGTCAATATTGGTGATCGGTTTCATCTCTCCACCAAAATATGGTGCAGTGGGGTGCGAGCGCACGATGGAGCCGAACCCTAACCGTCCCCTCGGAGACGTCAAGTAGTCGGCTGAGGTGCCGGTAGTCCAGATTGTCCCAGTAACCCGGCGCGGGTTCCTGGGCGGCGTCCTCCGCCGCACCGGTCGAGCCCAGGACGACCCGTGCTTGACGGAGGATTGATCGCGCACGGCTCCAATCCCAATCTGCCGCGGATCGCGTCCGGGCGCTGTAACAAACTGAATACTCAAAGCGGTCTACCAACCATGGCCATCACTCTTGAATCAGACGCCGCGCGAGCCTATGCGGTGCTCGCTCCCGCCTATGACTTGCTCACGGCGGATTACGCGTACGGACCCTGGCTCGGCGCCCTCGAGCGGCTCGCGCTGCGGCACGGGCTTTCCGGCCGGCGGCTGCTCGACGTCGGCTGCGGCACCGGCAAGAGCTTCATGCCGCTCCTGGAGCGCGGATTCGAGGTCACGGCGTGCGACATCTCGCCGGAGATGGTGGCCGAGGCGCGGCACAAGGCGGGAGGCCGCGCGGAACTGCTCGTGGCTGACATGCGCCGGCTGCCGGTCCTCGGCGAGTTCGACCTGATTACGTGCCTGGACGACGCGATCAACCACCTGCTCGGCCCGGACGAGCTGGCCGACGCGTTTGACTGCCTGCGGGCGAACCTCGCGCCCAGCGGGCTGCTCGTGTTCGACGTCAACACGCTCGCCGCCTATCGTGAGATCCCCGACGTCGTCGTCGAGGACGGCGAGCGGCTCATCTGCTGGCGCGGCGGGCTCGCCGAGCTGGCGGCACCCGGGGAGGAGGCCGATGTGGTCATCGACGTCTTCACCCACGAGGGCAACGGCCTGTGGCGGCGCTCGTTGAGCCGCCAGCGGCACCGCCATCACCCGCTGGAGGAGATCCGAGAGGTCGCCCAGGAGGCGGGGCTCGAGGTCGCGGCGGTCGTCGGTCAGCGTCCGGGGGCGGTGCTCGACGACGAGTTGGATGAGCGGGTGCACGGCAAGGCCGTGTTCGTCATGCGACGCGAGGGGAGTTCCCGATGATCTGGCGCCCGTAGGCTCCGTCCCTGTATAGGCAGGCGTGGTCGGAGGGCCGCATCCGTCGATGCGAGCCCCCAGACCACCTGCGTGTTCCCATCCGACGAGGTGACGGCTGCCGTCACCGACGCGACGCTCGCCGGCCTCAACAAGGACGGCGACCGCGGCCTGGCGTACCCCCGTCATCCTGTCGCGCATGCCCCGTCTGGACCTACCCTGAGAACGCGTGACCGCTGAGACCCCGCTGACCCCGACCCGTGATCGGGCTGCAGTCGACGCAAAGGGCCAGTCACGCACGGCCCTGGCGTCCATCGCCGCAGCGACGCTGTTGGTGGTTCTGAAGCTCGGGACCGGCATCCTCACCGGCAGCCTGGGCCTCATTTCGGCCGGCATCGAGTCGAGCGGCGACGTGGTTGCGGCGGTCCTCACCTTTTTCGCGATCCGGCTTGGCGGCCGGCCCGCTGATGTCGACCATCCTTACGGGCACCGGCGCGCCGAGAACTTGGGCGCGCTCGGCGAAGCCGCCATCCTCGCCGGCGGCGGTGTATTCATCGTCAGCGAGGCGGTCGGCCAGCTTGTGAGGGGCAGTGAGACGCTGAGCGCCCATTGGTACGTGTTCGCCGTCATCGGGCTGGCTCTGATCGTCGACGTCAGCCGCATCGTGGTCTCGCTGCGCACGGCGCGCAGATACAGATCCGCGGCACTGCGCTCGAACGCCTTCCACTTCGCCGGCGACATGGCGGGCTCACTGGCCGTGCTCTGTGGTCTCACCGCCGTCGCCGCCGGGTTCGCGGCCGGTGACGCCGTCGCCGCGCTGGTGGTCGCTTGCATCATCTTCGGCGCCGCCGGCAGGCTCATCTACGAGAACGCCCGCGTGCTCATGGACACCACCCCCGCCGACGCCCAGGCACGCGCCGAGCACGCAATCGCCGACCTCGAGGGGGGCATCGAGTTGCGCCGGCTGCGCGTGCGGGAGTCCGGCGGGCGCTACTTTGCCGACGCTGTCGTCGCGGTCCCGCCCGGGCAGGCCATCGTCGAAGGCCACGGCACCGCTGACGCTGTGGAAGCCGCCGTCCACGACGCCCTCCCCGACAGCGACGTCGTCGTCCACCTGGAACCGCAACGCGATGGCCTGGACCTGCGCGACCGGGCGCTTGC
>JAXDGC010000246.1:0-5375 GCA_034665245.1 Solirubrobacteraceae bacterium | reverse complement strand
GGGTCCTGGAACAGCGAGCCGGCGACGGCGGACAGCTCGGCCGGGCCGTGCTCGCGCGAGTCGAGGCCGCCGGCCAGCAGCCGGCCGGCGAACACGCCGCCGTGGAAGTGCGGCACCAGGCCGGCCGCGGCGCGCAGCAGCGTCGACTTGCCCGAACCGGAGCCGCCGGCGAGCACGACGAACTCGCCCGGCTCGACGCGCAGGGAGACGTCAGACAAGGCCGGCCGGACCACGCCCGGGTATGTGTAGGTGACGTGATCGAGGACGAGCTCGCTCACCGGCCGACCCCCCGGCGCTCCGCGAACGGGAGCAGCGCGAACGCGAGCAGCGCCGCCGCCAGCGCGAGCACGCCGCCGTCGACGGGCGCCAGCGTCCGCGGGTAGGCCTCGAACGGCTCCCAGCCGAGCAGCGCCGCGACGAGGCCGAGCGCGGCGAGCGCGCCGGCCGCGGCGGCGAACGCGAGGTCGTGGCGCGACCACGGGCGCGGCCGGCGCGGCGGGCGCTTCGCGCCGCCGTAGCCGCGGACCTCGAGCGTCGCGGCGACGTCGACCGCGCGATCGAGCGCGCCGGCCGTGACGGCGCGCGCGATCGCGAGCCGCGACGCGGGCCGCCCGGGCCGGCAGCGCTGCGCGTCGCGCAGCCGCCGGGCGTCGCGCGCCAGCACCGGCACCATCCGCGTCGCGAGCGCGGCGGTGAGGGCCGAGCGGAACGAGAGGCGGCGGAACGCGCGCAGCAGCTCGTCCGGGTCGACCGCGGCGGAGTGCAGCGCGAAGCAGGCGATGACGATCAGCGCGCGCAGCCCGAGGATGCCGCCGTACGTCGTCGCCTCGAGCGTCACGTCGACCTCGCCGAGCGGCGGCAGGTGGCCGAGCCGCGCGATCACGGTCAGCCCGTCGCGGACGACGAGCGCGTTGATGAGGGCGATCAGCACCGCGAACGGCAGCCCCCACAGCAGCGAGCGCGCGACGACGTCACCGACGCCCGCCCCGGCGCCGGCCAGCAGCACCGCCAGCAGCACCGCGCCGAGCAGGACCGGATGCTCGAACGACAGCGCCACCCCCGCCAGGACGACGCAGAACAGCGAGCCGACGCCCGCGCGCGCGGCGTGCAGCGGGCTCGAGCGTCGCCGGTACGTCATCTCCCGCCCCCGACGGGCAATGGGATCTCGCGGCCGTTCTCGACCGCGACCGCGAAGTGGTCGCGTAGCCGGGTCTCGTCCACCGCGGCCGCCGCCGCGTCGACGCCGGCCGCGTCCACCCCCGCCACGACCCAGGTCGGCTGCTGGTCGAGGAAGGTCGTCGCGGCGACGAGGCCGGAGCCCGCGCCGAGCGCCCGCACGCCCTTGCCGCGCGGGTCGAGCAGCTCGAAGCGGTCGCCCTTCGCGGACGGCAGGGCGTAGACGCCGGAGACCTTCGGCCCGCCCTCGATGCGACGGGCCGCCGGGTCGCGGCGGACCTCGGCCCAGCGCCCGACGAGCAGCCGCAGCACGCCCGTCTCCGCCTGCGAGCCGATCGTCGACATGCCGCCGACCTTCGCGCCCGCACCCTCCAGGCGCTTCTGCACCTCGCGGCACGCGCGCTGCGCGCTCGCGCCGCAGTCGATCCGGATCGGCACCCGCTTGCCCTTCGAGCCGGAGACGAACGGCTCGGGATAGGAGCCGACCACCGCCGGGATACGCATCGCGGCGCCCCAGTCGTGGTGGTCCCACCAGACGCGGTCACCGGGCGCGAGCCGCCGTGCCGTGGCGCCGGTCTCGGCCTCGACGCCGTTGACGTAGAAGAACCAGTCGACCGGGCGGCCGCTGCGCCGCCCGCCGCCCACGCCGTCGATCGCCTGCACGAAGCCGCCGCCGTAGCGCGTCTTGACGTCGAACTTGCGCTGCAGCAGGCGCATGACCGTCTCGCCCCCGGGGATCGTCTTCTGCTTGGAGCTGCCCATCTCGTCCACCCCGAAGTCGCGCGAGACCGTCAGCCGCGTGCCCGGGCCCGAGGGCGAGTCGCCCGAGCCGAGGCCGCAGCCGCCGACGGCGAACGCGAGGACGAGGAGAACGAGCGAGCGCCTCACCGGGCGATCACCCGCACCGGGAAGGAGCGCACGAGGCCGGCGCGCTCGGCGGTCAGCCCCAGCGCGCTCGGCACCTCGGGCGCGGTCACGCTGGCCGTGCCGTCGGCGCCCGTCACCGCCTGCGCGTCGCCCATGCGCACGAGCGCGCCCGCGACCGGCACGCCGCGGCCGCTGTCGTCGTAGCCCCGCACGCTCACGCGCAGCGGCGCGCCCAGCGCGACCGTCGAGCGCTCCGGGTGGACTTCAAGCGTCCGCTGGCACGCGCTCGCGCGGTCCTGCACGCACCAGAACCACAGCAGCCGCGCGCCGGGCCGCAGCTGCCCGCTGCCGAACGGCCCCGACGGGTCGGCCGCGCCCGTCGTCCCCGCCCGGTGGCCGACCTTGTAGACCCACCCACGCGGGCCGCCGCGGCGATCCGGCCCGACCTGCGTGACATAGAGCGCCCCCGCGTCGACCGGCGAGCGGCTGCACGAGCCGTAGTCCTTGAGCCTGATCCGCAGCCGCGTCCCCGCCAGCGCAGACAGCGGCGTCGCGCGCCCGACCGCGCAGCGGTGGCCGCCGACGCGCACCGCGCGCGCCCGCAGCTTCACCGGCGCGGCCTCGCGCAGCACGCGGTTCTTGCCCACCACCATCAGCTCGACGCTCGCGGCGCTCGCCACCGCCGGAGCGGCGAGGGCGAGCACGGCGGCGAGCAGTACGGTTCGCATCACTTCACCCGGAAGCGCACGCGGGCCGGCTTCCCGCGGTTGAACGCGCCGTCGACCGCCTTGACCTCGAGCAGGTAGCGGCCGCGCCCGAGCCGCCTGGGCAGCAGGTAGGACCAGTCGGCACGGTCGCCGATGCGCAGGAACGAGCCGCGCCCGCAGCGCATCGGTACGAAGCGCTCACGCCGTCCCGAGAAGTAGGCGCAACGCCTGCCGACGCGGCGGGTCAGCTTCAGCTTGACCGAGCGCAGCCCCGACGGGTCGGCGGCCACCGTGCCGCGCAGCAGCCGCGGCGCGCGGCGGCGGGAGTAGACCGCGCCGTCGCGCAGCGCCGCGATGGTCGCGGTCGGGGCGGTCGTGTCGCGCGCCGCCGGCGGCGCCAGGGTCGGGCCGCAGTCGACGCAGACGTTCTCGGTGGCGCTCCGGATGTGCCCCGGCTTGCTCGCGCGCACGGTCGCGAGGCTGCGGCCGTCGACCGTCACGTGGGCCACGCCGTCGGCGCCGGCGGTGAAGTCGCGCCCGTTGACGGTCACGGTCGACCCGCTCGAGGGCGCCTCGGTCGTGGTCGTGGCGTTCAGGTCCGGGTCGTAGGTCGCCGTGAACTCGACGACGTGCACGTCGAAGCCCCGGCCCGGTTGCGAAGACTGCGGCACCGAGGTGATGCGCAGCGGCGTCGGCCCCTGGTCGCAGCCGGTCCCGAAGCAGCTCGGGAACAACAGGACGTCGTCGCCGGTCTGCACCTGGGTCCCGCAGGCGCCGGCGCTCGCGGGCTTGTAGTTGAGCCAGAACGCCCAGTACGTACCGGACGGGTCGTTCGCGTCGGAGGCATGGCGCTCGCCCTTGATGGTCTGGATCTCGTAGTCGCCGAACGACGCCCAGCGGCCGCTCCAGTCGCCCGCTGTCGCGCGCTCGAGCGCACCCCCGGCGCTGGCGGAGGAGCACTGGTGGGCAGGGTTGCCGTCCTTCGTGAACGTCCCGGCCTGGGTCGTGACGATCGTGCGTGGGACGAGCGTGTCGGGCGTCCCCTCGACGCGAACGGCGACATCGGCCGCGAGGGCGATCGGCGCCGCGATCAGCAGCGCGATTCCGGCCAGCAGGCCGGACAGGAACTTGTTCATCAGAGCCACCCCTTCCACGAGGGCTTCTCGGCTTTGCGGTCGGAGGGAGGTCTCCTGGCTTCCGGGCCGACCTCACGCTCCTTCCCGGTCCGCACGTGGCGGCCCAGTGGATGCGGCCCTCTCGGGCCGCGTGCGCTCGGCATCCCCGGTCACAGTGGCGGGTCCGCGCCGGTTTCACACCGGCTTCCCTGTCCACCGACCTTGGACTATGAGTGCGGGATGTTACCGTCCGGGAGACGCCATGACCGTCAATCTCACCCGCATCTACACGCGCCTCGGCGATGACGGCGAGACGCATCTGGGCGACATGAGCCGGGTGCCCAAGACGCACCCGCGGATCGAGGCGTACGGGACCGTCGACGAGCTCAACGCGCAGCTCGGGCTCGCGCTCACGGCGCCCGGCCTGCCGGACCCGCACGCCGACTGGCTGCGGCGGATCCAGAACGACCTGTTCGACGTCGGCGCCGACATCTCGGTGCCGGACGGCGGCGATCGGGAGCGCCTGCGTGTGCGGCCGGAGCAGACGACCTGGCTCGAGGAGATCTGCGACCGGGTCAACGCCGACCTGCCGTCGCTGAAGTCCTTCGTGCTGCCCGGCGGCACGCCGGCGGCCGCGCACCTGCACGTCTGCCGCACGGTCTGCCGGCGCGCCGAGCGGCGAACGATCGACTGCGGCGACGAGATCAACCGCGAGTGCGTCCGCTACCTCAACCGCCTCTCCGACCTGCTCTTCATCCTCTCCCGCGCGGCCAACGCGGGCGAGGAGCCGCTGTGGGAACCGGGCCGGTACCGCTGAGCGAGCCCGGCCTTTACGCCGCGGAGCACCGCGCCCTGCGCGAGCTCCACGCCACCGGCCGCCAGCTCGCGAGCCACTGGGGGCGTCTCGCCGACCGCCTCGGCGGCGCGCCCGCCAAGCCGCTGCGCGACGGCGCGGTGCGGGCCCGCGGCCTCGTCGGCGAGCTGGGCAAGGAGACGGCCAAGCACGACCTCCACGGCTTCCCGGCCGCGCAGGGCGTCGGCTCTCGCCTGGCCGGGGTGCGCAACCTCGCCGGCGACCTGATGCTCGAGCGCAACCAGGCGCTGCGGCTCGCGGTGCTCGACGCCGAGCACGTCACGACGCTGCTGCTCTACCTCGCGGCGCTCGCCGAGCGCCGCGGCGACGTCGCGCTCGCCGCCTTCCACCGCCGCTGGGCCGGGGAGATCTCCGGCGCGCGCGACGCGGTCCGCGACGCCGCGATCGCGCTCGCCGGCGATCCCGACGACGCCGTCCTCCCCGCCGAGTCCTCCGCCCTCGGCCGCGCCGGCCACGGCGCCGCCAACGCGGTCGGCACGATGGGCGAGGCTTTCGACGGCTCGCCACTGGGCCGCGCCGCGCGCAGGCTGACCGGCCGCTGACCGCCTACGGGCCGTGGCGCAGCCGGATGCGCACGTCGTCGACCGGCGGCGGCGCGGCCATCAGCTGCCAGCCGCGCGGCACCAGCTCGTAGAC
>JAXDGC010000245.1:0-2717 GCA_034665245.1 Solirubrobacteraceae bacterium | reverse complement strand
AAGCGCTCTATCTGGCCCTCGATCGCGGCCGTCATGTCGCGGGTCGAGCCGGCCGGGACGTGGCAGTAGGCCCAGGCGGTGTGCTTGCCCGCCGGCGCGCGGCTGGGATCGCAGAGCGTGGGCTGGGAGAGCAGGACGTAGGGGCGCTCGGGGTGGCGGCCCTCGGCCACGTCGGCCTCGGCGGCCGCGATCTCCGCGAACGTGCCGCCGAGGTGCAGCGTGCCGGCGCGAGCGCCGTCCGGGGCGCGCCAGGGGATCGGCCCGTCGAGCGCCCAGTCGAGCTTGAAGACTCCGGGGCCGTAGCGGTAGCGCTCGAGCGCTCGGCGGTAGCGGGCCGGCAGGCGGTGGCCGGCGAGCGCGAGCACCTGCCTCGGCGTGACGTCGAGCAGGATCGCGCCGGCGTCGCCGAGCTCGTCGACGCTCTCCACGCGCCGGCCGGTCTCGATCTCGCCCCCCAGCGAGCGCAGGTAGGAGGCGAGCGCGTCGGCGACCGCCTGCGAGCCGCCGCGCGCGACGGGCCAGCCGACGGCGTGGCCGGTGATCGCGAGCACGAGCCCGACGGCCGCGGTCGGGCGCTCGTCGAGGCGCAGCATCGAATGCGCGGCCATCCCGGCGACCAGCGCCGGCGCGCGCTCGCCGTCGAAGCGCTTGGCCAGCCCGGCCGCGGTGCGCAGCGCGACGAGGCCGAAGCGCGCCATCGCGATCGGATGCCGCGGCGGCCGCAGCGGGCCGAGCAGCTCGGGCAGCAGCACGTCGGCGGCGTCGCGCGCGAGCGGCGCCATCAGGCGGCGATAGCGCTCGCCGTCGCGCCCGCCGATCGACTGCGCCGTCGCCTCGACCGAGCGCTCGAGCACGACCGCCTCGCCGTCGTCGAGCGGGTGCACGAGCGCGAGCTCGGGCTGGACCAGCTCGAGCCCGTGCTCGGCGAGCGGCAGCTCGCGCAGGAACGGCGACGCCAGCGGGTGCGGGTGCACCGCCGAGCAGATGTCGTGGACGAAGCCGGGGAGGGTCAGCTCCGCCGAGCGCGACCCTCCCCCGACCGTCTCCGCCGCCTCGAGCACCCGCACCGAGCGCCCGCCGCGGGCCAGCGCGATCGCCGCCGCGAGGCCGTTGGGCCCCGCGCCGACGACGACCGCGTCAGGCAACCGGCTGCTTGGCGCCGAACAGCCCCTTCACGCCGCGCACCGGCGCGCCGAGCATGTACAGCGTCGACCGGATCGCCGACGAGTGCCAGACGTTGCGCCACTTCGACCACTGGCGCTTCTTGTCGACGCACACGACCTGGGTGTCGACCTCCGCGTCGGCCTCGCCGAAGTGCGAGGCGACGGCCGCCAGCGTGTGGTTCCAGAAGCGGTCCTCCTGCTTGTGGCCGCCCATCGTCAGCCCCATCTCGAAGATCGGGTCCGACGCGCGCATCAGCACCTGCGCCTGCGCGACGGTCTCCCCCTCGCGCTCGGTCGCCGAGAACGTGATCCAGCCGGCGAACATGTGGCCCTGCGGCGTCATCAGCGTGAAGGACTCCTCGTCGGCGTAGAGCACCATCACGCCGGTCGAGAGCTTCATCTTGCCCGGGAGCGTCATGTTCAGCAGCGCGACCTCGCCCGGCGCGATGCCCGTGAGCGGACCGTAGAAGGCGTTGCCCTCGGGCCAGAACTCCGGGAAGCGCTGCTTCCAGGTCGCGATCAGCTCGGTCGCAGAGACGCGCTCCTGCGGCAGGCGCACCTGGTAGGTCTTCTGCCACATCTTCCCGAAGCCCTGGATCGGCCCGGCGAGGCGCTTGCCCTCGACGTTGATGTTGATGGCGCCCTCGGGCACCTCCGAGACGTTCAGCGTCGAGACCTTCTTGGCCCAGTTGGTGGCGTCGCGTGCCGCGGCCTTCTCGTTGACCTCACTCATGATGGCTCCCTAGGAGGCGCCCGCCGCGGCGAGCGCGTCGGACTCGGTGTCGTGGATCCCGACCGCCTCGTCGAGGCGGGTCAGCTCGAAGATCTGCCGGTAGTGGTCCGACAGACCGAACGCGAGCAGCTGCTGCGAGTGCCGGTTGGCGCGCACGAGCAGCGTCACGAGCAGGCCGATGCCGCCACTGTTCATGTAGGCGAGATCGGTGAAGTTGAGGACGATCGCCCGCGCGTCGCCGGCCTCGTCGTAAGCGGTCATCAGCACGGCCTCCGAGCCGGCGGTGACGTCGCCCCGGATGTCGACGATGCTCGCCGCGCCATGCCGGCGCACCTCGAACGTCGCGGTCGCCTCAGGCATCCCTGCTCCCTTCCGCGCCGCGCACGGCGCTGTCCTCGTCGGGGTTGATCGCCAGGAAGTCGGCGAGTCGGGTGATCTCGAAGATCTCGCGGTAGTGCGGCGTGAGGCCGTAGGCGCGGACCTCGAGCCGCTCGGCGCGCGCACGGGCCAGCAGGCCCACGATCAGCGCGATGCCGGTCGAGTTGATGTAGCCCGCGCCCTCGAAGTTCAGGACCACCGCGTCGGGCCGCTCGGAGACGGCCTGCGCCCAGGCGGCCTCGAGGGCCTCCTCGGCCCCGCGGTTGACATCCCCCGCGAGATCGATCACGGCGACCCCGTCGCGCCGGCGTACGGCCGGGCTCTCACTCGTCGCCATCGTTGCCTCCCTCCAGGCGCAGGGCGAGCTCGAGGGTGTGGTGCTCCCCGTCGCTCGTCTCGCGCGTCTCGTCGACCATGTTCTCGATCAGGAAGAGGCCCCAGCC
>JAXDGC010000244.1:0-3743 GCA_034665245.1 Solirubrobacteraceae bacterium | reverse complement strand
ATTCTGCGCGGCGAGGCGGACGCCTCTTTCGGCGCCGTGGCGGTTCGAACGTCAACGGCGGCTGGTGAGGGGAGGGGTTCCGGATCGACGCGGCGTTTCGTTCCTCTCGGCCCGGCTGATGGAGCGTCGGGGAACGTTCTGCCGGTAGGAGCGGCATAACGTTCCCGTCTGGCCCGGAAGGCGGTCGAAAGGAACGTAATGCCGGTGGAGTCCGCCGCGGCGGTCTGACCCACCCCCTACCCAGCCGCAGTTGACGTTCGGCCTACGCCCCCGGCAACGAGGATCCGGCGAAGCCGAAGAACCAGATCGCGCTGCGCAGCAGCGCGACGGCGACCGAGACCATCATCACCACGTCGAGCACCGAGCGTCTGCGCTTCCGCTCGCGCTCCCCGCGCATCGACTTCATCCACGCCGCCTGCTGTGGCTTGCCGTCGTCGAGCCCGGTCACCCGGCCGTGGTAGCGGTCGAGCGCGCCCAGCACCTTGCCGATCGCGATCATCCCCAGCGGCAGGCCGACGATGATCAGCAGGTAGGGGCCCATGCTGGGCGTCGGCGAGTCGGCGACCCGCGAGGCGAGATAGATCAGCCCGACGGGCACGCCGAGCCACATCAGCACGCTCCCGACCGCCATCAGGGCGATCAGGAGGAGCGAGAGGGGCGACCAGGTCGAGCGCGAGCGCGGCTGTGCGGAGGCTTCCACCATCAGGTGGTTACCCCGCGACGCGCTCCAGAACCTCGGCGTCGACGTCGAAGTTGGCGTGAACCGCGTCGACGTCGTCCTGATCCTCGAGCGCGTCGACCAGCCGCAGGAGCTTGCCGGCGCCGTCCTCGTCGAGCGGGACGCGCGTCTTGGGCTGCTGGGAGACCTCGGCGGTCTCGAGCTCGATCCCGGCCGACTCGAGCGCCTCGCGCACCGCGGTCAGGTCGGCGGGCTCGCAGACGATCTCGTAGACGTCGTCGTCGAGGCCGATGTCCTCCGCCCCGGCGTCGATCGCCACCATCAGCTGGTCCTCGGAGTAGCGCTCGGCGTCCACGACGACGATGCCCTTCTTGTCGAACAGGTAGGCGACCGAGCCCGGCTCGCCGAGGTTGCCGCCGTGCTTGGCGAAGATGTGGCGGACCTCGGAGCCCGTGCGGTTGCGGTTGTCGGTCACGGCCTCCACGAGCAGCGCGACGCCGCCCGGGCCGTAGCCCTCGTAGACGACGTCCTCGAGCGCGTCGACGTCAGCGCCCTCGCCCGTGCCCTTCGCGATCGCGCGCTCGATGTTGTCCTTGGGCATCGAGGCGTCCTTGGCCTTCTGGACCGCGAGCCCGAGCCGCGGGTTGCCCTCGACGTCGCCGCCGCCCTCCTTCGCGGCGACCGTGATGGCGCGCGCGAGCTTGGTGAACAGCTTGCCGCGGCGCGAGTCGACGATCGCCTTCTTGTGCTTGATCCCCGCCCATTTCGAGTGACCGGCCATGACGAAGAGGTTAGCTCCGGGGCGTCAGGTCGCCGCGCGGTCGATCCACTTCGGCTGCGCCGGCGCCTCCCAGCCCGCGAGCCCGTCGAGCAACTCGCCGAGGTCCTGCCCCACCAGCAGCATCGCGCGGTGCGCGGGCGTGACGAAGCGCTCGGCGACCGCGTGGTCGAGGAAGCGCACGAGGCCGTCGAAGTAGCCGCGCACGTTGAACAGGCCGAGCGGCTTGGCGTGCAGGCCGAGCTGGTTCCAGGTGTAGACCTCGAACAGCTCCTCGAGCGTCCCGACCCCACCGGGCAGCGCCACGAACGCGTCGGCGAGCTCGGCCATCTGCGCCTTGCGCTCGTGCATCGAGTCCACGACCCGCAGGTCGCTGAGCCCGGGATGCGCGATCTCGCGGTCCACGAGCGACTGCGGGATCACGCCCACGACCCGGCCCCCGCCCTCGAGCGCCGCGTCGGCGACCACGCCCATCAGACCGACGTGCGCGCCGCCGTAGACCAGCTCGATCCCGCGCTCGGCGAGCCCGCGGCCGAGGTCGCCGGCGGCGGCGCGATACGCGAGGTCCGCCCCGGGGCTCGACCCGGAGAACACGCAGACACGCTTCACGCGTGGAATCGATGGGTCTCGAGCATCCGGCGCGGCAGCGTATCCTCCCGCCGCCGATGCCGACGTCAGCACCATCCGAGATCTTCAAGGCCTACGACGTCCGCGGGCTCTACGGCGAGCAGATCGACGGCGACGTCGCCGAGGCCGTCGGGCGCGCGTTCGCGCGCGTGCTGTCCAACCTGGCGGACACGCCGACCGGTGAGCTGCGCAACGGCCTCGGGCGGGACATGCGCCTGACCGCCCCCGAGCTCGCCGCGCGCTACCGCGAGGGCATGATGGCCGAGGGCGCGCACGTGCTCGACGCCGGGATGGTCGGCACGGAGATGCTCTATTACCTCGTCGGCTCGCGCGAGCTCGACGGCGGCCTGATGTGCACCGCCTCGCACAACCCGAAGGCCTACACGGGCGCGAAGCTCGTCGAACGCGGCGCCGTGGCGCTGTCGGGTGACGCCGGGATCGGGGACATCCGGCGCCTGCTCGACGCCGGGCTCGACGACGCGCCCGGGGGCGGCAGCACCGAGGACGTCGAGATCTACGCCGAGTTCCAGGACGCGGCGCTGAAGTTCATCGACCCGGCGGCCGTGCGCCCGCTCAAGGTCGTGCTCGACGGCGGCAACGGAATGGCCGGCCCGATGGTCGGGCCCGTGCTCGAACGGCTCGAGGCCCTCGAGCTCGTGCCGACCTACTGGGAGCCCGACGGCGAGTTCCCCGACCACGAGCCCAACCCGCTCCTCCCCGAGAACCGCGCGTTCATCATCGCGAAGGTGCGCTCCGAGGGCGCCGACCTCGGGATCGCCTGGGACGGCGACGCCGACCGCTGCTTCTTCATCGACGAGACGGGAGAGTTCGTGCCCGGCGACTTCTTGTGCGCGCTGCTCGCCGAGTCGATCCTCGAGAAGCGCCCCGGCACGGACGTCCTCTACGACATCCGCGCGTCGCGGGCCGTCGCCGACACGGTGGAGGCCGCGGGCGGCCGCGCGCTCGTCAACCGCGTCGGCCACGCCTTCTTCAAGACGCGCATGCGCGACGAGGCGGGCGTCTTCGGCGGCGAGGTCTCCGGCCACTACTACTTCGCCGACTTCTACAACGCCGACTCGGGGACGATCCCGGCGCTGCTCATCCTCGAGCTGCTCGGCCAGAAGCAGGCGACGCTCTCCGAGCTGCTGGCCCCCTACCGCTCGCGCTACTTCATCTCGGGCGAGATCAACTCCGAGGTCGCCGACCCGGCCGGCAAGCTGGCGCTGCTCAAGGAGCGCTACGCCGATGCCGACCAGCGCGAGCTCGACGGCATCTCGATCGATTACGAGGACTGGCACTTCAACGTGCGGCCCTCCAACACGGAGCCGCTGCTGCGCCTCACGCTCGAGTCGCTCGTCTCGCTCGAGGACATGGAGGCCAAGCGCGACGAGGTGCTGGGCCTCATCCGCGCGTGACTGATTCCGTCGCGGATGGCTACCACTGCCTGGCGATCCCGACGCCGTTCGCGGTCGGGCGCGTCAACTGCTACCTGATCGAGGACGAGCCGCTGACGCTGGTCGACACCGGGCCCAACTCGGGCAAGGCGCTCGACGAGCTCGAGCGCGCGCTGGCCGGGCACGGCCGCCGCGTCGAGGACCTCGAGCGCATCGTCATCACCCACCAGCACATCGACCACCTCGGCCTGGTCGACATCCTCGC
>JAXDGC010000243.1:0-6077 GCA_034665245.1 Solirubrobacteraceae bacterium | reverse complement strand
ATTCTGCGCGGCGAGGCGGACGCCTCTTTCGGCGCCGTGGCGGTTCGAACGTCAACGGCGGCTGGTGAGGGGAGGGGTTCCGGATCGACGCGGCGTTTCGTTCCTCTCGGCCCGGCTGATGGAGCGTGGGGGAACGTTCTGCCGGTAGGAGCGGCATAACGTTCCCGTCTGGCCCGGAAGGCGGTCGAAAGGAACGTAATGCCGGTGGAGTCCGCCGCGGCGGTCTGACCCACCCCCTAGCCGTAGCCCGTGTTGGCGGTGCCCGGGTCGATGTCGGATCCGTGTTCCCGAACGGGTCCGTCGCCAGCACCTCGAAGGTGTAGGCGCCGGGCGCGAATCCGCTGGCCGTGTGGCTGCCGTTGCCGGAGCAGGGGCCGAACGCGCCCGGGGTGAGGGCGGCCGGAAATACGCGGCACTTGAAGGTCGAGCCGCTCTCGTTCGCAGAGAGGGTGAAGGTCACGCTCATGTCGGCGGAGGAAGAGCCGTCCGGCGGGCCGCTGTCGATCCGCGTCACGGCCGGCGTGGCGTCGATCGAGAACGTGCGCTCCACGATCCGGACGTTGCCGCTCCCGTCCGTCGCCCTGAAGCGCGCCGAGTAGCCGCCCTCGGGCCGGTTGGTCACCGAGTGCGAGCCGCCGCCCGGAGAGCACGCGCCGAACGACGGAGCCGCGCCGGTCGGCATGACGCTGCACTGCACGGCTGGAGGTCCGCTGGTGACGTCGGTCGCCGCGAACGTCCATCGCTGCGTCGAGCCCGGCCCGAAGGTCTGGTGGTCGGGCCCATCGACGGTGAGGCTCGGGACCGTGTTGTCGATCGTGATCCCGACCGACCGGCTCGCCTGGCGCGAGGTCGTATCGAAGTCGATCTGGTACGGCGCGTTGTTGTCCGTCCCGACGGAGACGCCTCCGACGAGGAACTGGACGCTCGTGACGTCCGACTCGTCGTCCGACGCGGTGGCCGAGAGCGTGACCGTGCCGCGCCTCGGACCCGCGCCCGGAGCGGTCAGCTCGACGTCGGGCGCGCTGAGATCGTCGTAGTGCGCGGTGATGCTGCCTTCCGCGTCGACCGTGCACCGGTCGGCCGTGCTCGAGCCCTCGTCGCAGGCGCGGCTCCAGGCCACCCCCGAAGCCGGCCGGAACCGTCGTGGTGAGCGTCGGCCGCTTGGCCTCCCCCGGTTCCGTGCAGTTGTCCGGCGTGCCTTGAAGGCAGTCGCGCTGATACGTCCCGCTGCAGTCGAGGCCGCAGTTGATCCGGCTCAGGTTGTCCGTGACCGTCCCGACCTTGACGCCGGTGCGGTCCACCATCGGAGAAGCGCACGTTCAGCGTCACGGCGGCGAGCGGCGGCGAGCGGCGGCGGTGGGGGCGGCGCCGGCACAGGGAGCCCCGGTGACCCGAGTGGGCAGGCTCACGGTCATCGGCGCCCCCCGGGGCGCGAAGGTGACGGTGACCTGCAAGAGCGCCCGCCATGTCTGCGCCTTCAACCGCGTCGTTCTCCGGTTCAACGGGAGGAGCCTCGCCCTCGCCGAGCGCTTCAAGGGCCGCAAGCTGCGGGCCAGGACGGTGATCACGATCGCCGTCTCGAAGGAGGGCCTCGTGGCCAAGACCTTCCGGTACACGCTCAGGCCGACGAGGTTCCCGGCGGTCAGGATCTCCTGAGGCGCACGCGGGAAGCGGGCCGCTAAGGTCCGCGCCCGCCGTGGCCCAGCTCTACCTGCAGCGCGACCAGCCGCCTGGCGTCCCGCCCCTCCAGCTCACGGGCGAGCGCACGCTGCCCGACGTCCCGGAGGAGAACTACTGGTTCCGGCGCCACCTCGTCGTCTATCAGTGGATCGCGTCGCGCGTCGGCGGCCGGCGGGTGGTCGACCTCGCCTGCGGAGAGGGCTACGGCTCCGCGGTGCTCGCGCGAACGGCTTCGTCGGTCGTGGGGGTCGACGCCAACCCCGACGCGTTCGAGCACGCCCGGCTGAAGTACTCGGGTCCGAAGCTCCGCTTCGAGCGCAACATGCTCGAGCTGTGGGAGGGCGACGTCGACTGCGTCGTGTTCCTGCAGACGATCGAGCACGTGCAAGACCCCGACGCGGTGCTCGAGCGGCTGCGCGCGCTGGTCGGGGCGGACGGCGTCGCCTACGTCTCGACGCCGAACGTGCTCACGCTCGCGCCCGCGGGCGCGGAGCGCTCGGGCAACCCGTGGCATGTCCGCGAGTACCGCGCCGAGGAGTACCGCGCGCTGTGTGAGCGCCACTTCGGCTCGGTCGAGCTGCTCGGCCTCTTCCACGCGCGCAAGCTGCACGCCCACCAGGTCGCGATCGAGCGGCTCGGATGGGATCGCATCCACCCGGCGCTGCGGATCACGAAGCCGTTCTATGACCGCTTCACGCCGGCGATATCGGTCCGCGACTTCGCGCTGCGCGGCGGCGAGCTCGACCGGGCGCTGGACTTCCTGGCCGTGCTGCGGCCGTGAGCCCGCCCGGGCGCTTCTGCATCGTCCTGCACACGCACATGCCCTACGTCGAGGGCTACGGGACGTGGCCGTTCGGCGAGGAGTGGCTGTGGGAGGCGATGGCGACGTCCTACCTGCCGCTGCTCGACGCGCTCGACGCCGCGCCCGGCCGCGTCACGCTGTCGCTGACGCCCGTGCTGTGCGATCAGCTCGAGGCCTCCGGCGTGGGGGAGCGCTTCCTCGCCTTCCTGCGCGACGTGCGCGCCGAGACCCACCGGCGCGACGTCGCGGCCGCGGACGACCCGGCGGTCGCGCGGGAGCTCGAGCGCTCCGCCGGCCTCTACGCGGCGGCGGCCGAGCGCTTCGAGGCCCGGGACCGCGATCTCGTGCGCGCGTTCGCGGCGCACGCGGCGTGGACGTCGGCGGCGACCCACGCCGTCCTGCCCCTGCTCGCCACCACCACAGGGCTGCAGCTGCAGCTCGAGACGGGGATCGCAGCGCACCGCCGCCGCTTCGGTGCGTGGCGCGGCGGGCTGTGGATGCCGGAGTGCGCGTACGCGCCGTGGCTCGACGAGGCGCTCGAGGCGGCCGGCGTGCGCGCCGCGTGCGTCGATCTCACCGACGTGCTCGGGCCCGGCGCGCCGGCCCAGCTGCGCCCGCTGCGCACCGGCGCCGGGCCGCTGCTCGTCCCGATCGACCGCGCGATCATGGACCTCGTCTGGCATCCCGCCGGCTATCCCTCCCACGGCGCCTATCGCAACACGCGCCGCTACACGGGACACCGCCACACGCCGTGGGCGGTCGACGGCGCTCCCTACGACCTCGCGCGCGCGAGCGCGCAGGTGCGCGCCGACGCGGAGCACTTCGTCGCGCAGGTGGCCCGGCGGATCGAGCGCGGCGGCCTCTGCGTCTGCGCCCTCGACACGGAGCTGCTCGGGCACTTCTGGCACGAGGGAGTCGCATGGCTGGCGGCGGTCATCGAGGCGTGTGATCGCGCCGGTGTCCCGCTCGCGCGGCTCGACGCGGCCCTGGCGGAGGAGTCCGAGCCCGCGCCGGTGCCGGCCGGGCTGCCGCCGACGAGCTGGGGCGATCCGCGCGATCTCACCACCTGGAGCGGGCCCGCGGCGGCCGAGCTCGCGTGGCGGGCGCGAGCGGCCGAGCTGCGGGTGCTCGGCGGCGCCGTCACGCCACCGCCTGGGCCGCGCGCGCTGCGCGAGCTGCTGGCGCTGCAGGCCTCCGACTGGGCCTTCGGCGTGACGCGCGGGACGGCCGGGCCGTACTCGCGCGCGCGGGCCGACGGGCATGCCGCGGAGCTCGAGCGAGCGCTCGCCGATCCGGGTGCGATGAGCCGTTCGAGCCGCAACCTTGCACCATCTCTCGACTTACCTAACCCTTGACTTCAGCCTGAGGTAAATTGCCCGGAAGTGCCGCAGAGCGCGGACTTATGTGCTTATCCTTCCGTGCCGAAAGAAGCGAACACGCCGAATCCCCGCTGACCAGAGGCGGGGAACGGGGGACCCGATGGAGCCGCTGGCTCCCGGGGCGAATCGCCGCCATGAGCGCGGCGTAGCGCAGGTCTTCGCGCGAGCCCGACAGCTAACCCCGTAGGCGCCAAGACCCCGGGAGGTAGCTGTGCCGAACTTCGATCCTGCGAACCCGAGCCCGTGGCTCGCATCCCTGCGCGCCTCGCGCCGTCGTCGAGCCGAGGCCGCGCAGAGAGCCCGGCGAAAGCGGGTCGGCCGCGGCGGGGCCGGCGCCCTGCTCGCCGCCATGACGCTCATCGCCGGTGCGGCTGTCGCCGCTAGCGGCTCAGGCGGGGCCGTGCCCGCCGCCGGCACTGGAGGCGCCTCGCTCAGGGCGGGTGCCGGCGGCAGCACGGTCGTCGCCCTGCAGCGCGCGCTCGGCGTGCCGGCCGATGGCGCGTTCGGCCCGGTGACCCGTCGCGCTGTGCGTCGCTTCCAGCGCGCGCACGGCCTCACCGTGGACGGGATCGCCGGCCCGGCGACGCTCGGCGCCCTGGGCATCGCGGCCTCCGCGCCGAAGGCGTCGAAGCCGGTCGCGAGCGGCGCCGGCAGCGCGGCCACGCTTGCCCGCATCGCCAGCTGCGAGTCCGGCGGGAACCCGGCCGCGGTGTCCTCGAGCGGGCGCTATCGCGGCAAGTACCAGTTCTCCCGAGCGACCTGGCGCGCGCTCGGCGGCAGGGGCGATCCCGCGAAGGCGCCGGAGTCCGTGCAGGACGTCATGGCGGCGAAGCTGCTCGCCCAGCGCGGCACCACCCCCTGGCCGGTCTGCGGCTAGGGGGTCAGCGCCAGCGGAGCTGCTCGGGCTCGTCGCGCATCCGCAGCACGCGCGCCGGTAGGCCGGCGCTGACCGAGTTGGCCGGCAGGTCCTTGGTGACGACGGAGCTCGTCCCGATCACGGAGTTGTCGCCCACCGTGACGCCGCGCAGGACGCAGGCGCCGTAGCCGATCCAGCAGTTGTTGCCGACATGGACGTCGCGCTTGTAGATGCCCTGCACGCGGATCGGGCGCTCGACCTCGACGACGCCGTGGTCGAAGTCGATCAGCATCACGCGGTCGGCGATGATGCACTCGCGCCCCACGGAGACGCGCTGGAACGCGGAGATCGTGCACTCCTGGCCCATCACCGTCTTGGCGCCGATCTCGACCTCGCCCTCGTGGGCGCGGATCTTCGAGCCGTGGCCGATCCAGCACCAGCGGCCGAGCTTGACGCACGCGCCCTTGCCGATCTCGAACGTCACGCCGGGGCCGATGAAGCAAAGCCCGTCCGTCTGCAGCCGCCCGCGCCAGCGCAGCTTCAGGCGCGCCCAGCGCACGATCAGGCGCGCGTAGCCGAAGGTCAGCATCCGGTGCGCGCGCATGAAGCGCAGGAGCGCGATCGGGCCGCCCTGGAGGGGAGCGGGCTCGCCGCGAACCTCCGCTCGCCTCACCCGTTCCAGGAGCGTGTCCATCGCGGCTGATCGTATTCGCCCTGGCATGATCTGCCGCCTCATGGCGGACTCGAAGCCCTCGCTCGCCGAGCGCCTGCTCGCCGGCGACAAGCGCGCCCTGGCGCGCGGCATCTCGCTGGTCGAGGACGACGACCCCGAGGGGTGGGCGCTCGTGCGCGAGATCTACCCGCACACCGGGTCGGCCGCGGTCGTCGGCTTCACCGGGCCGCCGGGCGCCGGCAAGTCGACGCTGATCTCGTCGCTGGTGAAGCTGCGCCGGCGCGACGACCGCCAGGTCGCGGTGCTCTCGATCGACCCGTCCTCGCCGTTCCGGGGCGGTGCGCTGCTCGGCGACCGCATCCGCCTCACGGAGCACTTCCTCGACCCGGGCGTGTTCATCCGCTCGATGGCGACGCGCGGCGCGCTGGGCGGGCTCGCCGAGGCCGCGCTGCAGACCGCGCTGCTGATGGACGCCTCCGGCAAGGACGACGTCTTCCTCGAGACGGTCGGCGTCGGCCAGGCCGAGGTCGACGTGATCGACCACGCGGACTCCGTCGTGCTCGTCCTGATCCCCGGCTCGGGCGACTCGATCCAGGCGCTCAAGGCCGGCGTGATGGAGATCCCGGACGTGATCGTGGTCAACAAGGCCGACCACCCGCTGACCGACACGATGGTGCGCGAGATCCG
>JAXDGC010000242.1:0-5429 GCA_034665245.1 Solirubrobacteraceae bacterium | reverse complement strand
CCAACGCCGACTCCGACGACGTCTCCTTCCTGCGGGCCGCCGGTGACGGCTCGTTCTCCTCGCCGGTGAGCCACGCGACCGGGCAGTCGCCGACCACGGTCGTGATCGGCGATCTCAACGGGGACCGAAAGCCCGACCTCGCCGTGGCCAACGACAACGTCAGCACCCCCGATGTCTCCGTCCTGCTCGGTGACGGCACCGGCGGGTTCGCGGCGGCGACCAGCCTGCCGGTTGGCGGCAATCTCTTCGGGCTCGCGATCGGCGATCTCAACGCAGACCACGTCATGGACCTCGTGGTCACGGACGCGTCCGCAGATCGCGTCGTCGTCCTGAGGGGCACCGGCGGGGGCGCTTTCGCTCCCGCGGCTGACTTCCCCGCGGGAGGCAGGGCGTTCACGGTCGCCATCGGGGACCTCAACGCCGACGGCAAGCCCGACGTGGCGGTGCCAAACTGGGACGCCGCGACCGTCTCCGTGCTCGCGGGCGACGGCGCAGGCGCGTTCGCCGCCCCGGTGAGCTTCCCGGTCGGAGGCAAGCCGTACGCGGTGGCGATCGGCGATCTCGACGCGGACGGCCGGCCGGATCTCGCGGTCACCAAGGACAGCTTTCTCGCGGGCAACGTCTCGGTCCTCCTCAACAAGAGCCAGCCGGGGCTGAGCCTCAAGCCCGACGGCTTCGGGTTCGGCGGCCAGGCAGTCGGGACGGCCAGCCCGTCGCAGACGGTCAACCTGACGAATACGGGCGACGCCCCGCTCGTCGTCTCCGGCACCGCCGTGATCGGGCCGGACGCCGACGAGTTCGTCAAGAGTGGTGACGGCTGCACCGGCATCCCGGTCGCCGCCGGGGCACACTGCTCGATGGGCTTCCGCTTCGCGCCCGTCGCGGAGGGCGACGCCGGCGCGACCCTGAGGATCCTCAGCAACGCGCCCTCCGGTCCGGCGACGTTCACGCTGAGCGGGACCGGCACGCCCGCGCCGCCACCGCCGGCAGGGCCGCCCGGGAGTGATGGCACGGATGGCGCCGACGGGGCGCCGGGCGCGCCGGGCGCTCCCGGGGCCAACGGGACGAACGGGCCGGGGGGCGCGGCCGGAGCCCAGGGGCCCGCGGGCACGAACGGCACCAACGGCGCCACGGGGCCGACAGGGCCGGCCGGTCCACAGGGGCGCGCCGGGCGCGACGCGCTCGTGACCTGCAAGCCGGGCAAGGTCAAGCACGGCAAGGTCAAGGTGACGTGCAAGGTCTCGTTCACGGCCGCGGGCAGCAGTCGCGCGGTGCGCGCGCGACTGTCGCGCGGGAGTCGCGTCTACGCCGGCGGGCGGCGGAGCGTCCGCGGAGGCGCGCGGGCGAGCGTGCGGCTGACTGCCCGGCGCGGCCTGCGGGCCGGTCGGTACCGGCTGCTGCTGACGTTCGTCGACGGCCACGGCAGGCAGACCGTGATCTCCCAGCGGGTGAGGGTGCGCTAGACAGTCCTCCCATGAATCCGCAGCCGCGCGACTGGAACGCCGAGTCCTACCAGCGCGTCTCGGCGCCGCTGGAGGCGATGGGCCGCGAGGTGCTCGACCGGCTCGAGCTGCGCGGCGACGAGCGCGTGCTCGACGCCGGCTGCGGCACGGGCCGTGTCACGGCGGCGCTGCTCGAGCGGCTGCCGCGCGGCGAGGTCGTCGCCGTCGACGGCTCGCCGGCGATGGTCGCCGAGGCGCGCGAGCGGCTGGGGCCGCGCGCCGACGTGCGCGTGGCCGACCTCACCGAGCTCGAGCTCGAGGCGCCGGTCGACGCGATCCTCTCGACCGCGACCTTCCACTGGATCGCCGATCACGACCGGCTCTTCGAGCGGATGCACGCCGTGCTCAAGCCGGGGGGCCGGCTCGTCGCGCAGTGCGGCGGCGAGGGCAACGTCGCCACCGTCCAGGCCGCCATCGACCGCGTGGCCGAGCCCGCGCTCACCGGCTGGGGCGGGCCATGGAACTTCGCGTCGCCGGCGGCGACCGCGGCGCGGCTCGAGCGGCTCGGGTTCACGGAGGTGCGGACGTGGCCCCAGGTCGTGCGCGTCGAGCCCGACGACCCGCCCGAGTACCTGACGACCGTGATCCTCGGCTCGCACCTCGAGCGCGTGCCGGCCGAGCGGCGCGACGCCTTCGTCGCCGCCGTGCTCGCCGAGATGCCCGAGCCCGCGATCGAGTACGTGCGGCTCAACCTCTCCGGCCGCCGGGCGGAATGACGGCCGGGCGGGCCCGGGCCGCGGTCGCGCTGATCTGCGCGGCGTCGGCGCTGACGCTCGTCCTGCTCGGTACGAGGCTCACATTCTTCGGCGACGACTGGGCGTTTCTGCTCGAGCGCCCGGGCTTTACCGCGAGCGCGCTGCTCCGCGACCACAACGGCCACCTGAGCGTGCTCCCGGTCCTGATCTACAAGCTCCTCGTGGCGCTGTTCGGGCTCGACTCGCAGCTGCCGTTCCGGCTCGTGCTGAGCCTCTCCGTCACCGCGGTGGGCGCGTTGACGTACGCGCTCGTGAGCGAGCGCGCCGGGCGCATCGCCGGGCTCGTCGCGGCGACGCTCCTGATGTTCCTCGGCCCGGCGTGGAACGACCTGCTGTGGTCGTTCCAGATCGGCCTGGTCGGCTCGCTGGCCACCGGCCTGGGGGCGCTGCTTGCGCTCGAGCGCGACACGCGCCGGCGCAACGCGGCGTCCTGCGTCCTGCTCGTCCTCTCGCTGGCGCTGTCTGACCTCGGGATCCCGTTCTGCGTCGCAGCCGCGATCGCGGTCGCGCTTCGACGCCGCGCCGCGCAGGCATGGATCCCGCTCGTCCCGCTTGCGCTCTTCGGACTCTGGTACGCCGCCTACGGCCACGCCGCACCGTCCGCGTTCTCGTCGTCCAACGTGCTCGCCCTCCCGGGATACGTGCTCGACGCCGCGGCCAGCGGCATCGCCTCGCTCACCGGATTCGCGCGCGAGGGATGGTTCGGCAACACGACCGCCTGGGGCCGGCCGCTGCTGGGGGTCGCGCTCGCCGGGACGCTCGTCTGGTTCCTGCGCGGCGGGCGCGCCTCGCCGCGGGTGTTGATCTTCCTCGGCGGCGCGCTCACGTTCTGGATCCTGGCCGGCGCCAACTTCACCCTCGGCCGCCAGCCGGTCTCGAGCCGCTACCAGCTCGTCCACGTGACGTTCCTGCTCCTGATCGCGGCCGAGCTGTTCGGCCCGCTGCGGCTGGGCCGGCGCGGATCCGCCCTCGCGATCGCGATCGCGCTCGTGGCGCTGGGCTCGAATCTGTCGGCGCTCGGCTACGGGTTCCGCTTCATGCGCGAGCACGCGGACAACGCCCGGGCCGACCTCGGCGCGCTCGAGATCACCCGGGTCACCGTGCCGCCCGGCTTCCGGCTCGTCGAGCCGGTGGCGCAGGATGCGTTCCTTCCCGACGTGACCGCCGGCCGGTACTTCGCCGAGACCGCTGCGCACGGCTCGCCGGCCTGGTCTCCCAGGGAGATCGCCGCCGCGAGCGCGCGGGCGCGCCAGGCGGCCGACAGCGTGGTCGTCGCCGCTCACGGGATCCGCCTGCTGCCGGCCCGCCGGCCCGCGTCGCGGCGAGGGTGCCGGCAGCTCCGCGCCCCGGTGGACACGCCCGCGCTCCAGGGCGGCTCGCTCGTGACCAACCGGGGCGCCGCGCCGGTCGGCGTCGGCGTGCGGCGGTTCGCCGGGCCGGAGCGGCCTCGGGCTCTGGGCGCGCTCCCGCCCGGCGCCACCGCGCGCATCGCCATTCCGCGCGACTCGGTCGCGATTCCATGGCACGTGACCGGGCGCAGCTCCTCAGGGCGCCTTCAGGTCTGCCCCGCCTGAGCCGAAACAGTGTCAATGGGGCTACTGCGGCGACGCCGCCGGCTCGAGCCTGTGCCCACGGCGGCCATGCCTCCGGCCGACGGGGACGCCCCCTGCCTCGACGCCTACAGCCGCCGCTGGGCGACGCAGCCGATCGCCGGCCGCTTCGTCGACTGGACAGCCGCGACGCACCACGCCGGCTTCGGCGAGGCCTTCTGCGGCGTGTGGCGTGCCGATGACCCGCTGACCCCGATCGACCGCTTCGCGATCGGGCCCGCCGGGGTGCTGGCGGCGAACCTCGCGCTGCGCCGCCTCGAGCTGATCCCGATGCTCACCGAGCGCCGGCTGCCGGGTCCCCGCCTGACCGCTCGCGCCGACGACGTGACGCTGCTGCTCGCCGAGGAGCGCGTCGGCGACGGCTTCCACCTCCATGCCGGGGTGGCGGACAGCGCCTGGTTCGTGCACGCCTTCGGGGTCGGGCCGATCCCCGAGCTTCCCGCGACCGAGCCGGGCAGCGCGTCGCTCGCGGACGCGCTCGAGCGCGCGCTCGACGACTGGGGCCCGGTGAACTGGTCCGCGGTGCCCGCGGCGGTCCCGCGGCGCCTGTTCGACACCCTCGCCTGGGCGCTCGAGCCGGGCGTGTCCGCGGCTTCGTAGACTCGGGTGTGCATCCCGGCCGCGCCTTCGCGCGGTCGCTCGGCATGCGCGCATCCGATGTCTCTCCGCCCCCTCCTCCGCCATCTCGAGCACCATCCCGACGCCCCTCGCCTCGAGGAGCCGGGCGCGCGCGCCTTCGTCTCGCAGTCGCTGCGCCCGTTCCTGATCGCGGCGGTCGCCGACCGCGACGTGCGCCGCCCGACGGTCGTGGTGGCGGGTGACGACCGCGCCGCGCGCGACCTCGCGGCCGACCTGCGCGCGTGGCTGCGCCCGCGGCCGGTGCGCTTCTACCCCAGCCGCGGCGTCGCCTACGAGTCCCACCTCGCCCCGCCCGCGCACCTCGTGGGCCTCAGGGTCGCGGCCCTCGATGCCGTGCTTGACGCCTCGCCGGGCGCGGAGGCGCCGGTCGTCGTCGTCTCCGCCGTCGCGCTGTCGGAGAAGGTGCCGGACCCCGAGCTGCGCCCGCACGGCTTCGCGCTCGAGGTCGGCGAGCTGCTCGACCTCGACGAGACCGTCGGCAAGCTCGTCGCGGCGGGCTACGAGCGCGTCGACCAGGTCGAGGACCGCGGGCAGTTCGCGGTCCGCGGCGGGCTGCTCGACATCTACCCCGCGACCGAGGAGCGCGCCGTCCGGGTCGAGCTCTTCGACATCGAGATCGAGTCGCTGCGCTGGTTCTCGACCTTCACCCAGCGCTCGCTGGGCGAGGGCACGCGGGTCGAGATCGCCCCCGCCGCCGAGCTCGCCGCCGAGCACCGCGAGCTGGCCGAGATCGCCGCGCTCGAGGATGCCGACAGCCGCCCCGACGTCGCCGAGCTGCTGCCCGTCGACCGCTTCCGCGAGCTGCTCGACCTCTTCCCAGACCACACCGACGTCGTGATCGCTGCCGATGAGGACGTCGAGCCGGCGCTGCGCGATCACTGGGACGATGTCTGCGCCGCCTTCCACGACACCGACGCGCACCA
>JAXDGC010000241.1:0-8736 GCA_034665245.1 Solirubrobacteraceae bacterium | reverse complement strand
TGGGCGCCGACCCGGGGGAGACGGCCGGGCTGCTCGACGCGGTGCGCCCGCTCACCGGCAAGCCGCTGATCGTCAAGTTGACGCCCAACTGCACGTCGCCCGGCGACGTCGCCGCGGCGGCCGAGGCGCATGGCGCCGACGCGGTCTCGCTGATCAACACGCTGCGCGGCATGGCCTTCGACCCGCGCCGCCCCGGCGTGCCCTGGCTCGGGGGTGAGACGGGCGGGGTCTCCGGCCCGGCGATCCGCGCGGTCGCGCTCGCACAGGTCGCCGAGGTCCGTGCTCGTATCGCGGTCCCGATCGTCGGGATGGGCGGCGTCCAGAGCGGGCGTCATGCTCACGACCTTCTCCAGGCGGGCGCGGACGTGGTGGCGGTCGGGACGGAGTCCTTCCGGGACCCGATGGCCGGCGCGCGGATCGCCGCCGAACTGGCGGAATCCCTTGCAAACAGCGGGATCGCGGCCCTTGCGGGCACCCTCGAGCGGGAGCCCATAGCACATAACGCGTGAAAAAGCCCTGCAAATGACGGACACACCGTCAACTCGCCTCCATGTGTCTCAAGCTTCAGTTGAGGTCGAGGCGAATTGGCGCGGTTCGGGTTGCCGACGGGGCTGACAGATGTAGACTCGCCGCCGTGCCACCCGCCACGAAGACGCCCGCCAAGCCCTCCGTGGCAGCACCCGAGCGCTCGCTCGTTCAGCGGATGGAGGCACTCGAGCGCGCGAACCAGATCCGCACCCGCCGGGCGCAGCTCAAGCGCGATCTCAAGGGTGGCCGCTCGAGCATCCACGACCTGCTCCTGGAGCCACCCGAGTTCGTCGAGACCGCGAAGGTCTTCGACATGCTCCTCGCGGTCCCGAAGTACGGGCGCGTGAAGGTCAACAAGGTCTTGGTCCAGTGCCGGATCTCGCCGAGCAAGACCATCGGCGGCCTCTCGCAGCGCCAGCGCACCGAGCTCGTCTCGATGCTCCGACGGTAGTCCTCGGGCGAACGTCAACTGCGCTGGGTAGGGAAGGGTGCGGTTCCGCCCGGCGACGAATGTCGTCCCTGCCACCGATGGCGGGGTAGAGGCGACACTCGTGCTCGCCGCGCCGGTTCGCTCCCGCTTCCTCACCAGCGCAGTTGAAGTTCGAACCGCCGCGCGATGAGCGACGATGACCGCGTGAGCGTGTTCGTCATCACCGGCCCGTCGGGCGTCGGCAAGGGCACGCTCATCCGCGCGCTGCGGGAGCGGGTGCCGGAGCTGGCGCTGGCGGTCTCCGCCACCACGCGCACCGCGCGGCCGGGTGAGGAGGACGGGGTCGACTACCACTTCCTCTCCGACGACGAGTTCGAGGAGCGGGTCGCAGCCGGCGAGTTCGTCGAGCACGCCCGCTATTCCGGCCGCCGCTACGGCACGCTGCGCTCCGAGCTCGAGCGCCATCGCGCCGAGGGGCGGCCGGTGCTGCTCGAGATCGAGGTCCAGGGCGCGCGCCAGGTCCGCGAGACGATGCCCGAGGCGGTGCAGGTGTTCATCCAGCCGCCGAGCGAGGAGGCATTGCGCGCGCGCCTCGTCGGCCGCGGGACCGACTCGCCCGAGCAGGTGGAGGCGCGGCTCGAGACCGCGCGATCGGAGCTCGGGGCGCAGACCGAGTTCGGCCACGTCGTCGTCAACGACCGCCTCGAGGACGCCGTCGCCGAGCTCGAGCAACTGGTTCGCGGGGCTTTGCGGGGCGACCGCTAGAATCAGACCCCCCCGAACCGAGGACTGAACACTTGATCTCTCCCCGCGTCGACAAGCTGCTCGACAACGTCGACTCCCCGTATGCGAGCGTCATCGTGGCGGCCAAGCGCGCTCGCCAGATCAACTCGTACTACCACAACCTCGGGGAGGGCACGTTCGAGGAGTTCCCGCCGCCGATGATCGACACGGGCTCGAAGAACTACCTCACGATCGCCCTCGAGGAAGTCGCGAGCGGCAAGATCAAGTACCGCTACCGCGGCTGATCCGCGGGGGAGGCGGCGACATGGCCCGCGTCCTCCTCGGCGTGTCGGGCGGGATCGCGGCCTACAAGGCGCTCGAGTTCACGCGGCTGGCGACGAAGGCCGGCCACGCAGTGCGCGTGATCCAGACCGAGGCGTCGACGCGCTTCGTCGGCACCGCCTCGTTCGCGGCCATCACCGGCGCGCCGGTGCTGGTGACGGAGTGGGAGGCGGACGCGCTGCGTGGCGCCTTCCCGGGCGATCCGGCGCCTGAGCACGCGCCGCTCTCGCACCTCGCGCTCGTCGAGCGCGCGGACCTCTTCCTGATCGCGCCCGCGTCGGCCAACACGCTCGCGAAGCTCGCCCACGGGCTCGCCGACAACCTGCTCACCGCCGCCGCGCTGGCGTGCCGGCGACCGCTGATCGTGGCTCCGGCCATGAACCATGCGATGTACGAGCACGCGGCCACGCGGGCGAACCTCGAGACGCTGCGCGCCCGCGGCGTCGAAGTGCTCGATCCCGGCACCGGGGCGCTCGGCTCGCCGGGGGAGTGGGGCGTCGGCCGGCTGCCCGAGCCCGCCGAGCTGTTGGCCGCCGTCGAGGCGCGGCTCGGCGCGGGGTCCGGGGGATCCCTCGACGGCCTGAAGGTGCTCGTCACGGCCGGCGGCACGCGCGAGCCGATCGACGCCGTGCGCTTCGTCGGCAACCGCTCGTCCGGGAAGATGGGCTGGGCGCTCGCCGAGGAGGCCGCGCGCCGCGGCGCGCACGTCACGCTCGTCGCCGCCAACGTCTCGCTGCCGCGCTCGCCCGGGATCGAGTACGTCGACGTCGCGACCGCCGCCGAGCTCGGCGCGGCCTGCGCCGAGCGCTTCCCCGCCGCCGACGTGCTGCTGATGGCCGCCGCCGTCGCCGACTACCGGCCCGCGTCGGCGCGCGCAGACAAGATCAAGAAGACCGAGGCGGGCGAGACGCTCTCGCTCGAGCTCGAGCGCACCGACGACGTCCTCAGCGCGCTCGCCGCGAGCCGTCGCCCGGACCAGCTGCTGGTCGGCTTCGCGGCCGAGAGCGGCGACGGCGCGCTCGCCTACGCGCGTGAGAAGCGCGAGCGCAAGCGCCTCGACGCGGTCGTGGTCAACGACGTCTCGCGCCCTGGCATCGCCTTCGACGCGCCCGACAACGAGGTCACGATCGTCACCGCGGACGGCGAGCGGCACGTCCCGCGAGCCTCGAAGGCCGCCGTCGCGGGCGCCGTCCTTGACAGTGTGTTGAGCCTTCGTTCATCTTCACACGTAAGGGTGGAGAACTAGTGGAGCCAGTCGAACCGAAACCTCCGGGCACCGTCCCGGCCGCGGACGTCCAGAAGGCCGGTGCGGTGGCGGGCCGGATCGCGGAGAACATCAAGCGGGCGGTGAAGATCCGCGACGACGTGCTCGAGCACGTCATCGTGGCGCTCCTGGCCGAGGGCCACATCCTCGTCGAGGACTACCCCGGGGTCGGCAAGACCGCGCTCGCACGCGCTCTCTCGCGCTCGATCGACTCTCAGTTCGCGCGCATCCAGTGCACCGCCGACCTGCTGCCCGCCGACATCGTGGGCACCAACGTCTACAACCAGCGCGAGCAGCGCTTCGAGTTCCGCCCCGGCCCGATCTTCGCCAACATCGTGATCGTCGACGAGGTCAACCGCGCCTCGCCCAAGACGCAGTCCGGCCTGCTCGAGTGCATGCAGGAGCGCATGGTCACCGTCGACGTCCACTCGCATGAGCTCGCGCGCCCGTTCCTGGTCTTCGCGACCCAGAACCCGGTCGAGTACGAGGGCACCTACCCGCTGCCCGAGGCGCAGGTCGACCGCTTCATGGTGCGGCTCGAGCTCGGCTACCCGTCGGCCGCCGAGGAGGCCGGGATGCTCGCCGGCCACGAGGGCGGCGACCGCGTGCTCGACCTGGAGCACGTCGCCGACCGCGCCGAGATCCTCGACTGCCAGGACGCCGCCCGCCGCGTGCACGCCTCCAAGGCGCTGCGCGATTACATCGTCGCCCTCCTGCACCACACCCGCGGCGACCACCGCGTCGAGCTCGGCGCCTCGCCGCGCGCCGGCCTGATGCTCCTGCGCGCCGCCAAGGCGCGGGCGCTGCTGCAGGGTCGCGACCACGCGCTCCCCGACGACGTCCAGGCGCTCGCCCAGGTCGTCCTCCCGCACCGCATCATGCTCGTCCCCGAGGCCGCGGGGATCCGGCGCACCGAGATCGTCGCCGACGCGATCGCGGCGACGCCGGCGCTCTAGGGACCGGCCGTGCGCTCGGCCCTCGGGTGCGCGACGCTGGGCCTGCTGCTGCTGCTCGTCGCGGGCACCTTCGACGCCGAGCCGCTCTACGTCACGGGTTCCGCCCTGCTCCTGCTGGGGGCCGGGGCCGCGGGCTGGATCTCGGCCGGCGCGTGGGGAGCGAGCGTGCACCGCGAGCTCGACACCCGTAGCGTCGTCGAGGAGCAGCCGCTGAGCATGCGCATCGAGGCGAACGCCGGCCGCCTGCCGCTGCCGCCCGGCTGGATCGACGAGCCGCTGCTGCCCGAGCCCGTGCGCTTCGCCGCCGGGCGCCGGCGCGCCCGCGTGCGGGTCGAGGTGACCTTCGGCCGCCGCGGCCGGCGCGTGCTGCCGCCGCCGGCGCTCGTGCTGCGCGACCCCTTCGGCCTCGCCGAGCGCGTCGTCGAGGGCGGCGCGCCCGACGAGCTGCTCGTGCTCCCGCGCGTGCTCCCCGTCAAGGCGACGGCCGGGGGAGAGGACGGCGACTCGGTGCACGCCCGCGCCGCGCTGACCGCCGCGGCCGAGACCGAGATCGACGGCCTGCGCCCGCACCGCGAGGGCGCGCCCGCCTCCCGCATCCACTGGCCGGCGCTCGCCCGCGGCGCCGGGCTGATGGAGCGCAAGCTGATCTCGGAGGCCGACTCGCGCCCGCTCGTCGTGCTCGATCCGCGCGCGCCCGAGTCGCCCGAGGCGCTCGACGCCGCGGTGCGCGCCGCCGCCTCGCTCGTCGTCCACTTCGCCAAGCGCGGCGGCTGCGGGCTGCTGCTGCCGGGTGACCGCCGCGCGCACGTCATCGAGCGCGACCTGCTCGCCTGGCCCCAGGCCCATGTCCGCCTCGCGCTGGTCGAGGAGCACACCGGCCCGGCGCTGACCGCGGCGCAGAACCGCCGCGGCGTGATCGCCTACGTCGCCGCGCGCACCGTCGACCGCGTGCCGCGCGGGCTCGGGCGCACCCCGGGCGGCTGCCTGCTGGTGATCCCCGGCGCGCTGCCGAACCGCCGCGCCGTGGTCGAGGTCGCGGGCTGTCACGGCTACGTCGCCGCGCGCACGGGCAGCGCGGCCCTGATGGCGACCGTCGGCGCCGGGGCGAGATGAGCGCCGGCGTCACCGCACTGCGCGGCCCGGCGCCCGCGCTGCGCAGCGCCACGCCCGACGAGCGCCGCCCCGCGCGCTCCCTGCGCCCGACCGGGCCGGTGCTGCCGTTCGCGTTCGCCCGCGGCGCGACCTTCCTCGCGCTCGCGACGTTCGGCGCGCTGCACTGGATGGCGATGCTCGCGCCGACGGCCGGCGAGCGTGCCTGGTACGCGGTCGGCACGGCCGCGCTGGCGATGGCGGGGCTGCTCGGAGCGGGGCGGATGACGGGTGCGCTGCGCTGGGTCGCGCTCGGCGCGGTGACCGTCGCGGCGCTCGCGCTCGCCTTCCTCGCCGCCGGCAGCGCCGACGAGCTGCTGCGGCCGGACCGCTGGGACGAGCTGGCCGGGGGCATCACCCGCGGCATCGACGCGCTGCCCGGCGCGCGCGTGCCCTACCGCGGGATCGACCAGTGGACGCGGATCGTGATCCCGCTGGGCGGCACGGTCCTGACCGCGGTGGCGGCGCTCGCGGCGTTCTGGCCGCGGCGCTCGCGCGTCGGCTACCCGCTCGTGGCGCTGATCCTGCTCGTGACGCTCTACGCGGTCCCGGCCGTGGCGCTCGACTTCACGGGCGAGTTCCTGCGCGGCGCGCTGCTGACGCTGCTCGTGCTCGCCTTCCTGCGGCTCGAGCGCCTGCGGCTGACCGAGGCCCGCGGCGCCGCCGTGCTCGCGGGCGCGACCGCGGTCGCGGCGCTGATCATCGCCCCCGCGCTCGATCGCGACACCCCGTGGTGGGACTACGAGACGTGGGCGCTCTCGACCGCCGCGTCGCACTCGACCAGCTTCTCCTGGGACCACAGCTACGGCCCGCTCGACTGGCCGCGCGACGGCCGCGAGATGCTGCGCGTCAAGGCGCGCCAGCCGGCCTACTGGAAGGCCGAGAACCTGGACATCTTCGACGGCGAGCGCTGGCGCGAGGCCCGCTCGGGCACGCGCGAGGCGACGATCAACGAGCTGCCGGCCAACCCGGCCGTGCGCGACCGCTGGACGCAGACCATCAAGGTCTCCGTGCGCAACCTGCGCACGCGGACGTTCGTGACCGCCGGGATCGCCGTCTCCGCGCCGCGGATGCCGCACCGCGCCGCGATCCCCAACGGGCCGCCCGGCATCTGGGCCTCGAGCCGCACGCTGCGCCGCGGCGACACCTACACGGTGTCCGTCTACACGCCGAAGCCGTCCGAGCGCGAGCTCGCAGCCGCCGGGTCGAGCTACGACCGGGACTTCACGGATTTCCGCGGGATCCAGCTGCTCGACGACAAGACGCCGGCGGCGGCCGGCTCGCCGCCCGGCCCGGTCCCGGTCCAGGTCACCTTCCCCGAGTGGAATGACAGTGCCGGGTTCGTCAAGGCGGTGCGCCTCGACCACAGGGTCGGCGGCCTCCAGTTCGTCGACGGCCGGCAGGCGCTCGCGACCTCGCACCTGAAGCGCACGTGGGCGCTGTCGCAGCGGCTCAGGCGCGGCGCGGCGAACCCGTTCCAGTACGTCAAGTCGGTCGAGGCCTACCTCACCCGCGGCTTCACCTACACCGAGTCCCCGCCGCCCGCCGCGCGGACGCTCGACGGCTTCCTGTTCGACGCCAAGACGGGCTATTGCCAGCAGTACTCCGGGGCGATGGCCCTGCTGCTGCGGATGGCCGGCATCCCGACGCGGGTGGCGACCGGCTTCACCGCGGGCTCGCTGGATCGCAGAGCCGGCGAGTACGTCGTCCGCGATCTCGACGCGCACTCCTGGGTCGAGGCGTGGTTCCCCGAGATCGGCTGGGTCACGTTCGACCCGACGCCCTCCGCCGCGCCGCCGCGCTCCCAGAGCGACGACCGCGGCACGGCGGCGATCGGCGACGCACCGCAGCTCGGCGGCGGCGGCGCGCTCGACCCGCGCACCGGCAAGGCCGCGCAGGCCCGCACCCGCTGGGAGCTGTTCCTGGGCGGCGGCGCCGCGGCGCTGCTCCTGCTCGTCGGCGGCGTCCTCGCGTTCCGCCGCCGCGGGCCGCGGGCCGCGCCGCTCCCGGAGCTCGAGCGCGCGTTGCGCCGCGCGCGTCGCGCGCCGGGGCCGGGCGCGACGCTGCAGGCGCTCGAGGACGCCTTCGCCCGCTCGCCCGCCGCGGCGGCGTACGTGCGGGCCCTGCGCGACCAGCGCTACGGCGGCCGCGGCGGCGAGCCGACGCGCGCGCAGCGCCGCGGCCTGCGCTCCGAACTGGGTCGCGGCGGCGGCCTGATCGGGCGCCTGCGGGCGTGGTGGGCACTGCCTCCGAGGCCGTCTCTGCCCTCCGCGCGGCGGCGTACAATCGATGCCCATGGCTGAGCTGTACGACCTCTTCCAGCGCGGGATGCAGCTGCTCGAGGCCGGCGACTTCAACGCCGCGACCGTCCCGCTCGCCAGGGCCCGCGACCTCGACCCGGAGAAGGCCTCGATCCGCGAGGCGCTAGGGCGGGCCTACTTCCGCTCCGCCCAGTTCGAGGCCGCGCGCGTCGAGTTCGAGGCGCTCGTCGAGCGCGCTCCGACCAACGACTACGCCCTCTTCTGCCTCGGCCGCTCGCTGCTCGAGCTGGGCCGTCCGAAGGACGCGCGCAAGGCCCTCGCTTTGGCCGCCGGACTGCGTCCGGACCGCCGCGACTACCGCATCTACAGGGACCGCGCACGGGCCGCCGCATAGGCTTCCCGGTGCTATAAGTAACGGCGAAGCTTTCGTTTGGGCGTAGTGCGGAAAGCGGGCGCTGGCCCGCTTTCTTCATGTAGAGAGGAGAAGGAGGGAAGCGACCATGAGCAGCACGATCCAGGCCGACATCGAGCAGCAGCTCGCGCGCGTCGAGCCCGAGGTCGAGGTCCTTCTCGCCGAAGTCGTCAACGGCTCGGTCGTCCGCCTGTTCATCGATCACCCCGACGGGGTCAGCCTCGCGCTCTGCGAGCGCGTGACCAAGCACCTCGCCGGCGTGCGCGAGACCTACGCGCTCGAGGTCTCCTCGCCCGGCCCGCACCGCCCTCTCACCAAGCCCGACCACTTCCGGCGCTACGTCGGCCGCCGTGCGCGCGTGCGCACCCGCGGCGACCACGACGGGCGCACCTCGTTCACCGGGGAGCTCCTCGGCGCGACCGACGACGCCGTCACCGTGGCCGCCGACACCGGCGTCGTCTCGATCGCCTACGCCGACATCCACCGTTCCAACCTGCTGGGAGACTGAGGACCATGTCGCAAGAGATCGTCGAAGCCGTACGGGTCCTCGGGCGCGAGAAGGGCATCTCCGAGGACAAGCTGATGGAGGCGCTGGAGGACGCGCTGCTGTCGGCCTACAAGAAGCAGCCCGGCGCGGCCAAGTACGCCCGCGTGACGATGGACCGCGAGTC
>JAXDGC010000240.1:0-2656 GCA_034665245.1 Solirubrobacteraceae bacterium | reverse complement strand
TCGAGGATCGGGAACTCGTACTGGCCCAGCACCCGCTGGCCGAGCAGGCCGGAGATCGCGCCGACCTCGACGGCCAGCAGCGCGCCGGCGGCGGCCCCGACGGCGCCGGAGAGCGGGCCGAAGCCGCCCCCGAGGCGATCCGCGACGGGGTCGAGGACCGTGCGCAGCGACCTCAGGTTGCTCTCGATCCACAGCGGGCGGTCTACCGGCTCGGGGTGCGGCAGCGTCTCCGCCTGCAGCCCGGTATAGCCCGAGACGAGGCGCGCGCTCTCCTCGGACGGCCCGGCGACGTGTTGGAACGAGGTGGCGTCAGGGGCGGCCTTGAGGCCGGCGATCCCCTCCGCGACGGTGGTGGCGAGCTTCCAGTCGATCACGTAATGCATGGTGGCAGGGTGGGGAGCTCGGCCGATGAGCCGGCGCGAAACGAACGTCAACAGCGGCTGGGTAGGAGTGGGCTTGACCGTCCGGCGGCGACGAATGTCGTCTCGATGGGCTCCTGGCCAATCGAGACGACACTCGTGCTCGGATTGGCCTCGAACCCACCTCCTCACCAGCCGCCGTTGACGTTCGCCACGCTCACCGCGGACGCCACAACGTCACACCACCGGGATCTCCGCCAGCTCTTCGAGTGCCTGCTCCGTCCGCGCCGCCACGAGCGGCGAGTGCGGGATCAGGTCGAGCGGCGCCGCCAGCGGCGAGGCGCAGCGCGGGAACGCCACGAGCCCCCCGGCCTCGCGCACGATCAGCTGGCCCGCGGCGGCGTCGACCGAGCGGCAGCCCCTGAGCGTGACCATGCCGTCGAGCCGCGCTGCCGCGACCTGGCAGAGCGTGGACGCGATCGTGCCGAGCGCTCGCAGCCGGTAGGCGTGCTCGGCCAGCGCATCCGCCGCGTCGCGGACCCAGCGCGGGTCGGCGGACTCGATGCCGAGCAGCTCGAGCTTGCCGTCGGGCCCGCGGCGCTCGCCCGCGTCCCGGGGAAGGACGCGGCCGTCGAGCCATGCGCCCTGGCCGCGGCGCGCGACCCACTCCTCGCCGGGACCGAAGTCGTGGACGTAGCCGAAGAAGACGTCCGCCATCGTGCCGCCGTCGGCCACCGCGATCGAGATCGAATGGTGCGGCAGGCCGCGCTTGGCGTTGACGGAGCCGTCGATCGGGTCGACCACCACGAGCGTGTCGGTGCTCCCGAAGTCGACCGTGCCGCGCTCCTCGCTGACGGCCGTGAAGCGGAGCCCCGCCCCGTACAGCGCCTCGAGCTCCTTGAACACCGCCTCCTCCGCGGCGGCGTCGATCAGCAGCGTGCGGTCGCCGCCCTCCCCGCGCGTGCCGACCTCGAGCACGCGCTCGGCGGTCGTGGGCGCGTCGGCGAGGATGCCGCGCAGGGCGCTGGTCGCTCTGCGACAGATGCGCAGCCAGTCGGTGTCCCGGGCGGGATCGGAGGCGGGCACCGGGCCTATCCTACGGTGGTGTCGCCGACCCCTGCCCAGCTCGAGGCCATCACGCACGCCGGTGGCCCGCTGCTGGTGATCGGCGGGGCGGGCACGGGCAAGACGACCGTGCTCTGCGAGCGCTTCAGCTGGCTGATCCGCGAGGGCGGCCTGGCGCCGGAGGCGATCCTCGTCCTCACCGTCTCCGAGGCGGGCGCCGCCGCGCTGCGCGAGCGGCTCGAGACCGGCCTCGACGGCGGCTTCGAGGAGCTCACCGTCACGACCGTGCACGACTTCTGCGCGCGGCTGCTGCACGACGAGGCGCTCGAGGCCGGCCTCGACCCGTTCTCCGCGCCCGTCACGCCCGCCGACCGGATCGCGATGCTGCTCGAGCGCATCGACGAGCTGCCGCTCGCCTCGCACGACATCCGCGGCAATCCGAGCGCTCTGCTGGGCTCGATCGTCGGCCGCATCGACCGCCTCAAGGACGAGCTCGTCTCGCACGAGGACTACGCGGCGTGGGCGGGGACGCTCGGGCCCGAGGCCGACCGTGAGCGCGAGTTCGCCGCCATCTACGCGGCGCACGACCGCATGCTCGAGCAGGCGGGGTCACTCGACTTCGGCGACCTGCTGCTGAACGCCTTCCGCGTCCTGCGCACCCAGCCGCACGTGCGGGCGCGGGTGACGGCGCGCTACCGCCACATGCTCGTCGACGAGCTGCAGGACGCGAACTTCGCCCAGGGCCTGCTCATGAAGCTGCTGGCGGGCGAGCACGGGCAGGTCAGCGCCGCCGGCGACGACGACCAGGCGATCCACCGGCTCCGCGGCGCGGCGGCGAAGAACCTGCGCGACTTCGAGGCCGAATGGCCCGCCGCGACCGTCGTGCACCTCGAAGACAGCCACCGCTGCCCCGAGCGCGTGCTCGTCGCCGCGCGCGCGGTCGCCGAGCCGGTCCCGGAGCGGATCGTCAAGGAGCTGCGCGGGCGCGCCGGCGGCGACGTCGCGTTCTGGCGCTGTGAGAGCGAGCGCGCACAGGCCCAGGCGGTCGCCGCCGAGATCGAGCGGCTCATCGCGCGTGAGGAGGTCGCGCCCGAGGACGTGTGCGTGCTCGTGCGCTCGATCCGCAACGAGGGCCAGGCGGTCGCCGTCGCCCTCGAGGAGCGCGCGGTGCCGCACCGGCTCGCGGGCGCCGCGGCGTTCTTCCAGCGCGCCGAGGTGCGCGACCTGCTCGC
>JAXDGC010000239.1:0-4290 GCA_034665245.1 Solirubrobacteraceae bacterium | reverse complement strand
CGGCCGGATCCCCGCCGACCTCATCCACGGTGCCCACAAAATGGAGCCCAAATGAGCCGCACCTGTCGGCACATCCCGGAGTCCGTCCAGTCTAAGCCGCCAGGGCGCGCTCGAGGTCGCGCCAGAGGTCCTCCACGTCCTCACAGCCGACGCTGACGCGCAGCAGGCCCGCGGGGGCGAGCTCGAGCGGGTAGCGCGCACGGCGCTCGATCAGCGTCTCGACGCCGCCCAGGCTCGTCGCGTTCGTGAGGACCTCGACCCGCCCGCAGACCCTGTCCGCCTGGTCGGCGCCGCCCGCGACCTCGAACGAGAGCACGGCGCCGAAGCCGTCCATCAGGCGCGCCGCGCGCTCGTGGCCTGGGTCGTCCGGCAGCCCCGGGTAGCGGACGCGCGGCACCTCCGGGTGGGCGGCGAGGCGCTGCGCGAGCTCTTGGGCGCTGGCCTGCCCGCGCTCGAGCCGCACCGGCAGCGTGCGCAGGCCGCGCAGCGCGAGGTAGGCCTCCAGCGCACCCGGCGTGGTGCCGAGCAGCCGCCGCCCCTCGCGCAGGTGCTCGGCCAGCGCGGCGTCGCGCGTGACCGCGACGCCCATCAGGAGGTCGGAGTGGCCGCCGATGAACTTCGTGGCGCTGTGGACGACGACGTCGGCGTCGAACTCGAGCGGGCGCTGGAGCAGCGGGGTGGCGAGGGTGGAGTCGACGACGACCAGCGCCCCGGCATCGTGCGCGCCATCGACGAGCGCGTCGAGCTCGGCGATCGTGATCAGCGGGTTGGACGGCGTCTCGATCCACAGCAGGTCCGCGCCCGCGGACGCCGCGAGCACCGCGGCGGTGTCGGCGATGTCGACGCGCACGACCGCCGCCTTGCCCGCCGCCTCGCGCGCCCCCAGCAGCGCCCGCGTGCCCGTGTAGCCGTCGTGCGGCACGACGATGCGAGCGCCCGGCGGCAGCTCCTCGAGCACCACGGCGATCGCGCCCATGCCCGAGGCGAACGCGACCGCGGTGCCGCCCTCGAGCGCGCCGACCGCCTCCTCGAGCGCCTCCCACCCGGGCGTGCCCTCGTTGCGTGCGTAGCGGGAGCCGCGGAACGTCGCGGCCGGCATCAGCGGCGGGTTGAGCGGATCGCCCTCGGCGCCCGAGCCGCGCCCGGCGTGCACGGCGAGCGTCGCGCGGCGCAACTCATCGCTCATGCCACGTACCCCGGCTCGCCCGGCAGCACGACGCGCGCGACCTCGCCCTCCACGACCACCTGCGGCTCGATCGGCACGACCTCCCGGCCCTCCGCCCAGGCGAGGATCGACGTGGCCGACTCGAACGGCGCGAGCTGCTCCAGGGTCTTGATGGTCGGGAACACGAGCAGGATCTCGTCGCGCCCGTAGGCCTCGAGCGCGCCGTCGGGCGTGAACCAGCCGAGGTCCACGGTCTCGCCGCCGTCGGGGCGCGGCTCGGCGCCGGCGGGGGCGGGGGCGAGGTAGAAGTGCGTGTCGAAGCGGATCTTGACCTGCGCCGGCGTTATCCAGCGCGAGAACTCCACGAGCGACCCGGGATCCTCGAGGACCACGCTCGCCTCCTCGCCGACCTCGCGCACGCCCGCGACGCGGTGGTCCTCGCCCTCGTCGACCGCGCCGCCCGGGAACACCCATGCGCCGCCCATGAACCGCTGCTCGGGATTGCGCTTGACGAGCAGCACCTCGAGCGTCTCCGCGCCGCCTCGCAGCACGATCACCGTGGCGGCTTGGCGCGGGCGCGTCGCCGCCCCGCGGTTGAGCTCCTCGCCGGGGCCTGGGCGGTCGACCTTCATGGCCGAGCGACCCTACTATCCAGGCATGAACACGACGACTACCGTGCAGAAGTGGATCTGCGAGTCCTGCGGGTTCATCTACGACCCCGCGGACGGCGATCCCGACGGCGGCATCCCGCCCGGGACGCCGTTCGAAGACATCCCCGGCGACTGGTTCTGCCCTGTCTGCGGGGCGCGCAAGGCCGATTTCAGCCTCTACGAGGACTGAGCCGCCGCCGCGGGCGCGCCCGCCGCTCGAGCTGCTCGTCTTCGTAGTGGGCGCCTCGACCCTCGGCGCGGAGATCGCCGCCGCGCGGCTGATGGCGCCGTTCTTCGGCGCCTCCACGATCGTCTGGGCGAACACGATCGCGGTCGTGCTGGTCGCGCTCTCGGTCGGCTACTGGTTCGGCGGCCGGATGGCCGACCGCCGCCCGGAGCTGCGCTCGCTGTGCCTGCTCGTGCTCGTCGCCTCGGTCCTGCTCGGGCTCGTGCCGATCGTCGCCCAGCCGTTCCTCTCGCTCAGCGTCAAAGCGTTCGACGACGTGTCGCTCGGCGCGGGCTTCGGATCGCTGCTCGGCGTGCTGGCGCTCGTGGCGATCCCGGTGCTGATGCTGGGCGCGGTGTCGCCGTGGGCGATCCGGCTCAAGCTCGAGCGGATCGAGGACTCTGGCGAGACGGCGGGGCGGATGTACGCGATCTCGACGGCCGGGTCGCTGCTCGGCACGTTCCTGTCCGCGCTGCTGCTGATCCCGCTCGCCGGCACCCAGCGCACCTTCCTCGTCTTCGCGCTGGCGCTCGCGATCGTCGCGACGTTCGGCCTCGGGCGCCGCTGGGCGCTCGCGCCGCTCGGTGTGGCGGCGCTGCTCGCACTGCCGATCGGCACGGTCAAGGCGGCCGAGGACGGGCACGTGATCCACGAGACCGACACCGAGTACCAGTACGCGCGGGTGATCGACCACTCGGGCGGCGAGCGCACGCTCGAGCTCAACGAGGGCCAGGCCATCCACTCGCTCTACCGCCCCGGCACCGTCCTCACCGGCGGGTACTGGGACGGCTTCCTCGTCGCTCCGTTCGCGGTCCGCCGCGACCCGCCGCGGCGGGTCGCGATGCTCGGCTTCGCGGGCGGCACAGTCGCCCGCGCCTACGCGCGCTACTTCCCCGCCGCGCGCATCGACGGCGTCGAGATCGACCGCGAGCTGTTCGACATCGGCCGCCGCTACTTCGGCCTGCGCGCGCGGCCCCAGCTGCACGAGTACGCCGAGGACGCGCGGCCGTTCCTGCGCCGGATCGACGCTCGCTACGACGTGATCTACCTCGACACCTACCGCCAGCCGTACATCCCGTTCTACCTCTCGACGCGCGAGTTCTTCGAGCTGGCCCGCGACCGCCTCGCGCCGGGCGGGATCGTGGTCATCAACGTCGGCCATCCCGAGGGCTCAGACCGGCTCGAGAGGGTCCTCTCGGCCACGATGGGCACGGCGTTCACGTACGTCGCGCGCGACCCGATCGAGCCGACCAACACGCAGCTGATGGGCTCGCAGGCGCCGATCACGCGCGCGAACCTGCTCGCGGCGGCGGGCCGCCTGCCCGCCGAGCTGCGCCCGCTCGCGAAGGCGTCGGCGGGGCGGCTCGCGCCGCGGCTGCGCGGCGGCGCCGTCTACACCGACGACAAGGCGCCGGTCGAGTGGCTGGTCGACAAGTCGATCGTCGAGTACGCCGCGCACGGGGGCGGTAGGTGATGTTCCTCCAGGCCTGCCTCAACGGCTCCCGTCCGCCCGGCGACCACGAGGCGCTGCCGCTCACGCCCGACGAGCTCGCCCGCGACGCCGCCGCGGTCGCCGAGGCCGGTGCCGTCGCGGTCCATGTCCACCCGCGCGGCCCGGACGGCCTCGAGAGCCTCGAGGCCGAGCACTGCGGCGCCGCGGTGGCGGCGCTGCGCGAGGCCGCCCCGAAGCTCGAGATCTCGCTGTCGACCGGCCTGTGGATCACCGGCGGCGACGTCGAGCGCCGCCTCGAGTGTGTGCGGGGATGGACCGAGCTGCCCGACTGCGTCTCGCTCAACGTGATCGAGGAGGGCTGGGAGGAGCTGGCGGAGCTGCTCGTCGAGCGGGGGATCTCGATCGAGATCGGCCTGTCGCTGGCCGACCATCCCGCTCGGTTCGCCGCGAGCGGCCTCGCGCGCCGCTGCCGGCGCGCGCTCGTCGAGCCGCAGGAGACGGCGCCGGCGATCGCGATCGCGACCGCCGGCGCGATCGACGGCGGGCTCGAGCGCGAGGGCATCGAGCTCACGCAGCTGCACCACGGGATCGAGTTCACCACGTGGGCGGTGCTCGACGCCGCGGTGCGCCGCCGGCGCGAGGCCCGCATCGGCTTCGAGGACACCTACTGGCTGCCCGACGCCCGCCGCGCGGAATCGAACGCGGAGCTCGTCGCGGCCGCCGCCGAGCGCTACGTCATGCCATCCGGTTGACCGCGTCGAGCGCGGCCACCTTGTAGGCCTCGGCGAAGGTCGGG
>JAXDGC010000238.1:0-2564 GCA_034665245.1 Solirubrobacteraceae bacterium | reverse complement strand
CGCACGGAGTCGCGCAGCCGCTCGCGCAGCTCCCCCGCCAGCACCTCCCACGGCTCGTCGCGCAGCTCGGATGCCGGCGCGGGCCGGTCGGCCGCGTAGCGCTCGAGCCGCGTCGCCCCCGCCTCGAGCACGAGCACGTGGCCGGGCGGCAGCTTGCGCACCTCGCGGAAGATCGTGCGCGGGCCGTGGATCGCGTTGAAGGCGAGGAAGGCCTCGAGCGCGTCGAGGTCGAGCTCGCGCGAGAGGCCGGGAAGCCGGCGCAGCGCCTTGAGCTCGGAGGCGAAGGCGAGCTCGCCGGGCGCGTCGCGGTAGTAGAGCGGCTTGATGCCGAAGCGGTCGCGGGCGAGCACGAGCCGCCGCCGCTCGCCGTCCCACACCGCGACGGCGAACATCCCGCGCAACCGCTCGGCGAAGCGAGGGCCGTGCTCCTCGTAGAGATGGACGAGCACCTCGGTGTCCGAGTGCGGCGTGCGGAACACGTGTCCCGCGCGCTCGAGCTCGGCCCGCAGCTCGGCGTGGTTGTAGATCTCGCCGTTCTGGACCACGACGACGCGGCCGTCCTCGCCCGCGATCGGCTGGTCGCCGCCCTCGAGGTCGATGATCGCGAGCCGGCGCGCGGCCAGCCCGGCCTCGCGATCGATCACCTCGCCGCCGCTGTCGGGCCCGCGGTGCACGAGCGTGGCGCTCATCGCGCCGAGCACCTGCGGGTCGACGGCCCGCCCGTCGGTGCGGACGATGCCGCAGATGCCGCACACGGCTAGCGGTCCGCGGGCCGGAACGGCCGCGACAGCACGAGCCAGGCGGTCGAGGCCACCACCTCGAAGTAGAGCCCGAGCGAGCGGTCGGCGATGTACTCGAAGTCGTGGGCGAGCTTCTCGGCCCACGTCATCTCGCGCGTCAGCCGCAACTGGGCGAAGCCGGTGATCCCGGGCGGTACGACGAGGCGCTGCCAGTAGGCGGGGATCTCGATCGCGAGCTCCTCGAAGAACAGCGGCCGGATCGGGCGCGGCCCGACGATGCTCATCTCGCCGCGCAGCACGTTCCACAGCTGCGGCAGCTCGTCGAGCTTGGAGGCGCGCAGGATCCTCCCCACGCGCGTCTGCTCGCCGGCGGTCAGCCGCGTCAGCTCCTCACCCGAGAACGGACCGATCCGCGTCTCGGCCTCGGGCTTGAGCGTGCGGAACTTGACCATCGTGAAGATCGCCCCACCCTGGCCCACGCGCGCGCCGCGATAGAGCACGCCGCGGCTGCCGCTGAGGCGCACCGCGAGCGCGCACAGCGCCATCAGCGGCGAGCTGACGACCAGCCCGACGGCGGCGAGCACGCGGTCGACCACGCGCAGCACGCGGTCCACGGGCCGGGGCTGGAAGGTGTGGGCCATGCGCGCATAGCGCTCGACCAGCGTCTCGTGGGCGGTCTGGGACATGGTGGGGGTCGCGGCGGCCTGGCTCACGCGACCGCACCCAGGATCATGTCGGTCAGGACGGCCGGATCGCGCCGTGCGATCGTGCGCTCGTCGCGCTGCTTGACGACCTCGATCGCGCGCTCGTCGGTCAGCGGGCGCAGCCGGCCGGTGCGGATCAGGTGCTCGTCGACGCCGCCGAGCCGACCGCCGTAGGTCGTGTAGACCGGCGTGCCGAGCGCGACCGCCTCACGGTTCATCGTCCCGCCGGCGGACACGACGAGGTCGGCGAGCGCGATCAGGCTCTGCGCGTCGACCGCCTGCGCGGGCACGATCACCGACGGCAATTGGAGCGCGACGACGTGCACGCGCTGGGCCTCCGTGCGCGGGATCACGACCGCCGTGACGTCCTCGCGGCGCCCCAGATGCTCGAGCACGCGCGGGAACAGGCGGTTGGACTTGCGGTGGTAGAGCGAGACGTCGGGTGGCGGGCGCACGATCACGACGATCTTCTGCCGATCCACCCCGAGTTCCTCCAGGGCGCGCGGGTCGGCCTCGAAGTCCGACAGGTAGTACTCCTCCTTGAGCCCCGCGTACTGGACGAGCTTGCCCGGCCCGACGCCGAAGCGCTCGAGCCGCTCGGGCGGGATCGCGTCCGGCGTCATCACGCGGCGCGCGAGCCGGCAGCCGATGTTGTGCTGCTGGACGGCGAACTCGTAGTCGAACGTGTTGACCGCGGGGATCCGCAGCGAGGCGGCGGCGAGCGCGAGGTCGTTGGAGCCGTGCGCGACCGCGAGGTCGAAGCGACCGCGGGCGAAGCGGCGCATCTTCCACGTCCGGCTCGCGAGCGCCTTCGCCTTGTTGGCACGCGAAGCCCCGCCGTGGCGCCCCACGGCGACGTGGTCGATCCCCATCCGCTGGAGCAGCGGGATCGTCTGGGCGTAATCGCGCGCCGTGACCTCCACCTCGTGTCCCGCCTCGCGAAGGAGGCGGATGATCGGGCGGAAGACGACCGGGTGCGCGGGCGCCGTCATGTCGATCCAGATCCGCAGGGGAGCTGAGCCTAGCGGCCTGCGCGGTTGCTCTTGCGGGGCGAACAGCAACTGCGCATTGAGGGGAGTGCCCGAGCTGCCGCGGCGGCTCGCGAGGAGGGGGTGTGGGG
>JAXDGC010000237.1:0-60679 GCA_034665245.1 Solirubrobacteraceae bacterium | reverse complement strand
GGCCCGCGGGGCGCGCCACGACGGGCAGTGCCCCGGCGGCCGCCGCCTCGGCCGCGACCATGCCGAACGCCTCGGGGAAGGTGCTGGGCACGACCAGCGCCTCCGCGGCGGGGAGCAGGTCGGCCAGCTCGTCGTGCTCGAGCCGCCCGACCCAGGTCACGCGCGCGGGCAGGGCGGCGGCGGACTCGGCGTACTCCCCCGCCTCGGCGTCCCCCAGGCCGTCCAGGAACGCCTGCAGGAGCTCGAGCGGCTCGCCGTGCTCCCCCTGTGTCGCCCGCGCCGCCGCGAGGTCGCCGCGGGCGAGGTCGGCCGCGAGCTGCTCCAGCCCCTCGCGGAAGCCGCCGAACCCCACCACGACGAGCCGCGCGTCGGGCACGCGGGCGAGCACGAGCGGCCAGGCGGCGAGCAGCAGCTCCATGCCCTTGGAGGCGATCAGCTTGCCCACGAAGACGACGAGGCGGTCGCGCTCGGGGTCGAGGCCCGCCAGCGCGTCGGCGGCGGCCGCCGGGTCGCGCGCGAAGGAGGATCCCTCGGTGCCCGCGCGCGCGGAGCGGACGCGGTCGACGAGGGTGCCGAGGCCGGCTCGCGCCGCCGCGGGCTCGCGTGGCCCGAACTGCTCGATGTCGACGCCGGGCGGCCCGAGCCGGGTCCGGCGCTCGAGCTCGGGGTCGTCCATCGCCGCCCACAGGCTCTCGGCCGTGTGGCGCGAGCCCACCAGCACTCCGCGGGCCCCCGCCAGGCCCTCGCGCGCGTAGGGGAGGAAGCGCGGGTGCGGCTTGACCGTGTACTCGAGCGCCGAGCCGTGGATCTTCGCGGCGTAGGGCACGTCGAGGCCCGCCAGCCCGCGCGCCAGCACGACCGGCCCCATCACGAGGTGGTTGGCGAGCGCGAGGTCGGGCCGCACGCGCTCTGCGACCTCGCGCACCGCGGCGACGTTGCGATCCAGATAGCGGTCGAGCTCGGCGTCGGAGAGGTCGGGGAACGGGCGCGCCTCGATCCCGTCGTAGCGGTCCGGGACATAGACGGGCAGGAGGCCGCCGAGGTCGGGGCGGTAGACGGTGGCGTGCGCGGGCTCGGCACGCGTGGTCAGCGACAGCTCGCCGCCGTCCCAGTCCCCGGCGGCGTCGACCCACGCCTGCTCCAAGGGCTCGCGGTCCTGGCAGATCAGGTGCACCTCGTGACCGGCCCGCACGAGCGCCGCCGCCAACCGCGCGTTGTAGACGTTGGAGCCGGTGCCGCCGAGCAGGTAGCCGTGGAAGATCAGGATGCGCACGAGCGGACCCTAGCCGCGGAACGGGCGACGGCCCTTGCTACTCTGGCGCCGATGGGCCAGAAGTATCGTCTTCGCACGCCCTCCACCGGCCGCGAGATCATCCGCGAGGCCGAGCCGGGGCAGACCTACGTCGACCGCGAGACGGGCGAGCCGCTCGAGGTCGTCGGAATGGTTCTGCCGCTCGCCCCGTCAAAGTCTCAGCTTCCGTGGGCGACCGAGAACCTCCGCTTCTGCAACTGGTGCGACCAGCTCGCACAGAAGGACCTCAACGACTGCCCCGTGTGCGGCCGCCGCATGGCCGCGCTCCCGCGCTGATCGGCTCCGTCGTGCGCCGGCTCCGATCCGTCCTTCCGCTGCCGCTTCTCGGCCTCGCGCTCGTCGCGACGGGCTGCGGCGGGAGCGACTCGGCCGCCCCGGAGGTCCCGGGGCCGCCGCCGGTGCTCACCGTCCCGCACCAGAAGGGCGCCGCCGACGTCTCGCCGTCGGCCACCCCGACGCCGACCCCGTCCGCCGGGGCGACCCCGACGCCGACGCCCGCCGGCACCGGCACCACGGGCTCGACCGGCACCACGGGCACGAACACGGGCGCGTCGGCAACGCCGGCGCCCGCCACGCAGGGCAGCCCGGCCGCCACCCAGGCGCCCGCCGCGGGCTCGCCGCCTCAGCAGTTCGAGCAGTTCTGCCAGGAGAACGCCGGCGCCTGCTGACGGCCGCGCCGCGGCGCGGTCAGCGCTTCGGTGGCTTCGGCGTCGTGATCAGCGTCGCCGTGTAGGTCAGGCGCGCCGTGCGATACAGGCAGCGGTACTGGGCGAGGTCCGCAAGGTCGAGCTGCGCCGACTGGACGCCGGGCTCCGAGCAGCCGTTGCGCGCCCGGCTCGCGCGCCACGACGTGTCGTTGCCCATGCCGAGCGCCAGCGCCGGGGCCCAGCTCGGCACGGTCAACGCGATCAGGTACCCCTTGTGGACGTTGAGCGCGCGGCCGAGCGGGAACTGCACGGTCGTGCCGAAGTACGGCTGCAGGCTCTGGAGCGCGCTGCGGCCGGTGACGCGGCCGAACAGCCTGGTGCCGGGCTTGAGCACGGAGATGCCGGCCTGCGACGCGCCGCCGTAGTTCTGGTTGAAGAAGCGGATCTGGCGCGCGCCCGGGGTGCCGAGCGTGATCGTCCAAGCGACGATCTTGCCGTCCGCCGGCGCTCGCATGAGCCCGCGCTGGCTGCCGACCTTGGCCTGGTAGCCCGTCGTGCGGGAGACCGCCTGGCAGGGATTGGCCGGACAGGACGGCGCGTTCTGCTGCGCCGTCTGGCCGATCTCGATGATCCGGGCCGACGCGGGCGCGGCGGGCACGGCCGCGAGCGCGGCCGCGGCGAGCACGGCGAGGAGTCCCTTCTGGGTCGGGCGCATCCCGGCATTGAACACGACGGGCTCGCGCGGGTTGCGGGCGCCCCTCAGAGCTTGGCTACGTTGACCGCCTTCGGGCCCTTGTCGCCCTGCTCCTCGTCGTAGGAGACCTTCGTGCCCTCCGCGAGCGACCGATACCCGTCACCCGTGATGCCGGAGAAGTGGACGAACAGGTCGCGGCCACCCTCATCCGGGGTGATGAACCCGAAGCCCTTGTCGTCGCTGAACCACTTGACCGTCCCGGTGCCCATTCGTGCCTCTACCTCGCTGGCTGCACCCTTCGACCGGCCGGACCGACCGGTCCTGACGCTGACAACGCTAACCGGACGGAGCAGTACTGCGCAAGGTCAGATTTCCAGTCGCCGGAGCGTCCGGCGCCGTGTCGCGGCAACCGAGCGGCCGCGGGCACCGGGCCGCCCGTGTGACGGCCTCGGCGGCGAAGCGCACGTTCGCCGGGCGGTCGATCGCCGACTGGGGGAAGCGGAGGTAGACCGTGCGGGCGGTCGGGCGCGTCACGGTCGCCGCGGCCACCTGCCGCGGCAGCCCGTTGGCGCGGTCGCGCAGCACGCGGCCGTGGAGCTCGTCGCCCACCTTGGGTGGCGTCGCGCAGACGAGCCAGTCGGGCGGATCGGCGCCCGGCTCGCGGGCCGTGGAGAGCGTCAGGCAGATCGAGCCCGAGGGCCCCGTGGCGGAGCGCAGGTCGGCCGTCGTCCACGCCTTCTCCATCGTGACCTCGCCCCGCAGCCGCCCGTCGGTGCCGCGTGACATCGCCACGCGGACGATGTCGAGCGCGCCGCGCCCGTCGGTGGCCGAGTCCTTGCGGAACGTCGGGATGACCTGCGCCGACGCGATCGGCGCCAGGGCGCAGACGACCACCAGGCCCGCCACGGCGCGGCGCAGTCTCACTCTTCGTTGAGCTCCTCGGCGGCGGCCGCGATCGCGTCGCGGTCGCCGGGCTCAGGCTGCCACGGCAGGCGCAGGGGATCGTTGTCGTAGCGCGGGATCACGTGCAGGTGGAAGTGGAAGACGGTCTGCCAGGCGACCTTGCCGGTCGAGTTGAGGAGGTTCACGCCGTCGGCGCCGAGCCGGTCGCGCACGCGCCCCGCGAGGCCCTTGGCGGCCACCACGACGGCCTTCAGGTCCTCCGGGTCGATCGCATGCACGTCGGCGGCGTGCTCGCGCGGGATCACGAGCAGGTGGCCGCGCGTCGCGGGGTTGATGTCCATGAACGCGATCGTGCGCTCGTCCTCGTACACGCGCGTGGCGGGCACCTCCCCCGCCACGATCTTGCAGAACAGGCAATCCGGGTCCGCGGCCATCGCCGCCGCAGGGTACTCCAATACCCTCAGCGCGCCATGGAGCCGGAACTCGCCCGCCTGCGCGCCACCGTCGAGCACCTCGCGGGCTTCGACCGGCCGTCCGCCTCGGAGGGCGAGCGGCAGGCGGCGGAGTGGATCCGCGGGCAGCTGGAGGCACACGGCGTGCCCGCGCGCATCGAGGAGGAGCCCGCGGTCGGCTCGATGGCGCTGCCGCTGGGGCTGCTGTCGGCGGGAGGCTTCGCCGCGGGCGTCGGCGGGCGCCGCACCGCGCTGCTCGGCCTGCTGGCGGCCGCGGGGATCGTCGACGACGTCTCGGGTGGGCCGCACCTCTTCCGCCGGCTCCTCCCCCACCGCTCGACCTTCAACGTCACCGGCACCGCCGGCGACCCGGACGCCGCGGAGACGCTCGTCTTCGTCGCCCACCACGACGCCGCCAACGGTGGCCTGATCTTCCGCCCCGAGCTGACCCGGCTCGTGGCCGACACCTTCCCGGCCTGGTACGCGCGCCAGCAGACGTCGCCGCAGATGCTGCGGCTGGTGGCGGCCGGCCCCGCCCTCGCCGGCCTCGGCGCGCTCACCGGGTGGCGGGCGCTGCGCAAGCTGGGCACGTTCATCTCCGCGGGCAGCATGGTGGCCTTCTTCGACATCGCCACCCGCACCGTCGTCCCGGGCGCGAACGACAACCTCACCGCCGTCGCGGTCATCCTCGAGCTCGCACGGAGGCTGCGGGAGGAGCCGGTCCAAGGCGTGCGCGTGCTGCTCGTCTCGACCGGCTCGGAGGAGTCCTTCATGGAGGGGATGCGCGGCTGGGTGCGCCGCCACGGCCCGGGGCTCGACCCGGCGCGCACCCGCGTCGTGGTGCTGGAGACGCTGGGCTCGCCGGAGCTGATCCTGCTCGAGGGCGAGGGGATGATCTGGATGACCGACTACGACGCCGGCGTGCGCGATCTGATCGCGGACAGCGCGAAGCGCGCCGGCGTCGCGCTGCGCCGCGGCCTGCGCCTCGGCTTCGCCACCGACGCGCTGTCGGCGCTGCGCGGCGGGATGCGGACCGCCACGCTCGCCTCCTGCGACGAGTACAAGATGCCGTCCAACTACCACTCGCAGCGCGACATCCCGCGCAACGTCGACTTCGGCACGGTGGCGGCGGCCGCGCGCGTCGCCGAGGCGGCGATCAGGACAGCAGCGAGCGAGCGAGCCTGACCGCGTCCTCGCGGGTGGCGATCTCCCCCGCATAGCGTGCCTCCTCGAGCGCGTCGAGGAGCGCGCCGAGCCGCGGGCCGGGCTCGATCCCGAGCGCGGCCGCGAGCTCGTCGCCGCGCACCAGCGGGGCGGGCGATGACCCCGAACGGCGCGCCAGGGCGGGGCCGAGCATCTCGCGCGCCAGCTCGAGGTGCGCCGCGATCGCCGGCTCGGCGTTGCGCCCGCGGGTGGCGAGGCGGTCGGCCACCGTGAAGACGGTGACCTCGGCCGCATAGGGCTCCGTCGCGGCCAGGTAGCGCCAGATCGCGCGCCGCGACAGCGGCCGCTCGTGGACCAGGAAGCCGAGCCGCAGATGGTGCAGTGTCAGCGTGGCGACATAGTCGGCGACGCGCTCGGAGGCGCGCAGCCGCCGCAGCACGCCGCGCGCGAGCTCGGCGCCCTCGGAGTCGTGGCCGATGAACGTGACGCGGCCGTCCGGCCGGTAGCCGCGCGTCGCCGGCTTGGCCGCGTCGTGCAGCAGCGCGGCGAAGCGCATGGCGTCGCCGCGGCTGAGGTCGTCGCCGAGCGGCTCGGCCAGGAGCGCCTGCACCGCTCCGGCGTGCTCGCCGAGCGCGGGCGAGCCCGCCTGCAGCTCCGCCACCGCGTCGAGCACCTCCAGCGTGTGGCCGTGGACGTCGCGGTGGTGGAAGACGTTCTGCTCGACACCGCGCAGCGCAGCCAGCTCCGGCAGCACGACGGCGGCGACGCCGAGGTCCTCGGCCAGGATCAGGCCGGCGGCGGCGCGCTCGGCGCCCACGATCCGCTTGAGCTCGGCGAACACGCGCTCCGGCGCCACCGTGGTGAGCCCGGGCGCGTGATGCCGCACCGCCTCCCGCGTCTCGGGCTCGAGCTCGAGGTCTAGCTCGACCGCGAGGCGCGCCGCGCGCAGGGTTCGCAGGGGGTCGTCGGCCAGCGCCGCCGCCGAGACCATGCGCAGCCGTCGCCCTTCCAGGTCGGCCCGCCCGCCGTGGGGATCGAGCAGGTCGCCGCCCGCGAGCGGCTCGGCCATGGCGTTGACGGTGAAGTCGCGGGCGGCGAGGTCGGCGGCGAGGTCGTCGTCGCGCAGGCGCACGAGATCGACGTTCCAGAGGCCTCCGCGGCCCACCACACGCCACGCCCCGAACGCGCCGGAGAGCTCGAACGCCGTCCCGCCCGCCGCCCTCGCGATCGCGCCGGCGGCCGCGCGCGGGTCACCCGCGACCGCGACGTCGAAGTCGCTGGTCGCGCGCCCGAGCAGCCGGTCGCGGAGCGCGCCGCCGACCAGCCACGCCGGCTCCCCGGCGAGCGCCGCGCGGGCGGCCTCCAGCGGCTCCGTCATGGCCCGTAGACCCGCGGCACGCGGGCGGAGATGCCGCAGGTCACCTCGTAGTTGATCGTGTCGAGACGCCGTGCCATCTCCTCGGCGAGGATCCGCTCGCCGCCCTGGGCGCCGATCAGCACCGCCTCGGCTCCCACCGAGGCGCCCGCCTCGCCGAGGTCGACCGTGATGTTGTCCATCGAGACCGTGCCGACAAGCGGCACGCGGCGCCCCTCGACCAGCACCTCGGCGTTGTTGGTCAGGGCGCGGCGGACGCCGTCGCCGTAGCCGATCGGCAGCGTCCCGACCTGCGTCGGCCGCTCGGCCACGAAGCGCCGGCCGTAGCCGCTGCTCTGCCCGGGCCGCGCCGCCTTGACCTCGGCGACGTAGGAGACGAGCGCCAGCGCGGGCTCGAGGCCGTGGTCGACCGGATCGCGCTGGAACGGGTCCATGCCGTAGACGGCGATCCCGCAGCGCACGAGGTCGAAGCGCGCGGCCGGCCCGCGCAGGGTCGCCGCCGAGTTGGCCGCGTGCACGAGCACCTCGGGGTGGGCGGCCTTGACCGCCTCCGCCCAGGGGGTGAACGCCTCGAGCTGCTCGGCCATGAAGCCGGCGTCGTCGTCGGCGGTGGCGAAGTGGGTCATCGCGCCGGCGAGCCGCAGGCGGTCGTGGCCGGCGACCGCCACGGCGACGCGGCTCGCCTCGCCGGGGTCGCGCGTGCCGAGGCGGCCCATGCCCGTGTCGAGCTTGACGTGGACACCACTGCCCTCGGCCCCGGGAAGGGCGGCGAGGCGGTCGACGAAGGCCTCGCGCCAGGCCACGACGTCGGCGCGGGCGGCGACCGCGACCGCGAGCTCCTCCTCCGAGAGCGCCCCCATCACGAGCACGGGCCCCTCGAGCCCGCCGTCCCGCAGCCCGCGCGCCTCCTGCGCCGTCGCGACGGCGAGCCAGCTCGCGCCTCCCGCCTGGGCCGCGCGGGCGGCCGGGACCATCCCGTGCCCATAGCCGTCGGCCTTGACCACCGCGCACAGCGCCGCCGGCCCGGCGACCGCCGCCAGCCGCCGCGCGTTGCGCTCGATCGCGCCCAGATCGACCCGGGCGAGGGCGCGCAGTGGCACCGCTACTCCTTCGTGAGCGCCTCGAGCACGTCGAGGCGGGTCACCACGCCGACCAGGCGGCCGTGCTCGACCACCGGGAGGCGGTTGTGCTTCTTGCGGGCGATCACGCGCGCCGCCTCGTCAACGCTCGAGCTCGGCTCGATGGTCACCGGGTGCTCGGTCATCAGGTCCCCGGCGGTGGAGGCGACCGCCTTGCGCAGCCGCTCCTCGAAGTGGCTCAGGCTCTCGAGGAACACGAAGCCGCCGAACAGCTGGAAGTAGTGGGGCAGGTGCAGGTCGGCGTCCTCGCCCGAGAGGATCAGATCCGCCTCGGTGATGATCCCGACGCAGCGGCCGCCCTCGTTGACCACGGCCACGCCGGGCAGCTCGTGCTCGCGCATCACCTCGAGCACGTGCTCGACCGAGTCGGTCGTCTCGACGCTCGGCGCGCCGGTGTCCATGATGTCCGCGACGGTCTGGGCCATGGGCGCGACCTTAGCCCCCGAGTGCGGCGGGGAGCGCGCGGATGACGTCGGAGGCGATGACACCGTCCGGGCCGTCCGGGGCGGCCGCGATCTGGCCGGCGCGGAGGTGCGCGTAGACGCCGGCGCAGACCGCGTGGGCGGGGGCGAGGCCCTTGGCGAGCATCGCCCCGATCACGCCGGAGAGCACGTCGCCCGTGCCGGCCGTCGCGAGCGCGGGAGCGAAGCCGCGCGAGACCGCCACGCGACCGTTGGGCGTCGCCACCAGCGTGTCGTCGCCCTTGAGCACGATGATCGCCTTGGCCTTGGCCGCGGCCTCGCGCGCGTACCGGAGGCGGTGGCGGCCGATCTCCTTCGAGTCGACGCCGAGCAGCCGCCCGAGCTCGCCGGCGTGCGGTGTCATCACCGTCGGCCAGGGCCGCACCCGCACGAGCTCCTCCATCGCCCCTCCGGCGAGCGCGCCGAGACCGTCCGCGTCCACCACGAGCGGGACGTCGATGCGCTCGACGAGCTCGCGCGCGAGCTCCTGCGCGCCCTTCTGCTTGCCGATCCCCGGGCCGAGCACGACGGCGTCGGCGCGGCCGATCGCCTCGAGGGCGGGCTGGAGCGCGGTCGGCGTCAGCGACCCGTCGCGTTCGGGCAGGCCGACCATCATCGCCTCCAGCAGCCTCACCGTGAAGGAGAGCTCGAGCGACTGCGGACCGCCGACCGTGACGTAGCCGGCACCGGCGCGCATCGCCGCCAGCGCCGCCATCGACGGCGCGCCGGTCAACCCGTGCGAGCCGCCGATGATGAAGACGTTCCCGGAGGAGAACTTCGTCGAGCCCGAGGTGCGGCGCGGCATCTCGAACAGCACGCCACCGCCGATCAGGCCGATCTCCGCCTCCCCGGGGGCGCCGGCGGGGATGCCGATGTCGACGGTCTCGACGATGCCCGCGTGCTCCTTGCCGGGTGAGATCCACAGCCCGGGCTTGGCCTGGTGGAAGGTCGCGGTGGCGAGCGCCCGCACGGCCGAGCCCTCGACCTCGCCCGTGGAGGCGTTGACACCGCTGGGCACGTCGGCCGCGATCACCCGCGCGCGCGCCGAGTTGATCGCGAGGATGACGGCGTCGGCGGGGTCGCGCGGCGTCCCCTCGAAGCCCGTCCCGAGCACCGCGTCGACGATCGCGTGCGCCTTCTGGAGCCGATCGGGATGGAAGGGCACCGGCGCCGGCCCCGGCAGGACCTTGGCCTGGGCCTGGGCGTCCTCGCCCATCCACTCGGGCGGCCAGACCGCCAGCACGTCGACGTCGCGTCCGGCCTGGCGGAGCAGGCGGGCCGCCACGAGGCCGTCGCCGCCGTTGTTGCCCTTGCCGCAGACGATCGCGATCCGCCCGGCGGGCGCGTGCTTGCCCACGGCGCGGGCGAGCCCCTCCCCCGCGCGCTCCATCAGCTGCCGCGCGGGGACGCCCTTGGTCTCGATCGCCCACTGGTCGGTGGCGCGCATGAGCCCGGCGTCGGGGAGCGGCTCGAGCCAGCGGGGGTTCGTCACGCGCCGACCGTCGCGACCGCGGCCGCCATCGCGCGCGTGTGCGTCATCGAGATGGTGACCGAGGCCCCGAGCTCCGCGGCGCGCGCCGCCGCGTGCCCGGACAGCCGCACCGAAGGCGCGCCTGTCGCCTCCCTGACCACTTCGACGTCGTGCGGGTTCCAGACCTCGAGCGCGAGCGCCTTGACGACCGCCTCTTTGGCGCAGAACCGCGCTGCAAGGTGCATTGCGGGTCGCGCCCGGGCGGCCGCATAGGCGCGCTCGGACTCGGTGAACAGGCGCGCGGCCAGATGCGGCCGACGGGCCAGAGCCCGCTCCAGCCGGTCGATCTCGAGAAGGTCGATGCCGACGCTGCCCATCCGGACGGCGACTCTATCCGTCCATATGCCCGATCCGCCACTTGCGCCCTCTCGCGCACCTCGGCTACTGTCGGCATGCCGGAGGCCAAGCCCGAGTACACGGATGGGACAGGGCTTACACACATGGACGGAAAGAGATCTGATGGCCCCCAAGGAAAACGGACGCGGCAAGGGCGCATGGCCGCGCAGTTGACAGAAGTGCGCGCAAACATGACCTCACTCCCGCAGCCCGGCTCGCGGACTGGTGTTTCCTCCCGCGCGCGCGATGCCTTCTTCGCGTCCTTCTCGCGGGAGCTCCGCTGGTCCCTCGACTTGGAGGGGCGTTTCCTGCTCCTGGAGGGTGCATGGCAGTCGGTTCTCGGCTGGCAGCCGGACCACCTCCACGGCTGGTACTGGGAGGAGATCGTGCATCCTGCCGACCGCGATCGCGTCGGTGCGATCCTGAGCCGAGTGCGTCAGGGCGAAGGCTGTGAGCGCGACATCGACGTGCGGCTCGCCGTCCCGACCGGCGGCCACCGCCTGACGAGCTGGACGTTCGTCGCAGGCGCAGGCCCCGACAGCGTCCTTGGCCTCGGCCACGACCGCACGGATCCCCCCGTCGCGATGACCAGCAAGAACGCGCCGGTTCTGCTCGAGCGCCGCAATGCGGAGCTCGCCGCCCGGCTCACCGAACTCGAAGAACGCTATGTGGCGGTCGAGCGCTTCGCCGGCACCGCGGCCCACCAGCTCGCTGAGCCGCTGGTCATCGCGGAGAGCTCCGCGATCCTGGTGGCCGAAGAGCTCGGGACGGATCTCGACCCGATGCTCCGCGGGCGGCTCGACGCGATCGGCCGCGGGGCAGCCCGCGCTCGTCGTCTGATGGACGCCCTGCTGGCCGACGCGCGGACGGACGGACGGACGCTCGACCTGTGCACGGTTGATCTCGCCGCGGTTGTCGAGGAGACACTCGCGAGCCTCGACCATCAGGTGCGGGAGCGCAACGCGACGATCGTCACCGGGCAGCTTCCCCATGTCCACGGGGAGCCGGGCCTTCTCTCGGTCGTGCTCGAGAACCTCGTCTCCAACGCGCTCAAGTACGGCCCCCGCACCGGCGGGCGCGTGGTGATCGCATCCGAGCCCGGCCCGAACGGCCCGCGCATCTCGGTGGTAAGCGAGGGCATGCCGATCCCGAAGGAGGAAGCCGAGCGGATCTTCCAGCCCTTCCATCGCGCATCAGGCGAGCGGCGGGTGCCGGGGGTCGGCCTCGGGCTGACGATCTGCTCGCGACTCGTGGAGCGACTCGGCGGTGCAATCGGCGTCGAGCCGGGCGCGGAGAGCGGCAACACCTTCTGGATCGAGGTCCCCGCCGCCGTCGAGCGTTCCGCGTAGGCGTTCCCAGAGCGAAGACCTCCCAACCGCGCCGGCTGCGAGCCGGCGCGGCGAGGGAACGAGCGTCAGCCGGCTTCGTCGGCGCCGGCGTCGGGGGCGATGCCTTGGGGTCGTGCTTGCCCGTCGATGTCCTTGGCCGGGCTGTTGGCGGGGTCGCCGCGGTTGATGGCGGCGGCGCCGGTGTTGAGGTGGAAGTCGCCGGTGGCGAGGTTGCGGTAGCCGTGCGCCGCGACCTGGTCATGGGTGCCGACCTTCGCACCGGCGTACCAGACGTTGTAATCGACGGTCACGCCCGCCGGCAGCGATCCCTCCCCGCCCGTCGCGCCCGTGTAGAGGCTGAGCCCCGGAGCGATGTTGTTGAGCACCTTGACATTGGAGTACGGCACCCCGGCATCGAGATTGGGCGCCTTGTCCATCGAGTTGTTGCGGATCGTGACGTTGCGCCAACTCGTGCCCGCATGATCAGCCAAACGGATCGAGAAGAACCCGGTCGCGCAGCAGTTCATGAAGTTGTTCTCGATCAGGATGTTGGTCGGCGTCGCGGCCGCACCACCCGGCAGCTTCTGCAGGAAGATGTCGAACACGTCGCAATTGCGGAACGTGCTGTTGCGGATCGTCAACCCGTCGGCGGCCCACACCTGCAGACACTCCACATGCGCGCTCGAACCCGGACTGAGCGTGTAGTCATGGATGTTCACGCCGTCGATCAGGATGTTCGTCGGCGACGCCGTCGTGCTCGTCCCGTTGGACGCGATGCGGTTGTTCTCATCCGCCGACGGGCCCATGCTGCCGCCGATGAACGAGATGTCACGCGGCGCCTCGGCACCACTTGAGAGGATCTGGAAGTTCTTCAGCGTGTCGCCACGCAACGTCACATCCTGGGCGGTCGAATCGACCCACACCGAGTTGGTGAAACGCATCCCCCGCAACTCGGCATGGCGGGCATAGATGTGCAGCGTCCCGGAGAACGTCACGCTCGCCCCGGCAGCCGGCGCGAACAACACATCGCTCAACGACGTCTTCGACGCGTCCAACGGCAGGCTCGAGTCCGCATAGGAACCCGCCGCCAGCTCGACCGTCATCCCCGCCGTCGCCAGACGATAGGTCCGCGCCAACGTCTTACACGGCGCCGCCTGCGTGCACGCCGCCGTATCCACACCACTCGGCGACATAAACAACTTGCCCGTCGGCACCGGCGTCGGAGACGGCGTCACCGTCGGCACCGGCGTCACCGTCGGCACCGGCGACGGCGACGGCGACGGCGTGGGAGTCGGCGTGGGCGACGGCGTCGCTGTCGGCGACGGCGTCGCTGTCGGCGACGGGGTCGCCGTCGGAGTCGGGGTCGGGGTCGGCGTCGCGCCCCCCATCTCGTCCGAGCCGGCGTCGCTGCCGACGCCCATCGGACGTGCCTGGCCGTCGATGTCGCTGGCGGGGCCGCTGCCGAGCGGGATCCGGTCGACGGCGACGCCGCCCGTCAGGTGGTAGTTGAGCGCGCTCGAGTTGGCGGCGTTGGTGTAGGGCAGCGCGGCGCCGTTGAGGTTGCGGTCCGTGGTAGCGCAGGCGTGGCCCTTCCAGACGTTGTTGGAGTACGCGACGCCGCGCAGGCTGCAGCCGTTGTACGGCAGCACGCCGACGTTGCCGGTGACGACGAAGTTCGTGAACGTCGGGTTCTGTCCGTTGTCGTCGAGCGACATCAGCGCGTTGAACGAGTTGTTGCGCAGCGTGACGTTCGAGTTCACGCCCGAGAAGGCGACGGTGGTCCCGTTCACCTGTCCTGTGACGCCCACGGGAGCGGCGAACCAGTTGTTCTCGAAGGTGACGCCGGAGATCGGCCCGCTGTTGCCCTGGAGGAAGACGTCGTAGACCGAGTTGCCGAAGAACTTCGAGTTGCGCACGATGACGTTCGAGCCGGCGAAGATGGCGAGGCCCTCGATATGGCACGGGCCCAGGTCGTAGGACTGGACCTCATGGATGCGCACGCCGTCGATGACGATGTTGGCCGGGTTGACCGCGCTCAGCTTGCGGATCGAGTTGTTGGAGCCGCCGTACGGACCGCCACAGGCGCTCGCCGGGCCGAACTCGCCCCCGATGACGTTCACGTTCGTCGCCGAGAAGATGTTGAAGTTTCGCCCGCTGATGTCGCGGAGGGTGACTCCCGTGACCGTGGGCGGACTCGCCACGTCCAGCGTGCGCACGGTGACGTCGACCAGCGTGATGGCCTGCAAGGTCACGTAGGAGGCGTTGACAGTGACGCTGCCGTTGACCGTGACGGTCGCGGCGAGCGCGGGCCGGATGACGACGTTCGCGCCGCCCGTCTTGGTGGCGTCGCGGCTGAGGGTCTGGCCGGGGTACGTGCCACCGGCGGCCTCGACGACGTCGCCGGCGGCGGCCGCGTGATACGCGGTGTCGAAGGAGGCGCACGGGTTGATCGAACTCTGACAAGTGTTGGCGCCGTTGACGCCCGAGGGCGATACATACAGCGTCTTCGCCGCGGCTTGCCCGACGCCGAGAGGCGTGAGCAGCAGGGCCAGGAGCGCGAGCGCGCCGAGCATCAGGCGGCGGACGAGGACGGAGCGGCGGAGCGTTGAGGCGCACGCTTGATCGGCGCGTACGGGCACACGGAGTTGCAACCTGACCTCCCAGAGGCGGAAGTGAGCGAGCGGCGCGTAGGAACGTCAAGCGCGCCGGTCCAAGACAGAACGTCGTGCGCTAGGGCGGTCAGCTCCCGCCCCCCAAGCCAGCACGAGGTCCCTATAGATGCGCTCGTGGGCTAGAGCGGTCCCTTTCCGCTCCGGAGCCGAGCACGAGTCCTAACCCGCCTTCGCCTGTCCCATCGGCAGGGTTGGTGAAACGCTTGAATCAATAAAAGCGTTCAGGTAGTCAGTCATCGGGTACGCCGGTGCACTCCCGCCCGGCTGACCGCGCTACAGCAGGAAACTGCCGCTAGGCGGCGGTGTCCGGGGGCTCTTCGCCCCCGAGCGAGCCGCGCATGCGGTCCGCGACGACGACGGCGTCCTCGCGCGAGCGCACGTCGAGCTTGCGAAGGATGTTCTTCACGTGCGAGCGGACGGTCTCCGTGGAGAGCACGAGCTCATCGGCGATCTGGTCGGTCGACTTGGTCGCCTTCAGCAGGTCGATGACCTCCCACTCACGCGCCGTGAGGGGGCTCTTGACCGGCCGCATGCCCGCTGACCCACTGGGCGTGTCGCGCAGCCGGTCGATCAATGCCCGCGTCATCTTGCGGGAGATCGCCGCCTCCCCGGCCTTCACGCCCTCGAGCGCGCGCGGCAGTGCATCGATCTCGAGGTCCTTGGAGAGGAACCCGCTGGCGCCGGCGCGGAGCGCCTGAAGACCCAGCTCCTGGTCCTCCTCGCCCGCGCCCGTCAGCACGATCACGAGCTGCTCGGGGATCTCCTTGCGAATCTGACGCGTCGCGATGATGCCGTCCAGCTCGGGCATGACCACGTCCATCACCACCACGTCGGGGCGGTAGAACAGCGTCAATTCGACCGCCTGACGGCCGTTGCGGGCCTCGGCGATCACGAGCACACCCGCTTTCTGCAGCACGTCCTTGATCACGCGGCGGGCGAACGGGTCGTCATCTGCAATGACCGCTCGCAGCGTTTCGGTTTCCGTTCCTTCGCGTTTCACTCGTTCGATGCCCACCGTGGCCGCGCTTCCTCCTGGGGAGCGAAGAACCTATCCGTCACACAAGCCCTAGGCAACCTGGGGGACGAACGTGCGACTGCGGGGGACGGCCTCCCCCACCTGGGGTGCAGATCTCCCCTGCACCTTCGTCCAGGGTACGACCCCCTCGGGACCCCCTCCTCACCCGCACCCAGGGTGGGACCTGCCCCAGGCACCGGGCCAAAGAGTCCTCCACGTTCCAGACGGAGTTCCCCTTCCAACCGCGACCTCCTCCGACGAAGGTGGACGCCGTGGCCGATGCCCCTCGACAGACCAGCACCGCTCAGCGACTCGCTGAGCTCCGCCGTGCGCATCCGCACGACGCGACGCTCCAGAACCTGCTCGCCGTCCTCAGCGTGAAACTCGACCTGAGCGCCCGCCTGCCCGTCTTCGAATACGAGGCCGACAGCGAGGGCTTCCCCGATACCGCCTCGTTCCTGAGCTCCCTCGCCTCTGCGGAGCGCGAGAGCCTGCAGGACATCCTCACGTCGCTCCGGCACCACCTCGACCGGACGGCTGGGCGCTTCACGCCAGGGGCGACGTCGTGATCAGCGTCGCGCTCGTAGCCGACAGCGGAGCCGCGATGGAGGCCATGACGCGCAGCGTGTCCACGCTGGCCCGCGTCAACATCGTGCGCCACTGTCACGGTCACGCTGCGATCGCGCCCGCGCTGGCGCGCTTCGCCCCTGACCTGGTCCTCGTGGACGAGATGGGCTGGCCACGGCTGGCCCTGCAGCGGATCGCGGAGATCCGCGCGACGCTCCCGCACGCGCGGATCGTCGTCCGTGCCGAGCGGCCCGAAGCCGGCTGGCTGGCCGACGCCCTCCGGGCCGGCGCGAGCGCGGTCGTCCCGGCCACGGCCGGTCCCGAGACGCTCGGTCTCGTCCTTGCAGAGGTTGTCGGCGAGCGCGAGCTCGACGTCCACGAAGAGTCCGCCGCGGTCGCGGCCTGACTGGGGAGACGAACGGTGCTCCGAGAAGAGAACGCGACGGTCCTGCCGTTCCGCGACGCGGCGATGCGCAGGCCGATCGACCTCGTCGCATGGACGAACAGCCATGCCGCGACGACCCAGCCCGACGACACGCCCGACAACGTCATTCCCCTCACCCGCTTTGCTCGCTCCTCGCGCCGCGCGGGGCGCCGGTTCTGGTGCGGCGGGCCCCCGGAGGGCGAGGCGGCCTGATGCTCGTCGTCATCGTCACCGACAACGGCTTCGCCGCCGAGGCGATCCGCCGCAGCTTCCGCAACACCAGCGGCGTCCGCGTGGCGGGCTACGTCGACGGTCGTCAGGCCTGCGGCGCCGCGGTCGCAGCGGCGCAGCCCGATGTCGTGATCGTCGACGAGATGACCTGGTCGTCGTCCGCCGTCGCCCGCATCGCGGAGGTCCGCCGAGCCGTCCCCACCGCGAAGATCGTCGCGCTGACCTCCCAGCCGGCAGCCGCCTGGCTGGGCGACGCGATCCGCGCCGGCGCGCACGCCTCGATCGCGAAGACGGTCGAGCCCAGCCTGATCGGCCCCCTTGTCCGCGAGATCTGGGCCGGAAGCATCCATCACGCCTTTGCCGCAGCTCCGGTCGATCTCGAGGCCGATCACCGGCAGCTCACGCGCCGGGAGCTCGAGATCCTGCGCCTCGTCGCCGCCGGGGCATCGAACGGTCAGATCGCCCGCCAGCTGTGGGTTACCGAGCAGACGATCAAGTTTCACCTCTCGAACGTCTACCGGAAGCTGGGCGTCGCGAACCGCACAGAAGCCAGCCACTACGCCCACGTTCACGAGCTCATCGAGCCCCCGAGGCGCCTGACCGCGGTCAACGCGGATCAGGCCGCCTGAGTACCCAGACACGGAAAGGTCGGCAGGATGCAAAACGAGACAGGGAGCCGGCGGCTCAAGCTGGCCGCAGACGAGCTGAGCCGCGAGCCGAAGGCGTCATTCCGTCGGGCGGCCCGCGTGGATCAGTCGGAGGAGGTCGACCGCATGGTCGCCCGCGCCGCCGCCCGCGCCAAGGAGGGCGACCGCGAGGCGGTCCGCTACCTCTACCTCCGCTACTCCGACAACGTCTATGGCTACGTGCGCAGCATCGTGCGCGACGACCATGAGGCCGAGGACGTGACGCAGCACGTCTTCACGAAGGTCATGACGGTGATCGGCAAGTACGACCCGACCGTCGCCCCGTTCCGCGTCTGGGTCCTGCGCCTCGCTCACAACGTCGCGATCGATCACCTGCGCAAGCGACGCGCCGTCCCGACCGAGGAGGTCTTCGGCAGCGACGAGCGCGGTGACGAGGCATCCACCGAGCGCTCGCAGTGCCTGCGCGACGCGCTGGGCACGCTGCCCGAGGAGCAGCGGACCGTCGTCGTGCTCCGTCACGTCGTCGGCCTCACCCCGCCGGAGATCGCCGAGAGCATGGGCCGGAGCGAGAGCTCCGTCCATGGGCTGCACCATCGGGGCCGCCGCGCGCTGCAGGAGCAGCTCGCGGAGATGGAGTCGGCCCCCCAGACGTCGCGCCCCCGCCTCGCAGCATGAGCGTGATCGACTCGACAACCGAGCGGATCCCGCTCCTGCGGCTCGACAACGAGGACCCGGCGCTGGTCGCCGAGCTGCTCGACGTCGTCGCCGGGATCGCGGCCACCGGGGCCTTTACGATGGGTGAGGCGCTCGAGCGCTTCGAGGCGGAGCTCGCCACCGCGTTCGACGCCCCGCACGCCATCGGCGTCTCCTCCGGGACGGAGGCGATCGTCCTCGCTCTACGGGCGCTGGGCGTCGGGCCCGGCCACGAGGTCATCGTGCCGGCCAACTCCTTCATCGCGACCGCCGAGGCCGTCAGCCTCGTCGGGGCGACACCCTGCCTCGTCGACGTCGACGAGCGCACGCACCTGCTGACGGCCGAGATCGTGGCCGAGCACATCCGCCCCGAGACCGGCTGCGTGATCCCCGTCCACCTCTACGGATCCACTGTCGACCTCGACCCGCTCCTGGAGGTCGCGTGCGCGGCCGGCGTCCCCGTGATCGAGGACGCGTGCCAGGCGCACATGGCGACCTACAAGGGCCGTCCCGTCGGCACGTTCGGCGATGCCGGCTGCTTCTCGTTCTATCCCACCAAGAACCTCGGCGCGTGGGGCGACGGCGGGGCCGTCGTCACCCGTGACGAGGACCTCGCCGATCAGGTGCGCCTCCTGCGCTCGCACGGCGAGCGCCCGCGCTACCGGCATCGCGTGGTGGGGACCACCGCGCGCCTCGACGCGCTGCAGGCCGCGATCCTGCGGGTCAAGCTGGGCCGGCTGGACGGGTGGAACCGCCGTCGCCGTGAACTCGGCGCAGCGCTCCGCGACGGCCTGCGGGACAGCGCCGTGGAGCTGATCGACGCGCCGTTCGACGGCGCGGACCACGTCTACCACCTGTTCGTCGTACGGACGGACGCCCGCGACGCGCTGCGCGAGCACCTCGACGAGCGTGGGATCGCCTCGGCGGTCCACTATCCCGTGCCGATCCATCGCACCGACGCCTACGCGCACGTCGGCCTCGGCGCCGGATCGCGGCCCGTCAGCGAACGCCTGGCGGAGCGCATCTGCTCGCTGCCGCTCTGGCCGGGCATGACCGACGCGCAGCTCGCGCGCGTGGTCGAGGCCGTCCGCGAGTTCGCGCCTCCGAGCGCCGTCGTGCGGCGTTTCGCCCGGTCCTCGCAAGCGCCGGCCGCGCCCGCGCGTAGGTCGAGCGAGTCAACCGCAATGACGGCCTGAACGGAGAATACGCGTGGAAGCGCATCAGCTTCTGATCGCCCGGCAGGGGCAGAGCCGCACCGCGGCCTCCCTGCGCCGTGGCCTCGACATCGTCCTCGCCGCGACGGCGCTGCTGCTGCTGTCGCCGGTGGTGGCCGGGGTCGCGCTCGCGATCGCGGTCTCCTCTCCCGGGCCGATCGTCTTCCGCCAGCGCCGGCTGGGTCGTGACCTCGACCCCTTCACGGTCCTCAAGTTCCGCACCATGCACGCCGACGCGGACTCCGCGCCGCACCGCGACTACGTGAAGACCCTGATCGATCGCCAGGACGAGGGCACCACCCGCGGAGGGCTCTACAAGCTCGCCGTCGACGACCGCGTCACCAGCATCGGCCGGCTGCTGCGCAAGTCGAGCCTGGACGAGCTGCCGCAGCTGTGGAACGTCATCCGCGGCGACATGGCGCTCGTCGGGCCACGCCCCGTCATCCCGTACGAGGCGGAGCTCTACCCGTCCTCGTACCTCCGCCGCTTCGCCGTCAAGCCGGGCCTCACCGGGCTCTGGCAGGTCAGCGGCCGCAACGAACGGACCTACGAGGAGATGGTCCGGCTGGACGTCGAGTACGCCGAGCGAAACAGCGTCGGCCTCGATCTGCTCATCCTCGCCAAGACGGTGTGGGTTGTTCTCACAAGGAAAGGAGCTGCGTAGACCATGCGCGGCGTGAACTCGAAGAGCACGGTCGTGGACGCTTGGAGCAACGGGCGGCTCGTGGACGCTTCGGCAGCCGCGCCGCTGGGCGTCGCGGTAGTCGGCTACGGCTACTGGGGACCGAACCTTGCCCGCAATGTCGTCGAGCGGCCCGAGCTCGCGCTCGTCGCGCTGTGCGAGCCCGACGAGACGCGCGCGGAGACCTTCTCCCAGCGCTATCCGGACGTCCCCGTGGAGTCGCGCCTGGCCGACGTCCTCGCCAACGACGAGGTCGAAGCGGTCCTCGTCGCGACGCCTCCGCAGACCCACTACCCGATCGCCAAGCAGGCGCTCGAGGCCGGGCGTCATGTGCTGGTCGAGAAGCCACTGGCGACGACGTCCGCGGACGCCCGCGAGCTCGTGGCCCTGGCGGAAACGGAAGGCCTCGTGCTGATGCCGGGCCACACGTTCGTCTACAGCCCGGCGGTCAACACGGTCCGCGACCTGATTCGCGACGGCGTCGTGGGCGAGGTCTACTTCATCACCTCCGCCCGCATGAACCTCGGCAAGTACCAGCGCGACGGCGTGATCTGCGACCTCGCGCCGCACGACCTGTCGATCCTGCTCTACTGGCTCGAGGAGCCCGTCGTGCAGGTCGCCGCGACGGCCCGCAGCGTCTTCCAGGCCGGCGTCCCGGAGACCGCGTTCCTCACCCTGACCTTCGCGAGCGGGGCGAACGCGAACGTCCAGGTCTCCTGGCTCGCCCCTCGCAAGGTCCGGCAGATGGTCGTGGTCGGGAGCAAGCGGATGGTCGTCTACGACGACACCCAGTCCGACGAGCCCGTCCGCGTCTACGACCGGGGCATGGACTTCATCACGCCGGAGAACTTCGGCGAGTACCAGCTCACCTACCGCAGCGGCGACATCGTGATCCCGCGCATCGACGCCTGGGAGCCGCTGGGCCTGGAGCTCAAGGACTTCGCGCAGGCCGCTCGCACGGGTAGCGTCCCCCGCTCCAACGCGGCGCTCGGGCTCGAGATCGTCAACGCGATGGAGGCCGCCGAGGCGTCTCTGCGTCGCAACGGCCAGCCGATCTCTCTGAACACCGTGGTGGACGAGAGGGCGGCTGCGTGAGCCCGGCCCGCAGCCCGCTGCGGGTCTGCATGGTCCACTACTCGGACTTCCACATCGACTCCCGGATCCAGCGCCAGGCGCGAGCGCTCGCGGAACGAGGCGACGAGGTGGACCTGGTCTGCCTCTCGCCCTCCGGTGAGCTGCGGGTCGGCGCGGGAATCATCCGCGTGCACAGCGTTTCGCTGGCCAAGGCCGCCGGCGGCGCGAGCAGCTACCTGAGCGGGTACGGGCGCTTCTTCCTCGGGGCGCTGGGCAAGGTGACCGCGCTCGAGCGCAGGCGCCGCTTCGACGTGGTCGAGGCGCACAACATGCCCGACATGCTCACCTTCTGCGGGCTGGTGCCCAAGCTGCGAGGCGCAAAGGTGATCCTCAACGTCCACGACACCTTTCCGGAGCTGTTCGCGACGCGCTTCGAGCGCGCGGGGTCACATCCGGCCGTGCGACTGATCACGGTCCAGGAGCGCGTATCGGCGGCGTTCGCCGACTCGGTCATCTGCGTCACCGCCGAGGCCGGCGACCGGCTCAATGACCGCGGCGTCGGCACCGGGCGGACGACGATCGTGATGAACACGCCCGATGAGCGCGTGTTCGGGCCCCAGCGAGCACCGGTCGCCTGGCCCACGGACGGCCCGCTGCGCGCGATCTACCACGGCGGGCTCGCGCCGCGCTTCGGCGTCGAGCTCTTGATCGAGGCCGTGGGACGGCTCGAGGACGACGCCTCGCGGGTGGGCGTACGGGTGTGCGGCACCGGGGTCGAACAGGCACGCCTGAGCGCCCTTGGCGACAGCCTGGCGCCCGGGCGCGTCGACGTCGCGCCGGAGCCGGTGCCGTTCGCGCGCATTCCGAGTGAGCTGGAGGCGGCGCACCTCGGCGTCGTGCCCACGCTGCGCGATCCGTTCACCGAGCTGCTGCTGCCGGTCAAGCTCTTGGAGTACGTCCACATGGGACTGCCGGCGATCGCGCCCCGGCTGCCGGTGATCGAGCGCTACTTCTCCGACGACGAGCTCCGCTTCTTCGAACCCGACTCCGCCGAGTCGCTCGCGCAGGCCATCGCCGCGGTCTGCGCGGACCCCGCCGGGGCCCGCGCGCGCGCCGAGCGCGCCGGCGTGCGCCTGGCTGACCTGGCATGGGCACGTCAGCGCGAGCGCTACCTCGCGCTGATGGACGGATTGGCAGGTGCGCAGCCCACCGAAGAACCCGCGAAAGCAGGGCTCGCCCGACGCCGTACGTCCATCAGAGAGGCTGCCGGCACCGTCTAACCCGGCACCACTGACACCGTGGAGCTCGCCCAGATCATCAAGACCTTGTGGGACCAGCGGATCGCCGTCGTGGCGGTGCTGGTCGTGGCCTTTCTCGGCGGCTTGTCGACCGTCTATCGCGTCGGCACGGGGGGACTCAGCACGCGCTCGCATCAGTTCGGGGCGGCGCAGAGCCAGATCCTGATCGACTCACCGCGCTCCTCGCTGGTCGACCTCACGCAGGACACCCCACCGCTCGCGACCCGCGCCGCGGTCTACACGCAGTTCATGCGCTCCAACGCCGTCAAGGAGGCCATCAGCCAGGCCACCGGCATCCCGGCCAACCTGATCGTCGCGCAGGGCCCCTACACGACGGCCGGCGGCACGCAGAACCTCCCGCGCCCGTCGGAGGCGCGCGCCAACGAGGTGCGCGGCGAGAAGGCCGGCTACCGCCTGGTCTTCGACTACCAGCAGGACCTGCCGATCGTCTCGATCTACGCCCAGGCGCCGAGCGCCAAGGCCGCGATCTCGCTCGCCGCGGGAACCGTCGCGGGCGTAAGGGCCTACATCTCGCGTCTCGAACGTGAGCAGAACGTCCCGGCGCACGCGCAGACCCAGATCCGCGAGCTCGGCTCGGCCGAGGGCGGGACCGTCAACTCCGGCGCCGACCCGATCATGGCCATCCTGGCCTTCATCGGGATCGCGATCGCCGGGCTGGGCGGGATCCTCGCCCTCAATGCGCTCACCCGCGGGTTCCAGAAGCTCTCACAGTCGGCGCGGACCCGACCCGAGCCGAATGCGGCCACTGTCAGCACGGCGCCCGAGCCCTCGCTCGAGACGCTCCCGACCGTGGCCGAGCCGCGGCGGCGTCACGCCGGCCGCGCCGTGTGAGCACTTACGCCGGTCACCCGCCGCTGGCCCCTGACCTGGGTGCCGCGGGTTCGACGCTCGCCGCCATTCGGGCCGCCGATCCGGCGACCGACGCATGGCCCCACACGGCCCGGGCGCTGCCCTGGGCGCTCGCCGGCTTCCTCGTGATGCTGATGCTCGTCCCGTTCCACGCGATCGCCCTGCCGATCTCGTTGCCACTGGACGCCACCCTGGACCGGTTCATGCTGGGCGGGATGGCGGGCCTCTGGCTGGCCGCCCTGCTCATCGTCGGCGGCCCGGCGAGCCCGCGCGTGCGCCTCACCGGCATGCACGCCGCGGTCGGCGCGTTCTTCTGCCTCGCCATCCTCAGCGTGCTGGCCAACAACACGATCCTCATGAACCTCGGGGAGCTCCAGGTCTCGGTCAAGCAGGTGGCGCTGCTCGCCTCCTACGGCCTCTTCTTCTGCCTCGTGGCCTCGATCATCCGGCCGGCCGAGGTGCCGCGCTTCATCTCGCTCATGGTCGGGCTCGCCGCGATCCTCGCGATCATGACCAACCTCGAGTATCGGCTCGAGATCAACCCGTTCTACGACTGGACCTCGACGCTCCTCGGCCCGCTCGTGCAGGTCCCTCTGGACCTGCACACGATCGACTACTCGGGCCGCACGACGGTCTACGCGTCAATGGAGCATCCGCTCGAGCTCGCGCTCGTGCTCAACCTCGCGGTGCCGTTCGCACTCGTGTCCGTGCTCGAGGCCACGGAGCGCGGGAAGCGGATGGCGCGCCTCGCCCTCACCGGGCTGCTGTTCGCGGGCATCTTCGCCACGCAGCGCAAGACGGGCCTCCTCGCCTCCGGCGCGAGCGTGATCGTCCTGCTCGCCTACCGCCCGCGCGCACTGCGCCAGATGCTCCCGATCGCGATCGGCCTGATCGTGATCCTGCACGTCCTCGCCCCCGGCGCGATCGGGAACCTGCGCCAGCAGCTTCAGCCGGATCGCCTGACCGGCACGAACTCCACCCAGCAGCGCTCGAACGACTACGACGCCGTCGCGCCGGACATACGGACCCATCCCGCCCTGGGTCGCGGCTACGGGTCCTACGATCACCTGAAGTACCGCATCCTCGACAACCAGTACCTCGGGCTGCTCGTGACGGTCGGGATCGTGGGGACGGCGTCCTACCTCCTTCTGCTGATCTCGGGGATGGTGGCCGCCCACCGGGCCCGCAAGCGCGCCAGAGCGGTGCCCCCTCATCTCATGGCGGCGGCCTCCGGCTCGATCGCGTCGTTCGTGGTCGGCAGCGCCCTCTTCGACGTCCTCTCCTTCGCGCACGTCACGTACATGCTCTTTTTCGTTCTCGGTCTCGTCGTCGCCGCGCAGCAACCCGAGCGCGACGAGGAGCCGGGTCTCGTCTGATACGTCTGCGAGTCTGCGGGTACACATAGGGGCGTAGTCTCGGCGGGTCGCGCGGGCGTTCACCTGCGGCGCAGCTCCGTTCGTCCCTCATCTCAAGTTCGGAGCGTCCGCATGACGAGTGCTCGTCGCTGGTCGGTACCCGCCCTCGTCGGAGGCCTCTGCGCGCTTGCTCTGTCAGGGCCGGCGGGCGCGATCGCGGCGCCGACCGGCCTCGTGGCCGGCTACGGGTTCGAGGAGGACGCCGGCGCCGCCGTGGCCGACGTCTCGGCCGCCGGCAACAACGGCACCGTCTCCGGGGCGGTGCGGACTTCAGCCGGCAGGTTCGGCAGGGCGCTGAGCTTCGACGGCGTCAACGACATCGTGTCCGTGCCCGACGCCAACTCGCTGGATCTCACGGGCGGCATGACGCTCGAAGCGTGGCTGAAGCCGTCCGCGCTGGGGAGTGTGTGGCGCAGCGCGATCCTCAAGGAGCGCCCGGGCGACCTCGTCTACGGGCTGTACGCCAACACCAACGGCGGCAAGCCCGCCGGCGAGGCGTACATCGGCGGCTATCAGGAGATCTTCGGCGCCTCGACTCTCCCTTTGAACGCTTGGACCCACCTGACCGCGACCTACGACGGCGCCACCGAGCGCCTCTATGTCGGAGGCGTCCAGGCGGCCAGTCGCACGGTGACCGGTGCGATGACGGCATCGACCGGCGCCCTGAAGATCGGCGGCAACACCGTCTGGGGCGAGTGGTTCCAAGGCATGATCGACGAGGTTCGCATCTACGATCGGGCCCTCTCGGCGGCAGAGATCCAGTCCGATATGAACACCGCCGTCGCCGCGGCCCCTCCACCGACGGCGACCGACACGACGGCCCCGACGGTGAGCGTGACCGCCCCGTCGCAGGGCGCGAGCGTCTCGGGGTCGAGCGTGGCCGTCGCCGCGACCGCCACCGACGACACGGCCGTCGCCAACGTCCAGTTCAAGCTCGATGGAGCGAACCTCGGCAGCGCCGATACGGCCGCCCCCTACCAGGTGACGTGGAACTCCACCGGCACCTCCAATGGCAGCCACACGATCACCGCGGTCGCGACCGACGCGGCCGGCAATCCGGCCACCTCCGCGGGCAGGAGTGTGACCGTCGCGAACGTCGCGCCCACGCCGACGCCGACACCGACACCGACGCCGACACCGACACCGACACCGACACCGACACCGACACCGACACCCACGCCCACGCCCACACCCAGCCCGTCGCCGGCCGGCATGGTCGCGGCCTACGGCTTCAACGAGGGCAGCGGCTCGTCCACCGGCGATCTCTCCGGCAACGGCAACGTCGGCTCGCTGCTCGGCGGCGCGAGCTGGGCCAGCACGGGCAGGTTCGGCAAGGCGCTGGCGTTCAACGGCAGCAACGGCTCGGTCAAGGTCGCCGACAGCGCGTCGCTCGATCTGACGACCGGCATGACGCTGGAGGCGTGGGTGAAGCCGACCGTCCTCAGCGGCTGGAGCTGCGTCATCCTCAAGGAGCGGCCCGAGGCCAGCCACCTGTCCTATGAGATGAGCGCCAACACGTCCAACGACAAGCCGAGCAGCTTCATCTGGGTCGGCAGCGCCGAGCGCGGCGTCTATGGCGCCGGCAAGCTGCCGCTGGCGACCTGGTCGCACCTCGCGTCGACCTATGACGGCGCCACGCTCCGGCTCTATGTCAACGGCGTACTCGCCTCCAGCACCGCGGTCTCAGGCGCCATCACGGCGTCGATAGGAGACCTGCGGATCGGTGGCAACTCGCTGTGGGGCGAATGGTTCAACGGCCTGATCGACGAGGTGCGGATCTACAGGCAGCCGCTGACCGCGCTTGACATCCAGGCCGACATGGGCCGCCCCGTCTAGAGCTGCATCACGTGCGCGCTGTCGAGGCCGCGGGTGATCCCACGGAGGTCGAGCACGAGCGGGGCGCGATCGACGACCATCTGGTGGTCGACCGTCGGGTGGGCGGTGACGATGACCGCCAGCTCGATCCCGTCGAGCCCCTCGGTCAGCGGCTTTGAGCGCAGGTGCTGCTCGGTCAGTTCGGGCACGTGGGGGTCGTGGTAGGCGACCGCCGCGCCACGGCTCTGGAGCAGCTCGATGATCTTCAGCGCCGGCGCTTCGCGGAGGTCGCCGACCCCCGCCTTGTAGGACGCGCCCACGACGAGCACGCCGCTGCCGCGCACCGGCTTACCCGCGTCATTGAGCGCCCGCTCGATCTTCTCGAGGCAGAAGTAGGGCATGTTCTGGTTGACCTTGCCGGCCAGCTCGATGAACTCCGTGGAGATGTCGAACTCGCGCGCCTTCCACGTCAGGTAGAACGGGTCGACGGGCAGGCAGTGGCCGCCCATCCCCGGGCCCGGCTCGAAGCGCATGAAGCCGAACGGCTTCGTCGAGGCCGCGTCGACGACCTCCCAGATGTCGATTCCCATCCGATCCGCGACCATCGCGAGCTCGTTGACGAGCGCGATGTTGACCGAGCGGAAGATGTTCTCGAGCAGCTTCGAGAGCTCGGCGACCTCCGGGTTTGAGACGGGCACGATGTGGTCGCACACGCGCGCGTAGACGGCCGCGGCCCGCTCGGTGCAGGCCGCGGTCAAGCCGCCGACGACCTTCGGGGTCGTGCGGGTCGTGTAGTCGGTGCGCCCCGGGTCGACCCGCTCGGGGGAGAACGCGAGGGAGAAGTCCTCGCCCGCGCGCAGCCCGGACTCCTCGAGCAGCGGCACGAGATGCTCGCGCGTCGTCCCCGGGAAGGTCGTCGACTCGAGCACGACCAGCTGCCCGCGGCGGATGACCCCCGCCAGCGCGCGCCCGGCGCCGAGCAGCGCGCCCAGGTCCGGCTCGCGGTTGCGGGTCAGGGGCGTCGGCACGCAGATGAGGATCGCCTCGCACTCGTGCAGCTCCACGAAGCGCGAGGTGGCGTGGATGCGGCCGTCGACGCCGCGCAGCCGCGCGTCGGGGATGTCCTCGATGTACGAGTGGCCGGCCCGGATCCCCGCGATCTTGCGGTTATCGAGGTCCAGGCCGACAACGTGCTCCCCGGCCTCCGCGAACGCCACCGCCAGTGGCAGTCCCACGTAGCCCAGCCCGACGATCCCGATGCTCATGCCGCCTCCCTGACCAGGCCGGCTGCGCGCCACAGCCGTCGACGCAGCTCTTGCCTGGCGAAGCGTCGGAACTCGATGTCAGGGACGCGCTCCGTGCGGCGACAGGCCGCTCGGACGAAGCCGTAGAAGAAGGCGAGCCCGGAGATCCCCACCGGCGGGTAGCGGGCGATCTTGAACGCCCGCAGGGCCACCCACAGAAGGCTGAAGTGCGCGACGTAGGCACATTCGCCGTGGCGCGCGCGCCCGCGGAGGGCGCCGTCGGCGGTGGCCAGCGGACGGTGGTGGACGGCGACGATGTCCCGGTACGAGCGAGTCGTGAAGCCCCGCATGCGCGCGTACGTCTCGTCGATGGTGTCCCAGCCGAGCCGCTGCTGCACGCCGCCGATCGCCGCGAAGCACGCCCGCGTGTAGCACTTGAGCGCCCCATGCACGTGGTGCGGCGGGATCGGCACCAGCTTGAAACCGTCCCCCTCGGGCTCCACGAGGTCGCCGCATGCGATCCCCAGCCGTGGGTCCGCGTCGAAGCGCGCCGACAGCTGAGCGAAGTAGTCGGGCGGCAACTCGATGTCGCCGTCCAGCTTCATCACGTGCGTGTACTCGCTCCAGTCGACCGTGGCGAGCGCCCGGTTGAAGGCGCGCGGCGCGGCGGCGCGCGCGAGGCGGTCGGGAGCGGCCTGCAGATCGGGGGTGTCTGCCGAGGAGAGCACGGTCAGGAACGGCACGTCAGGCGCGAGCGCGCGCAGGATCTCGAGCGTCCCGTCGGTGGAGCCGTCATCGAGCACGACCCAGCGTGCCGGCGGGGCGGTCTGCTCCGCGACGGCACGCACGACGCGCTCGATGTGAGCCGCCTCGTTGCGGACCGGGGAGATGATCAGCACTCGCTGGTTCATCACCCATCAAACGCACGGGACCCGCCCGAACTTCCGGTGCAAGGAGCGTGGGGGGCCGAGCGTATGACTGTTGAATGTGCGGCATATGCGGAATCGCCGGGCGCGACTCGAGGCGCCCTCCCGTCCACCTCGGGCGCCTCCGGGCGATGACCGACGTCATCCGCCATCGCGGCCCCGACGAGGACGGCCTTCACGTGGAGCCGGGCGTCGCGCTCGGCATGCGCCGGCTGAGCGTCATCGACCTCTCGGGCAGCCACCAGCCGGTCGCCACGGAGGACGGCGGCGTGCGCGCGGTCTTCAACGGCGAGATCTACAACTTCGCCGAGCTGCGCCGCGATCTGATCTCGCGCGGCCACCGGCTCGCCACGATGGGCGACGCCGAGCCGATCGTCCACCTCTATGAGCAATACGGCGTCGACTTCGCGCGGCACCTGCGCGGGATGTTCGGCATCGCCCTCTGGGACGCCCCCCGCCGCCGGCTCGTGCTCGCCCGCGACCGTATGGGCGTCAAGCCCCTGTACTGGGCGCAGACGCCGGACGGGCTCGCGTTCGCCTCGGAGGTCAAGTCCCTGATCGCCGGCGGCCTGGTCGAGGCCGAGCTCGATCCGCTCGCCGCGGAGCTGTTTCTCGCCCATGGCTTCGTCCCCGGCCCGCGCACGCTGTTCGCGGGCGTGAGCAAGCTCCCGCCCGCGTCCGTCCTCGTCTGGGAGGACGGCCGCCTGGTCGACGAGCACACGTACTGGGACCCGTACGTGGACGGGGAGGAGCGACCGAACCAGAGCTGGGCCGAGGACACCGAGCAGCTGCTCGAGCTGCTGCGCGAGGCCATCGACATGCGGATGGTCGCCGACGTGCCGCTCGGCGTCATGCTCAGCGGCGGGCTCGACTCGAGCCTGATCACCGCGATCATGGCGGAGCGCTCCACGCGGCCAGTCCAGACGTTTTCGATCGCGTTCGCCGAGGACGGCGGCTCCAACGAGCTTGGCGACGCGCTGCGTGTGGCGGAGCGGCTCGGGACCGACCACCACGAGCTGACGACCAGCGCGGTCGACCACCCGGCGCTGCTCGACGAGGCGCTGTGGCACATGGAGGAGCCGGTCGCCGACGTCTCCTGCCTGGGCTTCCTGCTGCTCAGCCGCCTCGCGCGCGAGACCGTGACCGTGGCCCTCTCCGGGCAGGGCGCGGACGAGCTCCTCGGCGGCTATCGCAAGCACGAGATCGCCGCGCTTGCCACCACCTTCCACCGCGCGCCGGCCGCCCTGCGGCGCGCGGCGGCAGCTGCCGCTCGGACCGCGCCGGCGGGCTCGACGCTTGCGCGCGGGATCGCAGCCGTGACCACGGACGACCCGGTGGAGCGACTGCTCGCCATGAGCCGGGTCGTCCAGTCACACGAGCGCGCCGAGCTGCTCGACCCCGCCTTCATGCACCCGGACGCCGAGGAGGAGATCGCCGCGGTGGTCCGCCGTCAGCTGGCGCGTGCTCCCGGCAGCCCGCTCGGCGAGACGCTGCACCTCGACACGCGCCTGGCGCTCGTGGACAACATGCTCCTGTACTTCGACAAGATGTCGATGGCGACGTCGCTCGAGGTGCGGGTCCCCTTCATGGACCACAGGCTCGTCGAGTTCTGCACGCGCCTGCCGGACTCCCGCCGCGTCTTTCACGGGCGCCGCAAGGAGCTGCTCAAGCGCGCAAGCCGCGGGCTCGTCGAGGACGCGATCATCGACAAGCCCAAGCGCGGGTTCTTCCACTCGGCACTCGGCGCCTGGCTCGGGGTCCACCGTGACGCGCTGGTGCGCGAGACGCTGCTCGACGGACGCGCGCTCGCGCGCGGCCAGTACCGCGCCGATGCGGTCGAGCGCCTGATCCTCGAGGCCGGCGGCGAGGCGGGCAAGAAGAGCAGCCAGCGCCTGTTCTGCCTGCTGCTGCTCGAACGCTGGCAGCGCCTGTTCGTCGACGGCGAGGCGCCGGGGCTCTCCGCCGACGAGCCACTCGCCCTCGCCTCCTGACCATGGACGGCGCACTGGACCTCAGCGTCGTCGTCGTCACCCACAACGGGCGCGACCTGGCCGCGCTGGCGCTGCGCGCCGCGCGCGAGCGGCTCGGCTCCATCAGCGCGGAGTGGCTCGTGGTCGACAGCGGCTCGACCGACGGCACGCCCGACGCGGTCGAGGCCGCGTTCCCGGACATCGAGGTCCTGCGGCTGCCGAACGTCGGCTTCGCAGCCGGCAACAACGCCGTGCTGCCCCGTGCGCGCGGCCGCCACGTTCTGCTCCTCAACCCCGACATGGAGATCACGTCGGGCACGCTCGCCGAGTTGGTGGCTGCCATGGACGCGCGGCCCGAGGTCGGGGCGTCGAGCGTGATCCAGGTCTGGCCGGAGGGCGGGGTGCAGCCGACGATCCGTCGCTTCCCTTCGCCCGGCCGCCAGCTCAGCGAGGCGCTGATGCTGCCGCGGCTCCCCGGCCTGCGCGCCGTGCAGGAGGAGGAGCAGCGCCTCGGCGCCTACGACGAGGAGGTGTCCTGCGACTGGCTCGTGGGCGGGTTCCTGCTCGTCCGCCGCACCGCGATCGAGCAGGTCGGTGGCCTCGACGAGCGCTTCTTCCTGTTCTCGGAGGAGGCGGACTGGTGCCTGCGGCTGCGCGAGGGAGGCTGGGACATCCGGCACCTGCCCCTCATGACCGCCACGCATCACACCGGGCGCTCCGCGCGGCCGGACCTGTTCGCCCAGAACTCCTTCTCCAAGCTGCTCTACGCGCGCAAGCACTTCCCTGCGCCGGCGCGGTTGGCCTTCCACTTCGCGCTCGTCCTGCGCCATGCCGTGCGGCTCGCGCTGCTCGCGCCTCAGATCGTGCTGCGGCCCGCCCTGCGCAGCCGAGCGAGCGCGGAGCGCCAGGCCCTGAGCGTCCTGCTGGGGCTCGACCCGCCGCCCTTCAGTCCCGTACGCTGACGGCCTTGAGGCTCCGCCGCACAGCCTGCATCGTCGCGGGCATCGTGCTCTGCGTCCTTCCGACCGTCGCGCAGGCGGCGATCCGCAAGGGCGATCGCGTGGTCGTGCGCCGAACGCACACAAAGCTCGACGGGAAGAAGGGCAAGGTTGTCCGGGTGCTCAAGCGCCGCCGCCGGGCCGTCGTCAGGTTCGACAGCCGCCGCGTGCATCCACGCCGCCGCGTCGTCCGGCTTCGCAACCTGCGCCGCCTGCCGAAGCGGCATGCACGGGCCCCCGTCCGCGCCGTGCCGGCGCCGATCGTCACTGCTCCGGGCTCGTCTCCGGCCCCGGCGCCACCGCCGGAGCCAGAGCCGCCGCCGACGCGCTTCGTCGCGCCGAACGGAAGCGACTCCAATCGCGGCTGCAACCAGCCCACGGCGCCGTGCAGGACGTTCGACGCGGCGTACCGAGCCGCGACGGCCGGCGAGGTCGTAGGCGTCGCCGGCGGCGACTATCCCGGCCAGACCATCGTCCACGATGGGGCGAAGACCAGCGGCCCGAACATCACCTTCAGGCCACTGGCGGGCGCTGTGGTCAGCGTCACCGGCAACCTCAACATCTGGGCGTCCTACGTGACCGTCAGGCAGATGAGGATCGTCGATGTGACCGTCCGCCCGGAGGACCTGCCGGTGAACCCGCCGGCTGTCACGAGCGTCCGCCTCGAGAACGTCGACGGCCGCAACTTCGAGATCTTCTCGGCCACGAACGTCAGCGTGATCGGCGGCGACTACGGCCCCGCCAGCGCCTGCGGCGGCGACTTCGGCGGCTCGAACAACTCCATCCGCAAGGTGACGCCGACGGATCCGGCCAACATCCTGATCGATGGCGTCACGATCCACGACATCCAGACATACGACCTCGTCGCATGCCATCTCGAGGGCCTCGCGATCTTCGCCGGCAAGAACGTCACCGTCCGCAACTCGAAGTTCTTCGGGAACTCGGTCTACGACATCTTCTTCCAGGCCAACAGCGGCCCAGTATCGGGCGTGACGCTCGAGAACAACTGGTTCGCCGCCCCGGTGGACACCCACGGCGCGCGCCAGGGCAACGCGCTCGGCTTCTCGAGCGTGGACTCCGGCGTCACGATCCGCAACAACTCCTTCGACAGCGCCATCTCGCTCGACGACGACGGCAACGATCCGCAGTTCACGAGCTTCGTCGTGTCCGGCAACATCGGCGAGCTGCTGTCCGACTGCGGTTCCCTGCGCGGCATCGTGTTCTCGTACAACGTCTGGCGGGACACGGTCTGCGGCGGCACCAACGCGAGCTTCAGCGGCACCTACCCGTACGCGAGGGATGCCCTCGACGCGACGCTCGACTTCCATCTGACGGGCGGCCCCGCGGTGGACAGGATCCCGCCGCAGTTCGCCGGCGTCACGCGCGACATCGACGGCGACGCCCGGCCCCAGGGCGCCGGGGTCGACGCGGGGTCCGACGAGATCAGACGCTAGCTCAGGCGGCGAGTGCGGGCGCCGGGACGCTCGCACGTCCCTCGACGAGCTCGCGGTGCCAGAGCTCGAGCATCAGCAGCGACCAGATCCGACCCGCCTCACCGTCGGCGCCGGCGGCGTGACGGTCGAGCATCCCGCTGACCGCCTCCTCGCGGAACCACCCGCGCGCGAGCGTCGACGGGTCGAGCAAGACGTCGGAGACGTAGGAGCGCAGCTCGCCCCGGAACCAGTCGCTGAGCGGGACGGAGAACCCCTGCTTGGGACGGTCGAGGAGATCGTCGGGGAGCCAGCCGCGCATCGCCTCGCGGAGCACCCACTTCTTCTCGGTCCCGCGCGCCTTCAGCGAGGCCGGGATCGAGGCGGCGAGCTCCATCATCTCGTGGTCGAGGAACGGCGAGCGTGCCTCGAGCGCGTGGGCCATCGTGGCGATGTCGATCTTGGCGATCAGGTCGTCGGGCAGGTACGTGAGCGTGTCGACCTCGAGCAGGCGGTCGAGGACGTCCTCGCCCGACGCCGCCTCCCACGGGTCGCGCAGGACGTCGAGTGCGTCCACGGGGCCCACCAGGTCGGCGTACTCGGGTGTGTAGAGCGCGGCACGCCGGTCGGCCCCGTGCAGCGAGACGTAGCTGGCGTAGCGCTCGATCGGATCGAGCGCGAGGGCGCCCGCCATCCGGCGCGCGCGGTTGAGCGGGCTCGACACCTCGCCGCGCTCGGGCAGCCGCCGGCCGGCGGCGGCCACGAGGCGCCGCACCGACGCCGGGAGGCGGTCGAACGTCCCGGCCATCCGGTTGGAGACGTAGCGCGTGTAGCCCGCGAAGGCCTCGTCGCCGCCGTCGCCGTTGAGCGCCACCGTGACATGGCGGCGCGTCAGCTCGGCGAGGTAGAAGCACGGGATCGCCGACGAGTCCGCGAACGGCTCGCCGTAGTGGCGCACCAGCTTCGGGAGGATCTCCACCGCGTTCGGCCGCACGACGAACTCCTCGTGGTCGGTGCCGAACTGCTGTGCGACCCGCCGCGCGTGCGGCAGCTCGTCGAAGGCCTCCTGCTCGAAGCCGATCGAGAACGTCTTGACCGGGCGGGACGTGGCCTCGGCCATCGCCGCGACGACCGCGGAGGAGTCGATCCCGCCCGAGAGGAAGGCCCCGAGCGGGACGTCCGCCACGAGGCGTTTGCGTGTCGCCGCGCGCAGCCCCTCGCGGACCCGCTCCAACAGCTCGGGCAGCGGCATCGGGTCGAGCTTGCGCGAGTAGTCCAGCCGCCAGTAGCGCTCGATCGTGACCTTCCCTTCGTGCCAGACGAGCGTGTGCGCCGGCGGGAGCTTGCGGACGGCGCGCAGGGCCGAGCGCGGAGCCGGGACATATCCATAGGCGAGGTACGCGTCGAGCGCGGCGTGGTCGACGTCGGCGGGGATCTCCTGGTCGCGCATCAGCGCGCCCATCTCGGAGGCGAAGGAGAAGGCGCCGTCGCGATGCGCATAGAACATCGGCTTCTTGCCGAGGCGGTCGCGCGCGACGAGCAGGCGCCGCCGGCGGCGGTCCCACAGCGCGAAAGCGAACATGCCGTGCAGGTGCTGCACGCAGTCGGTCCCGTGCTCCTCGTAGAGGTGCACGATCGTCTCCGTGTCGCCCTGGGTGGAGAAGCGGTGACCGGCCCGCTCGAGCCGCTCGCGCAACTCGCGGTAGTTGTAGATCTCGCCATTGAGGACGACCACGACTGAGCCGTCCTCGTTGGCGATCGGCTGGTCGCCCGTCGCGAGGTCGATCACGCGCAGGCGCTGGATGCCGAGCCCGGCGCCGTCGGCGGCGAAGATGCCGCGCTTGTCAGGGCCTCGATGCTCGAGTCCCGCGCACATCTGCTCGAGCAGCGGCCGGCTGACCCGGCGTCCGTCGTTGCGCGCCTGTCCGACGATCCCGCACATGTTGGCTACGGCGCTCCCGGCGAGAAGGCGGGGACGGTGGCGGGCGAGCGGCGGCGCGCGGGCACGACCCTGCGGACGACGAGGCTCACGTCGTCCCATGCCGCGGGGAACAGGAAGCGGATGCAGGCGAGGTAGGCCAGGCCACCGACGATCCCGATCGCCGCGAGATCCACCACGGCCGGCCCGTGGATCGCCTCGCGCGTCGCGTAGCCGGCGCCCAGCAGGGCCAGGCAGCCCGCGAGCGCGGGCAGGGTGTCCGTGAGCAGCCGGCTCATGGGCACGCCGGCGTACGGCCACAGCAGCAGCCGGTAGACCGCCACGAGGATCAGCAGATGGGCGCCGACCACGGTGATGCAGACCACCGTGAGCCCGTGCGGCGCGGCCAGCAGGACCACCCCTGCGTAGACGATGAGCATCCCCACGTTGAAGCGCAGCAGCGGCTTCGGCCGGCCCACTGCGAGCATGACCTGCGGGTAGCCGGTCATGATCGCGGCGACCATGCCCGCGACGGCGAGTATCTGGCTGGGGACAACCGCCCCGCGCCACGCCGGGCCGAAGAGCCACGGGATGAGCACGGGCGCGGCGACGATCAGGATCGCGAGCAGCGGCAGCACCGTCGTGGCGTGCAGGCGGGTGGCGCGCTCATGCAGCCGGCGGAGCTCGTCGCGATCCGTCGTGCGCGCGTACAGCGGGAACGCGATCCGGAGCATGATCCCGCTGATCTTCTCCTGGTAGCTCACGCCGAGCTGGAACGCGCGCCAGTACAGCCCCGCGCTGGTCGGCGAGAGGCGAGCGGCGAGGATCACGTAATCGGCGTTCGCGAAGCCGACGTGCACCAGCCCCGCGAGGGCGGCCGGGATGCCGAAGCCCGCGATGTCGCCGGCGGCGTCGCGGCGCCGGAGCAGCCGTGGCCGGAACGGCGAGGCGGCGAACAGCAGGGCGGAGGAGACGGCAGTCGTCGCGAGCGCGCCGGCGATGATCGCTTCGGCGTTGACCCCGCTGAACGCGAGGCTCACGGATACGCCGGCGCCTGCCGTCAGGCTCGCGACCTCGACCAGCCCGACGCGCTTGAAGTCGAGCTGGCGCCACAGCATCGCCCGCGGGACGGCCCCGACGCTCGCCAGCAGGAAGACCGGCGAGACGAGCTCGATGAGCCCGGCGGTTCGCTGCCCGAAGACGAGCCCACCGACGGGGTAGGCGAGCGCGAACGACAGCAGGCTCAGCAGCGCGCCGACGCCGAGGCTCATGAGGATGGCCACGTCGCGCTGGGCGTAGGTGATGGTGGGGCGCTGCACCAGCGCGGACGCGCAGCCCTCGAAGGTCAGGATCACGGCGAGCGGGACGAGCGCCAGCGCGACCGCCGCGCGGCCGAACTCCGCCGGCGACACGAGGTGCGCCAGGCTGACAGCGGCGGCGAAGGCGAGGACCTCGCCGGCGGCGCGGGCGACGAGCACCCAGCGGACGCCGGCGAAAGCGGCGTCCTTGAGCGTGGTCGTCGGGCGAGCGGGAAGCTCGATATCCGATCGGTCGATGGGCGTCTCCAAGGGATCCTCTGCCCCACGTACGGAGTGCGAGCGCGGAGACTTGCGGTGACGGAAGGCTGCCCGTCGCCGAAGCGTAGGTCAGGTGATGGGAACCGACGTCGTCTTCGCCCTCTTCCAGACGAGCTGGAGCGGGGCCGTTGCCCGCGGGCTATGCATGCCGGAGGATCGGCTCGCCGCCGCGCTGCCCGGACACCCGCGCGTGCGTCGCGCGCTGGTCGCCAATCCACCACGCAGCGCCGCCGCCCACTGGCTGCGCCCGGCCCGCACCCCGTTTCCCGGCCCCGCCCTCCACGAGCCGCTGCGACTGCGCCGCGCCGACCCGGCCTACCCCGGCGCCGCCCGCCGCGACGCGGAAGCCTACGAGCGCTCGCTGCGCCGCGCGGCGCGGCGCCTCGGGCTTGAGCGACCCGCGATCATCACGACGCATCCGGTGCTCGCCGGCTTCGGCGACTTCGGCTGGGCCGGGCCCGTCACGTATTACGCGTGGGACGACTGGACGGCGTCGGAGCCGCACCGCCGCTGGTGGCCGGTCTATGAGCAGGCGTTCGCCCGCCTGCGGGCTCGCGGGCGGGCGGTATGCGCCGTGTCCGACACCGTCCGCGACCGCATCGCGCCCACCGGCCCGGTCGCGGTCCTGCCCAACGGCATCGATCCCGAGGAGTGGCGCGAGCCGGCCAGCGCTCCCGCATGGTTCTCCGGCCGCCCTGGCCCGCGCATGCTCTACGTCGGCAGCCTCGACCGCCGCGTCGACGTCGACCAGGTGCGGCAGCTGGCGGCGGATTACCCGAGCGGGTCGATCACGCTCGTCGGCGAGCTGCTCGAGCCCGCCCACTACGAGCCGCTCACCGCGCTGCCCAACGTCGAAGTCCACCCGCGGGTCCCGCGGCGCGAGCTCACCGGCCTCGTGGCGGCCGCCGACGTCTGCCTCATCCCCCATGTGCAGAGCCCCATGACCGAGGCGATGAGCCCGCTGAAGCTGTACGAGTACCTCGCCGGCGGGCGCCCCGTCGCCGCCGTCGCGCTCCCTGGCATCACCGGTGTCAGCCCGCGCGTCGCGCTGGTCCGGCCGGGTGCGGACCTGGCGCCCGCGGTGCAGGAGGCGCTGGCGTTCGGTCCTGCCGACGAGACCGAGCGGCTCCGCTTCATCGCGGAGAACGCGTGGCCGCGGCGGTTCGACGGCATCGTGGCGCTCGCGCTCGACGGCGCGCCCCTCGCCGGCGCCAGGACGGCCGCGGGATGATCGTCGCCAGCGGCCGCCGCAACTCCTTCGACCTGCTGCGTCTCGGCGCCGCCGCCCTCGTCCTCTTCTCGCACTCCTTCGTGCTCGCCGCGGCCACGGAGCCACAGATCGGCGGCGCCTCGTTCGGCTTCTTCGGCGTCGAGATCTTCTTCGCGATCAGCGGCTTCCTGGTCACGAAGAGCTGGGACCGGGGCCCACAGCTGCGCGACTTCTTCGCCAAGCGAGCGCTGCGCATCCTGCCCGCACTGGCGGTCTGCGTGGTGGTCAGCGCCTACGGGCTGGGCCTCCTGCTGAGCACCCTCTCCCCCGGCGAGTACCTCACCAGCTCCCAGCCCCTCGGCTACGTGGCGCGAAACCTCGCCGCGATCGGATCGGGCGGGTTCCTGTCCGGGCCGGCGTACGAGTTGCCGGGCGTCTTCGCCGCCAATCCACACGGCGCCTCCATCAACGGCTCTCTGTGGACGCTGCCGATCGAGGTCCAGGCGTACTTCATGGTCGCGCTGCTCGGCAGCCTGAGCCTGACCCGGCGCGCGCTGCCGGCCATCGCCGGCTGCGCCCTGCTCGTCCTGGCGGCGCCCGCGAAGGCCTACGGGATGCCCGTGGTCGGCGACGTGCTGCAGAGTCGCCCCGAGGCCGTCCAGCTGCTGGCCATCTTCGGCGTGTCCGGGCTGCTGTACCTGCACCGCGAGCGTCTACCGCTGCGCCTCGACGCGGCGGGGCTCGCGCTCGCCGCCTTCCTGCTCGCGCTGGGGACCCCCGCCGAGAAGTTCGTCACCACGCTCGCGCTGCCCTATGTCGTGCTCGTGGCGGCCTACCGCCTCCCGGCCGGCGCCCAGCGCCTGACCCGCCACGGCGACGTCTCCTACGGCCTGTACCTGCTCGCGTTCCCGGTGCAGCAGACCATTCTGCTCGCGTGGCCGGGTCACGGTCACCTCGCCCCGGTCTCGCTCTTCCTCATCTCGCTCCCGATCACATACGGGCTGGCCTTCGCCTCCTGGCGCCTGATCGAGCGCCCCTCGCTCCGCCTCAAGCCACCCGCGCGGACGAGCAGCTAGCCACAGCTGCGGCGCCGGCGCGTATCGCGCGCCGAGCCGCGGGGGGTCCGCTCGAGCGCGCCGGCGTCGGCGAAGGGCGGGTTGCCGGCGCCGCGGTTGCGCGCACGGGGGTCGTCGTAGGGCGCGCGGCAGACCTTGTCGCGGCGCGTCCCCACGTCGGCCGCGCCCGAGTCGATGCCGGCGCTGCCGGGGGCCAGGCGGTAGTCGAGCCGTGCCGGATCGACGAACCGGGGGCGGCGGCTGATGTCGTGGCGCCCGCGGGCCCCCCAGTTCCAGCCCCCGGCGATCAGGTTGTAGTCCTGCCGCACGCTCGGGACCCGGCCGCCTGCGTCCGTGTCCGCGACCATGTCCTCGAACAGGTTGCCGCGGACCACGGCGTCCCGGACGTTGCCGCCCAGCGCGACGTTGAGGTCGTTGGCCCAGACCGTGTTGCGCAGCAGTCGCAGGCCCGTGGTCTCGTAGATCGCGATCTGAAAACCCGCGCTCGCGAAGCCGGCGGGCGACGGACCGCGGAGCTGATTGTGCACGAACACGTTTTCCTCGACCCTGGCGTTGCGCACCAGGCCGTCCTTGATGAAGAACCCCTGACCCGTGTTGTCGTGCACGAAGTTGCGGCGGAAGACGAGGTCGTCCCCGCCCATCACGACCTGGAGCACGTCGCTGTGCTCGCCCTCCTCCCGGAGCCCGTTGATCTCGTTGCCCTCGATGACCACGTGCTTGAAGTTCGCCGGCCGGAGAGCGTCCGTGCCGATGCCGTCGAGATGGTTGCCGCGGATCAGCACCCGGCTGATCGGCGCGAGCTCCGGCGCGCCCGGGTTCGGCGCGCCCGGGCGGTGCGACTGGGAGTTGAAGACGATGCCGTCCCCGCCGGCGCTGATGTGGTTGCGCTCGATCCGCACGTCGTGCGTCCCCCAGTTCAGCGACACCGCGTCTCCGCGGGCGGAGATCTCAGAACGGCTGATCGTGACGTCGTGGGCGCCGCCCTCGGCGAGGTGCACGCCCCCCGGGATCGTCAGGTGGTCCAGGCGCACGTTGCCGGCGCCACCCGGGACCTGTACCGCGTCCACCACGACGTGCCCGTGGCCGGTCACGGTCACCGGCTTCCCCCTCGAATGGCCGCGGGCGCTCAGCGCCGGATACCGGCCCGCTCGCACGGCGACGGTGCCCCCGGCCGGCGCCACGGCGATCGCGCGCGGGATCGAGCACAGCGGCGTAGCCGGCGAGCGAGCGGCGGCGAGGCTGCGCATGTCGCTGCACCTGCCGGCGTCCCCGTCCACCCACACGGCCCGGACCGTACGTGGCTTCGGGGCCGCAGGCTTCGCACTCGAGCACCCGACGCACACGAGAACGAGCGCGGCGCCGGCCCCCAGCGCTCCGGCGCGCACCCTCAACCAGACAGACGCAGCACGGTGAACCCGCGGGACGGGTACGTGCCACCGGCCGGGTCGGTCAGCGAGCCGAACGTCATCCGCTTGCGCGTGGCGCCGGTGAGGTAGCCGCCGAGCGTCCGGTTGAAGTCCACTCCGAACCTGGCGCTCCCGTAGGCGCCGTAGTCGCGGGCGGCGATGACCACCTCGCGCACGCCCTCGGCGCGCAGTCGCGCTACGGCGGCGACCTCGTCGGCGCGCGTGTCGAGCAATCCCGGCAACAGCATCAGCTCATTGAGCGCAGGACGGCGATCGGTCATGAAGTACAGGCCGCCCTCGGAGGGCGCCGCGAGCAGCCGGTCGCCGGGAGCGGTGTCGCGGTCCACCCTGCGGACCACCGCGGACAGGGGGGCCGCCGCGGCGGGCTGCGTGACGAACGCGCCGCGCGGGGTCCGGACCGTCGCGCTCTCGTCGCCGTAGATCCCGTGGATCGAGTAGGCGAGCAGCCCCACGGCAACGGCGCCCAGGGCAGCGAGTGCGGGAACGCGGGCCGCCGGCCAGCGATCGCCGACGCGATCGTGCAGGATCGCGGCCACGAGCACCAACGGCGCGGCGTAGTAGGGCGCGTAGGAGCCCTCCGGCGTGAACGCGTTGTACGCGCGCAGTGCGAACGCGGACGCGGCGGCGATCAGTGCGAGGTCGACCGCCCAGCCGCCACCCAGGGGCGACCGCTCGCGGCGCCGGAACCGCACCAGTGTCCACGCGCCGACGGCGAAGATGACGGCCGGGAGCGCGCTCAGCCCGATCAGCAGATGCTTGACCTCTGTCTCGATCGCCACCCGCGTCGCGGGCACGGCGCCGGCCTTGCGAGCGAGCAGGTCCAGCAGTGCCACGCCCACAAGCGCGGCGGCGGGCGGGAGCAGCGCCTGCAGCCGGGCCGCGCCGGTGCGTGCGCGCCAGACGACCGCGGCGCCCACGATCGCCGCCAGTCCGGCGCCGTAGAGCAGCCCGCGTGCGGCGAGCGCGACGGCGCTCGGAAGGTCGAACGGCATCCAGTACGCCTGGCTGCGGAAGCCCGCCACGCGCATGAAGTCGACCGGCCAGAGGTTCTCCGTGAAGAGGTTCGAAGTCCCCGCCAGCGCGGCGAAGACGGCCAGGACGCCGCCCGCCACGAGCACCGCCGGAAGCGCCAGCCGGCCGGCGTCGCGCAGTGCGGGGCGCCAGCCCGCCTCGCGCACGGCGCCCACGAGATACGCGGCGAGCATGCCCGCCTCGATGGCGGCGAACTCCGGCCGCGTGAGCCCGACGAGACCGGCTGCAAGCCCGGCGCCGACGATCCACCCGCGCTTGAGCGCCAGCAGCGTGACGAGCAGGAAGAGGATCCCCATCGTCGCGGAGTTGGTATGGGGCAGGACGAAGTCGAACGCGGTCCCTGAGAAGGCCACCGCGATCATGACGGCGGTCGCCGCCCCGGCCGCGAGCGGCCGCAGCCACTGACGCGCCAGGACGTAGAAGACGGCGAGGATCGCGACCGTCTGCGCCAGGCCGAACGCGAACGCGGCCGCGTAGCTCGTGCCGAGGATCTTGAAGATCAGCGCCAGCCCGTAGAGCCCGAGCGGCCCGTAGAAGTAGCGCACGTCCTCATACGGGATCGCGCCGTGCGACACGAGATCGGCCGTGGACAGCTCCGCGCCCGCGTCGATCTCCGGGCTGCCCCACTTCTGCCACGTGAGCACCGCGACGAGGGTCAAGGCCGCGAGCAGGCACGCGACGACGACGCCGTCGCCGGGCCCGGTGCGGGCCGCCGGCGCGCTCGGCGGCGCCGGCCGGGCGGGCGCCGCAGCCGGCTCCCGCGGGCGGAGGGTGGCCGTCACGCCTTGACCGGGCGCAGCGTGCGAACCAGCACGAGCACCTGGCGGCGGGCCACGAGCACGAGACCGGCGCCGTACAGCGCCGAGCCGATCACCCCGGTGAGCACGGCGGCGGCGAGGCCGCTCGCGACGGCCGTGCCGACCAGCTCGCCGATGCCGAACGCGGCCGCGGCGAGGGCGACGAAGCGGAGCGCGTCGCCGCCCATCTCGCGGGCCAGCGCGCGGCCCGCGCCATCCCCGCCCATGGCGAGGAGCAACGCCCCGAAGCAGGCGGGCGCGACGAAGAAGGCCGCGACGGCACCCTCGACGCCCAGCAGCTTGCTGCCCGCCGCCGTGGCGGCGACGTGCAGGACCAGGAGCGGCGCCGCGAGCGTGTTCACCAGGCGCGCGCGTCCCAGCGCGAACATCGCGGGCAGCAGGAAGTTGACCAGCAGCGCGGCCAGCGTCCAGGCGGCGAGCAGGGCCGCGAACTCGCGCAGCGACGTGACGCCCGCGGCGTTCAGGCTCGATGGGAACAGCTCGTGGATCAGCGGGGCGCCCGCGGTGATCAGGCCGGCGAGCGCCGGGGCGACCAGGAGCATCGCGTAGCGGAAGCCCTGCGGGACGGTCTCGCGCACGACCGCGCGCCGCTCGGCGCGGGCGCCGCGGGTCATCTCCGGGATCCGCGACATCCCCAGCGCCATCCCGGTGCCCGCCACGAGGTAGCTGGCGAACAGGTACGCGTAGGACAGCACGGTGGCGTCGCCCACGGCCGCGTGGCTGGCGTAGGAGAGCGTGATCACGAAGAGGACGTTGAAGGCGAGGTAGATGGCCGTACGGCCGAGGATCACACCCGTCTTGGTCAGCAGAGCGGACAGCCGCAGGTCGCCCCGTGCCGGGCCGAGGCCGCCCGACACGCGCGTGGCCGCGAGCATCCAGCCGCAGGTCACCACGGCCATGGCCAGCATCGACCAGCCCAGGACCAGCTCGCCCGCGGCGTCGCTGAGCGCGAGGTAGGCGACGAGCCCGGCGGTCGCGCCCGCGATGTAGCTGCCGGCGATCGCGTTGAACCGGCCACGGACGGCGAGCACGGTCGCGGCTCCCGCGGCCCACAGCTGGAGCACGGTCGCGGCGCCCAGCACCGGCAGCGCCGACGCCGTGACGTCACGGCCGGCGGCGTCGAGGCCCGGTGCCAGCACGCTCGCGAGCGGGCCCGCGAAGAGCCCGGCGGCGATCAGCAGCGGGATGCCGATGAGGCCGAGCGCCGCGGCGTACTCGCGCAGGCTCAGGCGCGCGCCCGGCTCGACGATCAACGGCACCGAGGTAAGCCGCAGGCTCTGGCTGAAGACGCCGATCGTCGTGTAGAGGGCGAACGCGACGAAGAAGCCGTCCGTGCGGCCGCTGGTGCCGAACGAGCTGAGGTACAGCACCGCCTGGATGGCGGAGGCGGCCGCCATCGCGAAGGTGGCAACTGACATGGCCAGGCCCGCGCGGGCCTCGCCCGGCTTGGGGCCGACGAGGGCCGGCGGCGAGATGGTGGCAGCGGATGCGCTGGAGGGTGGTGGGCTCATCAGGGCACATACGCCGCGGGCGCGGCGGTTCTCGCGCTGCTGATTCAGGGTGCGCCGGCGGCGCGGTGCGCGGCGATGGTGGCCGCGCTCAGGGCGCGGTCATAGACGGCCACCTCGTCGAGGTCGCCGCCGCCGAACAGGGCCTGGCCCGACCGCGACATGAAGTGCAGAGCCGCGTTGGCGAAATGCCCGGCGCCCGTGCCGGTCGCGCCCTTGATGTAGGGCACCGCCACGCCGTCGACGTACGGCACGACCTGTGTGGCGGCCGGCGCGGTGCTGTCGAGGACGAACGCGTAGTGGTGCCACTGCGCCGCGCTGGGACGCGTGAAGTAGGCGTTGTTGCGGGCGTCGTCGTTGCCGATGGCCACGCCGAACTCCCCGTTGGAGGCGTTGGGGTCGACGAGGAACCCGCCGGCGTTCTGGTTGAAGTTGTCCGTCAGCTCCATGGCGAGCTGGTCGTTGTCGACGAAGCCGTCCCACTTGAGCCAGAACTCGACCGTCACGGCGCTCGAGCCCGAGAGGTTCACGGTGGCGCTGGCGGCGTCGTTGAAGCCGTCGAAGCTGACCGACGTGTCCGGATCGTCCGCCACCCCGCCGGTCGCGCCGAGCGTCGCACCGCCCGTCAGCGTCGCGGGATTGTTGCCCTTGCTGTCAGCAAGCTGGGTGCCGGTGGTCTCGCCGAGGCGCCAGTAGGAGACGAGGCCGGTGGTGCCGAGCACCGCGGCCGGGTACGAGCCGGCGCGCACCCGCACGGATACGGTCGTCGTGCCCGTCCGGCCCTCGTTGTCGGTGACCCGGAGGCCGATCGGCACCGACGCCGCGACGCTGTAGGCATGCGACGTCGTGGCGCTCGTGCCGCCGTCCGTCTCGTAGGTCCCGTTGCCGTCGAGGTCCCACTCGTAGCGTGTCACGGTTCCGTCGGGATCGGACGACGCCGACGCGTTGAAGGCGACGTTGTCACCCACCAGCGCCGGGTTCGGCGCGGCGGTGAAGCTGGCGACGGGCGCCTTGTTGGCGACCTCGAGCGCATGGGTCTCGGTGTCCGTGCCGGTGCGGTCGTCGGTGACCCGCAGCTTCACGGTCGGCGAGGTCTCGGAGGCGTAGCTGCGAGTCACGACGGCGGAGGCGCCCTCGCGCTCGTAGGTCCCATCGCCGTCGAGGTCCCACTCGTAGTTCTGGATGGTCCCGTCCGGGTCGCTTGACGCGGTCGCGTCGAAGGTGACCGTCTGGCCGGGCTTGGCCGGGTTCGGCGAGATCGAGAAGGCGGCGTGCGGGCGGCGGTTGGTGCCCGAGCTCGCGTAGTGATCGGCGATCGTGCCGGCACTCAGCGCGCGGTCGAAGACCGCCACTTCGTCGAGGTCGCCCTGGCCGAAGAGGCCGGTGCCGTTGCGTGACATGAAGTTCAGGACGGAGTTGGCGAAGTGGCCGGCGCCGGTGCCGCTGTCGAGCTTCTGGTAGCTGACGGCGCGGCCGTCCACGTACGGGGTGATCTGCGTCGCGGCGGGCTTGGTCGCGTCGAGCACGAGCGCGTAGTGGTGCCACTGGCCTACGCTGGGCCGGGCGAAGAACGCGTTGTTGCGGCTGTCGGACTGACCGAGGCCGACGCCGAAGGTCCCGCCGAACTGGGCCGAGTCGGGATCGACGAGGAAGCCGCCCGTATTGCCGTTGAAGTTCGGCGTGAACTCCATCGCCAGCGCGTCCTCGTCACGGTGCCGCGTCCACTTCAGCCAGAACTCCACGGTCGCCGCGGAGGTGCCGGAGAGGTCGACGTTCGCCTTCGCGTAGTCGTCGATGCCGTCGAAGCGCCCGGCCTTGTCGGGGTCGCCGGCGACGGCGCCGGTGACGCCGAAGGTCGTGCCGCCGAACGCGGTCGCGTGGTTCGCGCCCTTCGAGTCGGCGAAGGTCGGGCCGGCGGCCTCGCCCATGCGCCAGTAGCCCACGAGGCCGCTGGTGTCGAGCACGGAGTCGCCGTAGTTGCTGATGCCGCCGTCGTTGATCGTGACCGGCACGACGACCGTGGACGCCTTGCCCTCGTCGTCGGTCGCGCGGAGCCCGACGTTGACCGTGCCCGACTGGGTGTAGCGCTGGGATGTCGTCTTGGTGGTGCCGGTGTTGGTCTCGAACGTCCCGTTGCCGTCGAGGTCCCACTCGTAGCGGTCCACGAAGCCGTCGACGTCCTGGGTCGCCGATGCGTCGAAGTGCACGAGCTGGCCGGAGACGCCCGGGTTCGGCGTCGCGGTGAAGGCGGCATCCGGCGCCTGGTTGCCGATCTTGAGCGTCTTCGTCTGCGTGTCCGTGCCGAACATGTCGTCGGTGACCCTCAGTTTGATGTCGATGTTCTGCTCGGTCGCAAAGGTGCGCTGGACGATGGGGTTGCTGCCGCCGTCGGTCTCGTAGGTGCCGTTGCCGTCGAGGTCCCACTCGTAGCGATGCAGCGTGCCGTCGGGGTCCGTGGACGGTGAGCCGTCGAAGGTGACGACCCGGTTGGCCTTCACGGGGTTCGGGTTGATGGCGAAGTCGGCCACCGGGCGGCGGTTGGTGCCGTAGCTCGAGTAGTGGTCGGAGATCGTCGCGGCGCTGAGCGGCCGGTCGTAGACCGCCACCTCATCGAGATCGCCGTCGCCGAACAGGCCGATCCCGGCGCGCGACATGAAGTACAGGCTCGCGTCGGCGAAGTTGCCGGCGCCCGTACCGCTCTCGGTCTTGGTGAAGGGCACCGGTGCGCCGTCCATGTAGGGCGTGATCTGCTGGGCCGCCGGCGCCGAGGTGTCGAAGATGATCGCGTAGTGGTGCCAGGTGCCCGGCGCCGGACGGGCGAAGAACGCGTTGTTGCGAGTGGTCCCGCTGCCGAGTGCGACGCCGAACTTCCCGCCCTGCTGCGGCGCGTCGGGATCGATCAGGAACCCGCCGGCGTTCTGGTTGAAGTTGTTCGTGTACTCGAAGGCGAGCGAGTCGTCGTCGTTGAAGCCGCGCCAGTTCGCCCAGAACTCGATCGTCAGCTTGTCCGTGCCCGCGAGCGAGAAGTCGCTGCGCGCGAAGCCCGAGGTGCCGTCGAAGCGCGCGGCGCGGTTGGGATCGAACGCCACGCCGCCCGGGACGCCGAGCGTGAAGCCGCCGCCCGCGGTCGCGTGGGCCGTGCCCTTGGAGTCGGCGAACACGGAGCCGGAGCTCTCCCCGAGGCGCCAGTAGTGCGTCAGGCCGGGGGTGTCGAGCACGCCGTCGCCGTAGTTGGAGACACCGCCGGAGTTCACGGTGACGGGCAGCGTGGCCGTCCCCGTCTTGCCGCCATTGTCGGTGACGCGCAGGACCACGTGGCGGGTCGCCGCGGTCGCGTAGGTCGTGGTGACGGTCGCGCTGCCGCCGGTGTCGCGCTCGAAGCTGCCGTTGGCGTCGAGGTCCCACTCGTACTTTGCGATCGTCCCGTCCTGGTCGCTCGAGCCCGAGCCGTTGAACGTCACCGTCTGGCCGATCACGACGGGGTTCGGCATCGCGGTCAGGGCGGCGGTCGGGGCGTAGTTCGCGATCACCTCGACCGAGCGGGCGGTGAGGTCGGTCGCGCCGTTGTTGTCCGTGACGCGCAGGCGGACCGTGAAGGTGTCCTCGGTCGTGTAGGTGTGGGTGATGGTGGCGGAGGTCCCTGCGTCGACCTCGTAGGTGCCGTCGCCGTCGAAGTCCCATTCGTACTTGGCGATCGTCCCGTTGGGATCCGAGGACGCGGAGGCGTTGAAGGTCGCGGGCTGGTTCGGTCGCACCGGTGTCGGGCTCACGGAGAACGCCGCAGTCGGCGACTGATTGCCGCCCGTCGGATCGAGGCTGATCCCGTCCGGCGTCACCGGCTGGACGCCCATGTCGGCGAAGATGTTGTATGTCGCCTGCTGGATCCGGGGATCGGGGTCGTAGGAGAGGCCCCAGCCCCACTGGTTCGTGCCGCCCGCGAACACGCGGGCGCCGCTGGCGGCGGTGTACCTGACGGCGTTGACTGTGCCGGGCTGCCCCAGGGGCGGCACGGTCGAGCGCAACCGGCCCTCGTCCTGGATCCAGCTCGGGTCGTCCGACGTCGTGTCCGAGGCGCTCAGTCGCTTCACGCCGGCGGGCTGACGCGAGAGGTACTGCGCCTGCGTCGGCACGGCGTCCCACTCCCAGCCCACGATGCCCGTGCCGATCGAGGTCTGGGTGTTGGTCGGCAGGCCCGTCCGGCGCCACGTGGAGTCGGCGGCGTACTCGCCGTTGGCGTTGCCGGCGGGCACCGTCAACGGATGGTTCACGTTGTCGTTGTCACCCACGTACATGACCCCGAACAGCTGGTTCTCGGGCATGTCGGGCCCGACCCGGCCGGCAGGTGGCGCGTTGATGTCGCCGGGCAGGGCGCCGTTGTCGCGGAAGGTCGTGGTGGAGTTCTCCGGGTGGTCGTCGGCGGTCCCCGCGCGCCCGTCGGCGCCCAGCGCGTCGTCGGCGGTCCCGTCCACGCCGTCCGGCCCCCAGTCGTTCGGGGTCACGCGCCCGCTGCCCGACGAGCCGTCGCCCTGGACGGTCTTGAAGCAGACGATCGAGCGCGTCGCATTCTCGTAGCGGACCTTCCAATAGGACGTGTTGGCGCTGAAGGACGCGATGTTCACGCCGGCGTCGCGCGCGGCCTTGAAGTTGAGGAACTCCTCCCTCGACCAGTACTCGGAGTGGCCCGGGATCACGAGCACCTTGTGCTCGAGCAGCTCGGCGGGATCGACGTGCGCGCGGACGTCGTCGGTGTAGGCGACGTCGTAGCCCTGCTGCTCGAGCCACTGGACGGTCTGGAAATCGGGCCCGAAGTAGCGGTCGCGGTCGGACTCGTTGCCGTCGAGCGGCCGGTCGAAGGACACCTTCACGGCGCGCGGGGTGCCGGAGACCGTGTTCGCCCCGCCGTTCTTGTCGAAGTACAGCGACTTGCCGCCCCACGTGTTGTAGGCGAGATAGGTCGTCGTGGGCAGCACGAGCAGCACGCGCGCCTCGGGAACGCGACCGTCGTCGCGGACCACGAACACCACGCGGTTCTCCACGTTCGTGTCCGTCGTGCGCAGCTTCGCCACGTAGACGCCCGAGGCCGGCAGCGCGGACCCGGGGATCGTGAAGGTCACGCCCCAATTCGCGCAGCTGAGCTCGCCCGTCGTGGCGTTCGCCGGGTTGCACGTGAAGTTGTTGTTGACCGCCACGTTGGTCGCGCCGGCGCCCGGGATCAGGCGCGCGCCCTCGCCGCCGTAGTAGCCGGTGCGATAGACGCTGATGTCGACGTGCGTCTGCGGCAGGATCGGGGCGTTGCGCGCGATCTTCAGCTGGACGTTCTCACCCTTGGCGAAGCTCGTCTTCGTCGTGTAGCCGGCGATGTCCTCGCTGTAATTGCCGATCCTCCAGCCCTGCGACCCCGCGCCCATGCAGTTGTTCTCGTTGACGACGGGGTTGGAGTTGGGGCACGAGACCGCCGCCATCGCCGGCGCCGCCGCGCCCAGCACAGCCGCGGCCGTGGAAACGGTCAGTACGGCCAGCGCGACGCGGAGCCGGGAGGTCATCTGGCGCACTTACGGATGGGGCGTCGTGTTTCTTTCATCGCAAGATCACACGCGCGTCATCGCCGACGTGGAGCCGCAGGCCACGCGGCACGGAGAAGTCCCTTACCACCCGCGCGCCGCGCCCGACCACGCTGCCCTCGAGGCGGCCGCCGATGTGCAGGATCGCCGCACCCGAGAGCACGATCGAGTGCTCGATCTCGGATCCCTCGATCTGGGCGCACTCGCCGATCGCGGTGTAGGGCCCGATGAAGGAGTCGACCACGCGGGCCTCCGCGCCGATGATCGCCGGGCCGCGAATCGTGGTCCCCTCGACGTGCGCCGAGGGATGGATCGACACGCGGCCCTCGACCCGCGTCCTCGGGCCGACCTCCTTGTGTTCGCCGGGCAGCCGGTCGAGCAGCATGCGGTTGAGCTCCAGCAGGTCGTGCAGGTCGCCCTCGTAGCGCCGCCAGCCTTCGACGAGCCGGACCTCGACACGCGCCCCGTCGCGACGCAGGTCGTCGGTGAGCCCGCCGACCTGCTGGTCGTCGCGGTGCGCGCTCAACCGTGCTCTCGCGCGCGCCATGAACTCGCGCCCGAAGAGCTGGACGCCCGCCACGGCCATGCCCGGGCCGGGCGCCAGGCCGCCCGCCAGGGCGAGCAGCGCGCGATCGCGCCGGCGTGCCGGCGGTGTGGGCCGGCCGCCCTGACAGCGGTGGACCAGGAGGAGCGCGTCGGGCGCGTCGTCCTGGAGGCTTCCCACCAGCGGGCCGAGCTCGTCCTGCAGCAGCCCGCTGCCCTGCTGGAGGATGAACGGCTGGCCGTCGAGGAAGTCCTCGGCCTCGAGCAGGAGGCCGGCGAGCCCGCGCGACCGCTTGGCGGCGAGGTAGCTGACGTCGAGCCCCCAGCTCGCGCCGTGGCCGACGGCTTCGCGGATCGGTCCCTCGGTCTGCGGCGTCACGACGATCGCCACGTCGCGGATCCCGGCCGCGGCCATCGTCTCCAGCCCGTGGAACAGGATCGGCCGGTTGGCGACCGGGAGCAGCTCCCCCGGTCGCATGCGGTTCAGCGGGGTCTTGGCCCCCGCCTCCGGCGGTTGCGCGAGCACGACGGCCTTCACTGGCATGTCAGCTCACGCGGCAGCCGCGAGCGGCGCGGGTGCGGATCCGAGGGAGTCGGTGTTCAGCCGCAGGCGCTCGACGGCCTCGACCGCCGTGGCCTCGGCCATGCGCACGATCGAGTCGCCGTTGAGGAGCCGCGGGTAGACCTGGCTGGCAGACGCGAGGGCGAGCCCGTCGACGTCGGGCCACACGGGCGCGACGCGCGACTCGACGCCGCGCGCATGGACCGGCTCGACCAGCGGGGCGCGCTGGACGGTCCAGGCCACCACGTCCTCGTGCCGGAAGCCGGGCGCGAGCTTGCCGAGCATCTCGGTGAAGCGGTCATACACCAACTGGTCGTCCTCGCTGAACTCGGGCGCGGACGCCTCGCAGTACTTGGGCAGGTAGACCAAGCGATTGCCGCCGGTGTGCTCCGTACCGACGACATGCGACGTCTCGACCACCGTGGTGATCGGCGTCGGGTCGCAGATGTTGACCGAGTAGTAGGGCAGCAGCGACTCCTTCACCTCCATCACCAGGCAGACCACCCCGAGGAAGCGCTTGGGGTAAGGCTCGAGTAGAGGTTGAAGCGGCTCGGGCAGGAGCCGGCGCAGCGCCGGCGGCTGCAGCGTCGAGATCGTGAGGTCGAACGTCTCCGCCCGGCCGTCGACCTGCACGCCCTTGACGGCTCCGTCGCTGCCGAGCACGAGACCCTCGACGCCGGCGCCGAGGCGGATGTCGACGCCGAGCGAGCGAGCGCGGTCGCCGATCGCCTCGATCAGCCGTTCGTGGCCGCCGCGGACGCAGCCCATCGTCTCCCCTGCGCCACGCGAGGTCCGCGCGCTGCGCATCCGGTTGGTGCGCGCCCACAGGTACGTGGCGGGCAGCTCGTCGTGGCGAGAGTCGAAGCGGGAGTTCAGGAGCGGGCGCCAGATGCGCTCGAACACGCGGCGGCCGCAGTGGCGCCGGAGCCAGCGCTCGAGCGGCATCTTCTCGAGCGCCGAGTAGTCGCGCCGCAGCTGGCACTGCAGGACGAACCACGCGAGGCGCGCGCGGCCGAGCGGCGACAGCGGCGGGAAGCGCGCGAAGTCGCCGAGGCCGTTGAACGGGTACATCTTCCCGTCGACGTAGAAGCCGACGCCGACCGGGCTGAAGGACACCTCGTCCGTGAGCCCCACCTCGTCGGCGAGCGCGAGCATGCGCTCGTCGGAGGGCACCACCACGTGGTAGAAGCGGTCGACCCGGTGGCCGTTGAGCTCCATCGCTCCGGCGAGCCCTCCGAGCGAGGGCCCGCGCTCGAGCAGCGTGACGTCGGCTCCGGCCTGGGCGAGTCGCAGCGCCAGCGTCGTCCCCATGACACCGCCGCCGACGATCCCGACGCGAGGGGCCGGGCTCACGCCGCGCGCTCCAGCTCGGCGACCGGCGAGGGCGGAGCGGTGACGGCCGTCTCGATGTGCTCCGTGGACAGCGGCGAGATCGGCGGCGGCTGGATGCGGCCGACGAGGTGCGCGGCCATCAGGCGCCCGTAGGCGAGAACGGTCGGCTTGAGGTTCATCTTGGAGACGCCGGCGCGCCGGCTCCAGTCGTTGACGGTCGGCACCTCGGCCACCGTCGCGCCGGAGTTGAAGAGTTTGAGCAGCAACTCGACGTTGGCGGCGAAGCCGGGCTCGCGCACCAGCAGGTAGCCGTAGGTCTCGGCGGCGCGCCGGAGCGTTCCGGCGCGGTAGACGCGGTACAGGGAGGACAGCGTGTGCAGCTCCTGGAGCCCGCCGAGGTGGCGGAACGTGTTCGAGACCGCCTTCGAGGCCGCGAGCCGCCACGGGGCCACGCCGATGATCTGTCCACCCGGCGCGTAGACCGAGGCGAGCACGACGTCATTGCCCTCGGCGAAGCGCTCGAGCATGCGCGGGAGGTCGTCGAGGTCGGATGTGTTGTCGGACTCGAGCGTCACGATCGCGTCGTCGTCCTGGGCTTCGCCGAGCGCGGCGCGCAGGCCGGAGTTGATCGCGGTGCCGAGGCCGCGGTTGACCTCGTGCCGCACGATCGCGAGGTGGAGGTCCTGGCGGTGGGCCATGATCGCCTCGCTGGTGCCGTCCGTCGACCCGTCGTCGACGAAGATCACGCGCGCCCCGAGCTCACGTGCTCGCGGCGCGAGGTCCTCGAGGAGCCGAGGGATGTTCTCGGCCTCGTTGTAGGCGGGGATGACGAATCGGATCATGGTCTGTCTTTCTCCAGGGTCAGGCGGCGAGCGTCAGGGTCGGGGCGTTCGGCATGCCGAGCAGGGTGATCGGGCGCGAGTGGAAGGCCGAGTCGCGCACGGCGAGCGCCGCGATCAGCGCGCGGCAGCCCTCGTAGGCGGTCACGGGCTCAGGCGTGTCGTCCAGGATGCAGTCGGCGAAGGCCTCGAGCTCTGCGCGCAGCGGCTCGACCTTGCGCAGGGCGAAGCGCACTGCGGCGCCCTCGGCGTCGCCCCGGACCCGCGCGAGCTCCTCCCAGCCGGTGGAGGCCTCGGTCGACTCCGTGAACCAGACGTCCTGGGTGATGTACGACGCGCTCAGCATTCCGCCCTCGCCGATGACGGTCAGCTCGCGCTTCTTCTCGGGCGTCAGCCAGTTGACGTCGAGCAGCCCGAACGGGCCGTCGTCGCCGAAGCGCAGCAGGCAGGAGATCATGTCCTCCTGCGTCGGGTGCGAGAAGCGGGTGCCCTCGGCGTACACCCGGGTGATGTCGCGCCCCAGGACGAACTGCATGATGTCGAGGTCGTGTGTGGCGAGGTCGATCGTGACGCCGGCATCGCGGATGCGGGCGGGCAGCGGTCCGACGCGTGTGGCGTGTGCCCGGAAGACGCGGCCGATCCGGCCTTCGTCGATGAGGGACTGGAGCTTGCCGACCGCGGGGTTGAAGCGCTCGACGTGGCCCACCATCAGCTTGCGCCCGACGCGGCGCGCGGTCGCGGCCATGCGCAGCCCGTCCTCCAGGCGCGTGGCGATCGGCTTCTCAACCATGACGTGTTTGCGCGCGTCCAGCGCGGCGAGGCCGATGTGCGCGTGCATCTCGGACGGCGCCGCGATGCAGACGGCGTCGATGTCCGACCGCTCCAGCAGGGCGCGCCAGTCGGCGTGCCAGTCGATGGGGCGGCGGCCGATGCGGCCGCGCGCCATCGTCTCGGAGGGATCGGCCACCGCGACGACGCGGCCGGCCGGGATCTTCTCCCACGTCTCGAGGTGGAAGCCGCCCATTTGCCCGACCCCGATCAGACCGACCCTCAGCTCAGCGCGGCTCACAGAACCTCCTCCACAACCTTGGACAGCTCCTCGACGGCCAGCGCGGCGATACGCCGTGCTGCCGTCCCATCTCCGAAGACCGGCGGGCGCTCGTCCGGCAGCGGCACCGCCAGGGCGTCCGCGAAGCGGTCGGGGTCGATGCCGACGACGTGGTTCCAGCCGGCGTCGACCGTGTCGGTCCACTCCGTCTCCTCGCGCAGCGTCACGCAGCGCACGCCCCAGAGGTAGGCCTCGCGCTGGACCCCGCCGGAGTCGGTCGCGATCGCCTGCGCGCCCCGCTCCAGCGCCAGCATGTGCGTGTAGGGAACCGGCTCGACCAGCTCGACGTTGGCCGGCACCTCAAGGCCCCACTCGGCGATCTTCGCGCGGGTGCGCGGGTGTACGGGGAACACGACCGCCCACGGGGAGCGGCCGAGGCAGGCCAACACCGTGGCCAGGCGCGCCGCGTCGTCGGTGTTGTAGTTGCGATGGACGGTCGCGAGCAGGTACTCGCCCGGCGCCGGGACGATGCGGTCCCGCCAGGACTCGAGCATGTCGCAGAGCGGGTCGCCCGTGACGTGGACGGTCCCACGGACGCCCTCGGCCTCGAGGTTGCGGCGTGCTCCCTCGCCCGGCGCGAAGAGGACGTCGGCGAGCCGGTCGGTCTCGACGCGGTTTCCCTCCTCGGGCATGTCCTCGCGCCACGACCGCAGGCCGGCCTCGATGTGCATCAGCGGAAGGCCTGCGGCGATCGCGGCGCGGGCGCCCGAGAGCGTCGCGTTCGTGTCGCCCCGCACGACGATGGCGTCCGGGCGCTCCTCGGCGATCACGGCGGCGAGTCGCGCCTGGGCGAGCTCCACCTGCTCCTCGCGCCCGCGTGAGCCGACGCCGAGGTTGTAGCGGGGACGGGGCAGCGCCGTGTCGAGGATCTGCGCCTCGGACATGCGGTCGTCGTAGTGCTGGCCCGTGTGCACAAGGATCTCGTCGGCGAGAGGCGCCAGCGCCGCTGAGACTGGCGCCGCCTGGATGATCTCCGGGCGAGCACCGATGATTGAAATGAGGCGTGGCCGCCGTTCCGGCATGTCCGTCCTTCGTCGCGGTTCACGGGACATACGGTGCGGGCGGCCGAACTCTCGCGCGGCTCCTTTATCGAGTGATCTGCGCCGGACGCGAGGAGGCGCGAGCAGCCGACCGATCCCGAGGCCTCGCGGCCTCGGGACCGGCGAAGCGGGCGGCTTCAGTCGCCGAGCATCACGACGAGCTGCGGGCGGTGCCGCTTTGCGTCCCGGGCGTTGTACGCGACCCGGTCGCGGGCGCGAGACGAGACGCGCACGCTGTACATGCCGTCCTTGGTCACGATCCAGGAGACGTCGAACTCCACGTAGCGGCCTCGTTTCACCGCGCGCATCCGTACCTCACGGCCTGTGCCAACGCCCGCGGGGGCGTTGCGCCAGGTGACGCGGGACTCCTTCCAGCGGCTGGAGACGCGGCGCACGAGCCCGCCGCGCGTGGAGCCGTCGGCCACGTACAGCCGCAGCTTCGCGCCCTTCACCTTCCGGTTGCCGACGCCGGAGACCGCGAACTTCACGACGAAGCTCTCACGCGACCTCGCGCCTGCGCGCAGCCGCCTGGACCGGCCGTCGTTGCTCCGCGGCCGCGTGCGGACGATCGACGCATCCGCGGTCGGTGCGAACGCGAGCATCCGCGGCTCCTCTGTCCACTTGGCGGTCAACCCCTGCGAGGGGATCAAGCTCTGCGCGGCGGTCACGGTCTGGGGGGCGTCAGGAAGCGGCGGGACGGTGGGAACCGGGGGCACCGGGGGGATGACCGGGCGCGGCGTCGGGGTTGGGGTCGCCGTCGGCGTCGCTGTCGGCGTCGCCGTGGGCGTCGCCGTCGGCGTCGCCGTCGGCGTCGGTGTCGGCGTCGCCGTCGGCGTCGCAGTGGGCGTGGCCGTCGCCGTCGGCGTCGCTGTCGGCGTCGCTGTCGGCGTCGGAGTCACAGTCGGAGTCGGCGTCGCAGTGGGCGTGGCCGTCGCCGTCGGGGTTGCGGTCGGCGTCGGCGTTGCGGTCGGCGTCGGCGTGGGCGTTGCGGTCGGCGTCGGCGTTGCCGTCGGCGTCGGGGTCGGGGCTGCGGACATCACCTCGTCTGCGCCGGCATCCGGCGCGGCGCCACCGGGACGAGCGTTGCCGTCGATGTCCGTGGTCGGGTAGTCGGTCGGATCGCCGTTGTCGATCGCAGCCGCCCCGGGCTTCAGGTGCAGATCTCCCGCGGCCGCATTCGTGTAGCCGCTCGGCGCCACCCTGTCCTGAGCGCCGACCTTGCTGCCCGAGTACCACACGTTGTAGTTGGCCGTGATCCCCGCGGGCTTGGGGCCCTCGCCTCCCGTGGCCCCCGTGAAGAAGCTGAGCTTCGGCCCGATGTTGTTGACGATCTTGACGTTCGTGTAGAGCACGCCACCGTCGGGATTGATCTCCTTGTCGAACGAGTTGTTGCGAATGGTCACGTTCGTCCAGTGCGTGCCGGCGTGATCGGCGAGGCGGATGGCGAAGAAGCCGCTGCCGCAGCACTGCATGAAGTTGTTCTCGATCAGGATGTTGGTCGGGGTGGGCGCCGCGCCGTCCGGCAGCTTCTGGAGGAAGACGTCGAACACCTCGCAGTTGTGGAAGCGACTGTTGCGGATCGTCAAGCCGTCGGCGGCCCACACCTGAAGGCACTCGACGTGCGCGGAGGAGCCCGGGCTCAGCGTGTAGTCATGGAACTCCATGCCGTCGATCAGGATGTTGGTCGGTGACGCCGTCGTCGACGTTCCGTTTGACGCGATCCGGTTGTTGTCGTCCACGGCCGGGCCCGCGCTGCCGCCGACGAACGAGATGTCGCGCGGCGCCTGCGTCCCGCTCGACAACACCTGGAAGTTCTTGTAGGTGTTCGAGCGCAGCGTCACGTCCTGCGCGGTCTCGTCGATCCACAGCGTCCCCTGGAACCGCATCCCGCGCAGCTCCAGATGACGAGCTGCGATGTGCAGCGTTGCCGAGAAGCTCGGAGTGGCACCCGTCGCAGGCACGAAGACGACGTCCTGGGTGGCGGTCTTCGTGGAGTCAACCGGGAGCGTGGTGTCCGCGTAGGTCCCCGCGGCTACCTCGACGGTCTGGCCCGCGGCTGCCACACGGTACGCGCGATTGAGCGACCGGCACGGCGCCGACTGAGTGCAGGACGCGGAGTCCGATCCCGATGGCGACAGATAGAGCCGCCCGGTGGGCGTCGGCGTGGCGGTCGGAGTCGCCGTTGGCGTCGGCGTGGCGGTCGGCGTCGCCGTTGGCGTCGCCGTCGGCGTGGCGGTCGGAGTCGGAGTCGGAGTTGCCGTCGGCGTAGGGGTCGGGGTGGGTGTCGGCGCCGGTGCGGCCCCGGTCATCTCGTCCGCGCCCGCGTCGGCGCCGGCGCCCTGGGGACGACTCTGGCCGTCGATGTCCGTCGTCACCGCCATCAGGCTGAGCGGAATGAGATCGACCGCCGGCCCGCCCGTCAGGTGGTAGTCGGCGGCGCTCGTGTTCGTACCGTTCCGGTACGGCAGCGCCGCGCCGTTGAGGTTCACGTCATCGGCTCCGCACTTCTGGCTCTGCCACACGTTGCGAGAGAAGGTGACGCCCCGCAGCGAGCAGGCGTTGTACGGAAGCATCCCGACGTTCGCGCGCACGATGAAGTTGCTGAAGGTCGGGTTGTTGCCGTTGTCGTCCATGGAGATGACGCCGTTGAACGAGTTGTTCTGGAGCGTCACGTTGGAGTTGACGCCCGAGAAGGCGACCGGACTCCCGTTGTTGCGACCGTCCACGCCCACCGGGTTCGCGAACATGTTGTTCTCCATCGTCACGTTGGAGATCGGTCCGCTGTTCCCCTGCAGGAAGATGTCGTAGATCGAGTTGCCGTAGAACTTGGAGTCGCGCACGGTGACGTTCGTGCCGGCGAAGATCGCCAGCCCCTCGATGTGGCACGGACCGAGGTCGTAGGACTGGACCTCGTGGATGGTCACCCCGTCGATCACGATGTCGTCGGGGTTGACCGAGGTCAACTTGCGGATGCTGTTGTTCGAGCCGCCGTACGGCCCGCCACAGGCGCTCGCCGGGCCGTACTCGCCACCCAGCACCCTGACCTTCGTCGCCGAGAAGATGTTGAAATTGCGCCCGCTCAGGTTCACGAGCGACACGCTTGTGACCGTGGTCGGATTGCGAGGATTGTCCTCGGGCCGGATCTCGACGTCCACCGCGGTCATGTTCTGCAGCGTCAGGTAGGAGGCCCAGACGTTGATGTTGCCGTTGACGGTCACCGTGGCGCCCAGCGCCGGCCGGAACACGATGTTCGCACCGGCGGTCTTGGAGGGGTCGTTGACGATCGTCTGCGTGGCGTAGGTCCCTCCCGCCGCCTCCACCACGTCGCCCGGGGCGGCCGCGCGATACGCGGCGTTGAAGGAGCGGCAGGGCGCGATCGAGGTCGTGCAGCCGCTCGCGTCGTCGCCCGAGGGCGCCACGTAGAGCGTGCTCGCGGTCGCAGAACCGGGGGCCGCGAACGCGAGGAACAGCGCGGACGCGATCAGCGAAACGGCGAACGAGGGCGTCGTGAGACGCATGCTCCCTTTGGAACGATTCATCGGACGGAACTCCTGGGCGTATTTGGACCAGCCCAACGCGAGCCCGTTGGACCGGAGAGATGTCGTCGGTGGTACCCGCCACCAACCGCCCTGCCGTAGCCTGCCCTGCCCTGCCCTGCCCTTACGGCCCTGCTTGGTACCCACATCGGGTGAACTCAGTCACGCCCGACCTATCGGCGCCGATGCGGATGAAGCGAGGGCGTCCAACCATCCTGGACGTACATACGAGCGCCGCCGTGACCGCGCGGTTGTGCGCGCGCCCGCGCGGGTAGCTTGCGCGCCAACCGATGCGCGCCATGTTCGTCATCTACATCGTCGTGATCGCGGCCGGGCTCGTGACGTTCACAGTCATCGGACTCACGCACCACTGAGCGCCCGTGCGTTCTGTGCGCAACAACGGGCTGTCGCTGTTCTTCCTCGGGTTGTTCCTCGTCGTGCTCGTCGCGCAGGCGATCGCCGGCCACGCGCTCTACAACGACGAGGAGGTGGCGCACGCCAAGCTCCTGCACCAGACGCCGGAGACGCTGACGCTGTGGCGCTACGTCACGTCGTCGTCGTTCGGCCAGGCGGTGATGGAGAACTGGCAGTCGGAGTACCTGCAGTTCACGATCTTCATCCTGACCGGCGTGTGGCTCGTCCAGCAGGGATCGACCGAGTCCAAGAAGCTCGACTCGGTGGGCACGGAGTCCGACGAGGAGCAGAAGGTCGGGCAGTACGCGACGGACGCCTCCCCGAAGTGGGCGAAGACCAAGGGGCTGCGGCTGTGGCTGCTGTCCAACTCGCTCCTGATCGTGATGGGCGTGATCTGGCTCGGCTCCTGGTTCGGCCAGTCGGTGACGGGCTGGAGCGTCTACAACGCGGATCAGATCCAGCACCTGCAGCCCACCGTGAACTGGCTCGGCTACATCAGCACCGCGGACTTCTGGGAGGCGACGCTGCAGAACTGGCAGTCGGAGTTCCTCGCCGTCGGCAGCATGGCGATCTTCAGCGTCTACCTGCGCCAGCGCGGCTCGTCGCAGTCCAAGCCGGTCGGCGCGCCGCACGAGGCGACGGCCGAAGAGGGCTGACCTGGCGGCGTCAGCCGTCGAGCGTGACCCGGAGCTGCGGCCGGTGCCGCTTTGCGTCCCGGGCGTTGTACGCGACCCGGTCGCGGGCGCGAGACGAGACGCGCACGCTGTAAATGCCGTCCTTGGTCACGATCCGGGAGACGTCGAACTCCACGTACCGGCCTCGCTTTACCCTGCGCTTCCGCACAACACGGCTCGCGCCGACAAGGGCGGGCGCGCTGCGCCAGGTCACGCGCGACTCCCTCCAGCGACTGGAGACGCGACGCAAGATTCCGCCGCTCGAGGAGCCGTCGGCCACGTACAGGCGCAGCGTCGCGCGCTTCACCTTCCGGTTGGCGACCCCGGAGACCGCGAACTTCAGAAGGAAGCCCTCCCTCGGCCTCGCGCCTGCTCGCAGCCGCTTGGAGCGGCCGTAGTTGCTCCGCGGGTGGGCGCGGCGGATCGAAGCATCCGCGGCCGCGCCGAACACGCCCACACCCGAGCCCAGGAAAGGATCGGCGGCCGGCGGCGGAACGGTCGGAGCGGACGGCGGGCCTCCCGGCGTCCACTCGTCCGCGCCGGCATCGGGCGCCGAGCCGAATGGGCGCGTCTCGCCGTCGATGTCGCCGCCCGGGTGGTCGGTGGGATGGCCGCTGTCGATCGCCGCCGCGCCAGCCTTCAGGTGCAGGTCGCCCGCGGCCGCGTTCGTGTAGCCGCTCGGCGCCACCCTGTCCCGAGGCCCGACCTTTGCGCCCGAGTACCACACGTTGTAGTCGACGCTGATCCCGGCGGGCATCGGCGATTCGCGTCCTGTTGCCCCCGTGAAGAAGCCGAGCCTCGGACCGATGTTCCCGACGATCTTGACGTTCGTGTACGGAACTCCTCCGTCGGGGTTGATCTCCTTGTCGAAGGAGTTGTTCCTGATCGTCACGTTCGTCCAATGCGTGCCGGGATGATCGGCGAGCCGGATGGCGTAGTAGCCGCTGCCGCAGCACTGCATGAAGTTGTTCTCGATCAGGATGTTGGTCGGAGTGACCGCCGCGCCGTCCGGCAGCTTCTGCAGGAAGACGTCGAACACCTCGCAGTTGCGGAAGGTGCTGTTGCGGATCGTCAAGCCGTCCACCGCCCAGACCTGCAGGCATTCCACGTGCGCGGGGGAGCCCGGGCTGAGCGTGAAGTCATGGATCCGCATGCCGTCGATCAGGATGTTCGTCGGCGACGCCGTCGTCGATGTCCCGTTCGATGCGATGCGGTTGTTGTCGTCCACGGAGGGGCCCGCGCTGCCACCGATGAACGAGATGTTGCGTGGCGCCTGTGAACCGCTTGAGAACACCTGGAAGTTCTTCATCGTGCTCCCGCGCAGAGTGACGTTCTGAGCGGTCTCGTCGATCGTCACCGTGCCCTGGACCTGCAGCCCGCGCAGCTCGACGTGACGAGCCCCGATGTGCAGCGGGCCTGAGAATCTGGGCGCGGCGCCCGCGGCGGGCACGAACACGACGTCCTTCGTGGCGCTCTTCGTCGCGTCGACGGGGAGGCTGGTGTCCGCGTACGTGCCACCGGCGAGCTCGACGGTCTGGCCAGGGGCGGCGAGGCGATACGCACGATCGAGTGAGCGACACGGCGTAGACGAGGTGCAGGTCGCGGAGTCCGAGCCCGACGGAGCCACGAAGCGCTTGCCGGCCATCGCCGAGCCGGGGGCCGCGAGGACGACGAGCACCGCAGCGGCGAGGACGAAGAAAGGCACGCGGAAGCGCACGCTCGGAACATTCATCGACAGAGAACTCCTGAAGGAGATTGGACCGGCCCAGCGCGAGCCCCGTTGGACCAGGAAGATGCCGCCCGACGGTGCCCGCCACCGCCGCCCTGCGCGGCATCCTACGGCACTCGGGGACGCCTACTCGACGGTGACGGTCTTGGCGAGGTTGCGCGGCTGGTCGACGTTGAGGCCGCGCAGGCGCGCGATCCGGTAGGCCAGCAGCTGCAGCGGGATGACGGCGAGGAGCGGCTGGAGCATCC
>JAXDGC010000236.1:0-6858 GCA_034665245.1 Solirubrobacteraceae bacterium | reverse complement strand
TCTTCGGCGCGCTCGCCTCGCACGCCGGCGACGCGCTGTTCGAGTGCTCCTACCTGCCGAACTTCCCGGCGCTCGCGCGCCTGCTGCGCGACGACTTCGAGGGCTCCTGGGACGTGTTCTGGGAGCGTTTCCGCACGAGCGAGCGGTTCGACATGGAGCGCTTCGAGAACTTCGACCTCTACGGCTACGCGGCGGCCTACTCGCCCGACCCGCACCACCCCGGCAAGGCGCTGATGCCGTTCGAGATCGGGACCGGGCGGCTGATCGACGACGTCTGGGCGCAGTGGCTGGACTGGGATCCGGTGCGGATGGCGCCGCGCCACGCCGACGCGCTGCGCTCGATGCGCCGCGTCTATCTCGACGCCGGCAAGGAGGACGAGTGGTACCTCGACCTCGGCGCGCAGGCGTTCTCGGCCGAGCTCGACAAGCTCGGCGTCGAGCACACGCTCGAGCTCTTCAAGGGCAAGCACGGCGGGCTGACCTACCGCTATCCGGGCGCGATCCGGGAGCTCGTGCTGGCGCTACGGTGAACGCGTGGCCGCGCACACGCTCGACGTCACCGACGTCACCTGCCCGCTGACCTGGGTGCGGACCAAGCTCGCGCTCGAGCGGCTGGCACCCGGCGAGGAGCTGACCGTGACCTGCAAGCCGGGGGAGGCGCTCGAGAACGTGCCGCGCTCGGCCGCCGAGGCCGGCCACGACGTCGCGGTGGAGGGCACGCGGGTGAGGATCGTCCGGCGGTGAGCGACGACCGGCGGGCGTTCTTCCGCGCGCTCGTGCGCTCGGCCGCGGGCCAGGGGGAGGCCGCGGCGCCCGCGGCGCCGCCAGGCCTCAGCGACGAGGAGGTCGAGCGCTACTCGCGCCAGCTCGTCCTCCCCGAGTGGAGCGAGGCGGCCCAGCTCGCCCTGCGCGAGGCGAGCGTGCTCGTGATCGGCGCCGGCGCGCTCGGCTCGCCGGTCGCGGCCTACCTCGCCGGCGCCGGGGTCGGGCGCCTCGGGATCGTCGACTTCGACGCGGTCGAGGTCTCGAACCTCCACCGCCAGACGCTCCACTTCACGCCCGATCTCGGCGTGCCGAAGGCGGAGAGCGCGGCCGCCAAGCTGCGCTTCCTCAACCCGGAGATCGTCGTCGAGCCCTACCAGGCGCATTTCGCCGCCGCGATGCTCGAGGGCGCCGACCTCGTCGTCGACTGCTCGGACTCCTTCAGCACGCGCTACGAGGTCAACGCCGCCTGCTGCGCCGCGCGCACGCCGCTCGTGGAGGGCGGCGTCCTCGGCCTGTCGGGCCTCGTGATGGCGATCCGGCCGGGGGAGACCGCGTGCTATCGCTGCGCCTTCCCGGAGCCGCCCCCGCCCGGCTCCGCGCCGAGCTGCGCCGAGGCCGGCGTGCTCGGCCCGGCGGCGGGCGTGATCGGCTCGCTGCAGGCGCTCGAGGCGCTCAAGCTGCTCGCCGGCCTCGACGGCGCGCTGCTCGACGCCTTCCTGCAGGTCGACCTCCACGACCACGGCTTCCTCCGCGTGGCCGTCTCGCGCCGGGCGGACTGCGCGGACTGTGCCACGCTGTAGCGGATGATCGGCATCCGCACCGTGGCCCGCGTGGCGGGCGAGCTGCGCCGCGACGTCGCGGCCGCCCACGAGCGCGATCCCGCCGCCCGCGGCGTCTCCGCGCTCGAGATCCTCGCCACCTGGCCGGGCGTGCACGCGCTGCTCGCCCACCGCGTCGCGCACGCGCTGCAGGACGCGGGCATCCCGTTCGCCCCGCGCGCGATCGCCGCGACGGCGCGGACCGTGACCGGCATCGAGATCCATCCGGCCGCCGACGTCGGCGACGGGCTGTTCATCGACCACGGCATGGGCGTGGTGGTGGGCGAGACCGCGGAGATCGGCGAGAACGTGACGCTGTATCAGGGCGTGACGCTCGGCGGCACCGGCTTCGCCACCGGCAAGCGCCACCCGACGGTCGAGGACAACGTGACGATCGGATCCGGCGCCAAGCTGCTCGGGCCGATCACGATCGGCCACGGCGCGAAGATCGGCGCCAACGCGGTCGTGGTCCACGACGTGCCGCCGCTCTCGACCGTGGTCGGCAACCCGGGCCACACCGTGCGCGTCGAGGGCCGCAGGCCCGAAGGGCCGGACGCCGACTGGGTGCACCTCCCCGACCCGATCGCCGACGCGCTGAAGGCGCTCTCGAAGCGGATCGCCGAGCTCGAGGGCGAGCTCGACGAGGTCCGCGGCGAACCTGGCCATCCACGCGGCGAGGTGCTGCCCCTGCGGCCCGTACGTGGGCCGAACCCCGCCGGCGGGTAACACCGCCGGGCGTGTCCCTCCGAGCCCTGCTCATCCTCACCCTGCTCGCCGCCGTCGCCGCGGCGCCGGCCGCGCACGCCCAGGGCGGCGTGCTGCAGCAGGCCGCGTCCGCGCTCCAGAGCGACGAGGTGTTCGTCCACACGGACGCGAACCCCGGCCTGACGCAGGCCGAGGCGGACGCGCTGCGCTCCCGCATCGCCGCGCGCAGCGCCGGGCCGATGTACATCGCCGTGCTGCCGGAGCGCGCGGCCTCGGAGGCGGGCGGTTCGGTCGATACGGCGCTCACAGAGCTCCTGCGCGACGTCGGGCGCCCAGGCACCTACGTGATCGTCGTCGGTCGCCGCTTCCGGGCGGGCAGCAACGACCTGCCCGCGGGCGAGACGGCCAAGGCGGCCGACGCGGCGCTGAAGGCCAAGGGCGACCAAGGCCTGCCGGCGATCCTGCTCGACTTCGTCGACCGCATGGGCGAGGTGCGGGCCGGCGGGGACGCGGGCGGGAGCGGTGGCGGTGGGGGCGGCAACGGCGGTGGCGGCGGGATCGGCGCGCTGGGGCTGCTCGGCGTGGTCGTCGTGGGCGGCGGCCTCCTGATCGGCACGCGGCTGCGTCGCCAGCGCCGCGAACAGGCGGCCCAGCTCGAGGAGGTGCGGGCGAACGTCCGCGAGGACGTCGTCGAGCTCGGTGAGGAGATCCGCGCGCTCGACCTCGACGTCCAGATGCCCGGCGCCTCGGAGGACGCCAAGCGCGACTATGGGCAGGCGCTCGGCGCCTACGAGCGCGCGTCGGGCGCGGTCGACCGCGCGCGCACCCCTCAGGACCTGGAGCCGGTCGGAGCAGCGGCCGAGGAGGGTCGCTACGCGATGGCGTCCGCACGCGCCCGCCTCGATGGTCGCGAGCCGCCGGAGCGCACCCCGCCGTGCTTCTTCGACCCGCGCCACGGGCCATCGGCACGCGAGGTCGAATGGTCGCCGCCGTGGGGCGAGCCGCGCCCGGTCCCGGCCTGCGAGGCCGATGCCCAGCGGGTCGAGCGCGGCGAGGACCCCGATCCGCGCGAGGTCACCGTCGGCGGCCGGCGTGTCCCGTACTGGAACGCGGGCCCGGTGTACGCGCCCTACATGGGCGGCTTCTTCGGCGGCGGGCTGCTGCCCGGCATCTTCCTCGGCTCGCTGCTCGGCGGCGGGATGTTCGGCGGCGGCTACGGGGGCTGGGGCGGCGAGTACGGCGGCGATGGCGGCACGTACGGCGACGGCGGCGGGGGGGACTTCGGTGGCGGCGATTTCGGCGGCGGCGGCTTCGGCGGCGGCGATTTCGGCGGTGGGGGAGACTTCGGCGGAGGAGACTTCTGATGGCCACCACCGAACGCTCCGTCGAGATCGCCCGCCCACCGGCGGAGGTCTTCCCGTGGCTGTTCGAGGAGGACAAGGTCCCGCGGTGGACGACGGGGCTGGAGAGCTACGAGCGCCTCGACTCCGGCCCGCTCGGCCGCGGCGCGCGCTTCCGCCAGGAGCTCGAGGTCTCGGGCCAGCGCTTCACGGTCGAGCTCGAGGTCACGGAATACGACCCGCCGCACGGGGCGGCCTCCGCGTTCCAGATCCGCGGCGTCGACGTCGTCAACCGCTACCTGCTCGCCGACGGCGGCGCGACGACGACGCTCACCCAGAGCGTCGAGGCGTCGGGCGGCGGCTTCAAGGGGCGGCTCTTCATCCCGATGATCCAGCCCCACCTGGAGCGCAAGCTCGACGCCGATCTCACGGCCCTGAAGGTGCAGCTCGCCATAAGCTAGAGGCCCCGCGGTGCGGGGCCTCTAGGGGCTGTCTGGCATAGGCTTCCTCCTGTAGGGGGCCTCTTGGCAGCACTGGCGTGGAGCCGTTCCGGCAGTCGCGGGCTGCCAGTCACACGCCGACGCCTTCCCGCTCCGCGCTCTGAGGAGCCCTATGGCCGGCTGAGTGCTGCCACGGAACGGCCGAGAAACCGTACCGCGGTGCGCCGCCTCAGTCCAGGTACTCGTACGCCGGGATCGTGAGGAACTCCGGGAACTCGTCCGACAGTGAGACGCTCTCGAAGATCTCGCGCGTCACGTCCGGGCGGCCCTTCTCCCACGTCTCGTCGCCGACCTCGTCGTGGATCTTCTGCGTCTCCTCGTCGAGCACCTGGCGCACCTGATCGCGCGTGAACCTGCCGTGCTTGACCCACTGCCAGATCTGCGAGCGCGAGATCTCGGCGGTGGCGGCGTCCTCCATCATGTTGTTGATCCCCGCGGCGCCGCGGCCGCCGAGCCAGAACGAGATGTACTGGAAGCCGACCGAGACGTCGTTGCGCAGCCCCTCGTCGGTGATGTCGCCGGGCGTCGAGCCGGCGTCGAGCAGCTGCTCGGCCGTCACCTCGACGTCGGGGCGCTGCTTGTCGATCTGGTTCGGCTTGTCGCCGAGCACGGCGTCGAAGGCCTCCTTGGCGGCGTCGACGACGTCCGGGTGTGCGACCCAGGTGCCGTCGAATCCGGCCTCGGCCTCGCGCTTCTTGTCCTCCTTGACCGCCTCGATCGCGCGCTCGTTGGCCTCCTCGTCCTTGCGCGAGGGGATGAGCGCCGCCATGCCGCCCATCGCGAAGGCGCCGCGGGCGTGGCAGGTCTTCACCAGCAGCTCCGAGTAGGCCTTCATGAACGGGACGGTCATCTTCACGTCGTTGCGGTCCGGGAGCACGAAGTCCTCGCGGTCGCGGAAGCACTTGATCATCGAGAAGATGTAGTCCCACCGGCCGGCGTTGAGCCCGTAGGAGTGGTCGCGCAGCTCGTGGAGGATCTCGTCCATCTGGAACGCGGCGGGCAGCGTCTCGATCAGCACCGTCGCGCGCGCCGTGCCGTGCGGGACGCCGACGGCCTCCTCGGCGAAGGTGAGGACCTCGTTCCACAGCCGGGCCTCGAGGTGGTGCTCCATCTTCGGGAGGTAGAAGTACGGCCGCGAGCCGGCGTCGAGCAGCCGCTTGGCGTTGTGGAAGAAGTAGAGGCCGAAGTCGAGCAGGCCGCCGGAGATCTCGGTGCCCTCGACCTTGACGTGCTTGTCGTTGAGGTGCCAGCCGCGCGGGCGCACGAGCAGCGTCGCGGTCTCCTCCTCGAGCTCGTAGTGCTTGCCGTCGGAGGCGTCGTAGGTGATCGTGCGGTCGATCGCGTCGATCAGGTTGACGTGGCCGACGACGACGTTCTCCCACGTCGGGGCGGTCGAGTCCTCGAAGTCGGCCATGAAGCCCTTGGCGCCCGAGTTGAGCGCGTTGATGACGAGCTTGCGGTCGGCCGGGCCGGTGATCTCGACGCGGCGGTCGAGGTAGTCGTCGCAGGGCTCGGCGACGCGCCAGTCGCCCTCGCGGATCTCGCGCGTCTCCTCGAGGAAGTCGAGCGTCCCGCCCGCCTGCAGCTCGGCCGCGCGCTCGCGCCGGGCGGCCAGCAGCTCCTGGCGGCGCGGCTCGAAGCGGCCGTGCAGCTCGGCGACGAAGTCGAGCGCCTCGGAGGAGAGGATGTCGTTGGCGCGCTCGTCGCTCGAGGGCGCGGGGGCGGTGTCGATTCGGGCGGCCGTGCTCATCGGATCTCCTCGGGTCGCAGGTTGCGCTGCGAGGCGTCCAGCAGCGTCATCGGGTGATAGATCGGCACCTCACGCTCGAGATAGCCGGCGATCTGCAGCGCACAGCCCGGGTTGGCGGCGGCGATCGCGTCGGGCTCGGTGGCGGCGAGGTTGTCGGCCTTGCGCTTGCCGAGCTTCGCGGCCGCCTCGGGCTGGACGAGGTTGTAGATGCCCGCCGAGCCGCAGCAGATCTGCCACTCGTCGGGCTCGGCGAGCTCGAGGTCGGGGATCGAGCGCAGCAGCTCCCGCGGCTCGTCGCGCACCCCCTGGGCATGGGCGAGGTGGCAGGCGTCGTGGTAGGCGACCTTGAGCGCGAGCGGATGGCGGACGACGCGCGGCTCCTCGCCGGCGAGCAGCTCGGAGACGTCCTTGACCTTCGCGCTGAACGCCTTGGCGCGCTCGGCCCACTCGGGGTCGTCGGCGAGCAGGTGCGCGTAGTCCTTCATGCCCGACCCGCAGCCCGCGACGTTGACGCCGATCGCGTCGAAGTCCTCGTAGGCGGCGATCGTCTCGCGCGCCAGCACGAGCGCCTCCTCCTCCAGGCCCGCGTGCATCATCAGCGAGCCGCAGCAGCGCGGCTTGCGGGGCGCGTGGACCTCGAAGCCCTCGGCCGCGAGCACGCGCACGGTGGCGGCGTTGACGTCGCCGAAGAAGACGCGCTGGACGCAGCCCTGCATGAGCGCGATGCGGCCGCGCGACTCGCCGCGCGCCGGCGTGAGCTCGGGCAGCTGCCGGACGGCGGCGCGCGCCGCCACGTCGGGGGCGAGCGACAGCAGCCCCTGGAGCTTCGGGATCGGCAGCTTCGCCAGCGCCGCGTTGATCCCCGTCCGCTGCTGGAACGCGAGCACCGGGGCGAGCGCCCGCAGGCGGCCCGGGTGCGTGAACATCTCGAAGATCGCCCGCCGCCAGGCGCGCTCGGCCAGCGGCCGGTCGGCGTGGCG
>JAXDGC010000235.1:0-8497 GCA_034665245.1 Solirubrobacteraceae bacterium | reverse complement strand
TCAGCGTGTCGGAGCGCACGATGTGGGTCGAGGAGCGCTGCACCATCGTGACGTCGGCGCCGACCTCCCACAGCGCCGCGCAGATGTCGTGCGCGGAGTTGTTGGAGCCGATCACGACGGCCTTCTTGTCCTTGTAGGCGTCGGGCCCGGGGTGCTGGGAGGAGTGGTGCTGCTCGCCCTTGAAGACGTCCTGGCCGGGGATCTCGGGGACCGCCGGCTTGCCGGACATCCCGGTCGCCATCACGAGCTGCTTGGGGCGCAGCGTGACGTCGGCGCCCTCGCGCTCGACGACGACCACCCACTCGCCGGCCTCCTCGTCGTACTTGGCGCTCTTGGCCTCGGTCCTGCTCCAGTAGTTGAGCTCCATCACCCGCGTGTACATCTCGAGCCAGTCGCCGATCTTGTCCTTCGGCGAGAACACCGGCCAGTTCTCGGGGAACTTGATGTAGGGGAGGTGGTCGTACCAGACCGGGTCGTGCAGGCAGAGCGACTTGTAGCGCTTGCGCCACGAGTCGCCGGGGCGCTCGTTGCGCTCGACGACGATCGTCGGCACCCGCAGCTGGCGCAGCCGCGCGGCGAGCGCGATGCCGCCCTGGCCGCCGCCGACGATCACGACGTCGGGCTGCGTCTCATAGCCGAGCTCGGCCGCCTCGCGCTCGCGCCGTTCGAGCCATGTCTCGCGCTCGGGGTTGGCGCCGTGCTCGGCGCCCATCGGCCGGCCGGGGCCGGTCGTCTCCTCGTGGCCCTTGAGCTCGGCGAGCGTTGTCAGCAGCGTCCATGCCTTGCCCTCCTTGAGCCGCAGGTGCCCGCGGCCGCGGCCGGTCTCGGTCTCGAACTCGATCCAGGCCTCGGTCACGCCCTCGGCGGTCGCGGGCGGCTCGGTCGTGGCCCACCTGCGCGGCCTCGTGTGCGCGAGCGTGTGGTCGAGCATGTCCTTGACGCCGGCGGGCCCCTCGACGGTCCTGAGGTTCCACGTGAACGCCACGAGGTCGCGCCAGTAGCTGTCGTCGAGGAACAGCTCCGAGGCGGCGGCGCTGTCACCCGCGGTCAGCGCCTCGTCGAAGCGCGAGAGCCACTCCTCGACCTCGGTGGTCGCGGGCTCGACGGCGGTGTCGGTCATCTCTCCTCCTGCTTCTGACTGGACGCCGTCATCGTAGGCTCTTGCGATGGTCGTCAGCGTCCGACTCTTCGCCGGCCTGCGCGAGCGCGCGGGGCGCGACCGCGTGGAGGTCGAGCTGCCCGACGGCGCGGTCGTCTCCGACCTGCTGGCGGCGATGGACCTCGCACCGCGCTCGTGCGTCGTGGCGATCAACCGCGAGTACGCGGACGAGCGAGCGGTGGTGCGGCCGGGCGACGAGGTCGCGCTCGTGCCGCCCGTCAGCGGCGGCGCCGGTGTCGTGCGGTCGGTGCGGGTGACCGGCGAGCCGCTCGACCTCGTGTCCGTCGCGGCGGCGGTGCGCGATCCGGCGGCGGGCGCGGTCGTGCTGTTCGAGGGAGTCACGCGCGAGGTGGCCGAGCTCGACTACGAGGCCTACGCCGAGATGGCCGAGCCGAGGCTGCGCGCGATCGGCGAGGAGGTGGCGGCCTCCTACAACCTGAGCGCGGTCGCGCTCGAGCACCGCACCGGCACGGTGCCGCTCGGCGAGCCGAGCGTGATCGTCGCTGCCGCCGCCCCCCACCGCAGCGAGGCGTTCAACGGCGCCCGCGCGCTGATCGACCGGGTCAAGGCCGAGGCGCCGATCTGGAAGGTCGAGGTCGACGCGGCGGGCGTGCGCACGCGGGTGGAGGGAACCCTGCCGAGCTAAGCGCGAGGGGGCCGGGCCCTCCCAGCCCCCTGCGCTCGCGTGGCTCAGGCGCCGGGCACGACGGTGACGGTCGCCGACGTGGTGCCCGCAAAGGGCCCGCCCACGACTTCGACCCTGATGGTGTGCTCCCCCGGACGTAGCGGCCGGATCATCGCCACGTACGCCGCTGTGACGAACGTCGTCTCCTGTGGGGCGACGCCGAGGATGTTGCCCTCGGGCAGCTGCGCGGTGCCCTGAGGCGATACGGCGACGAACCGTTCGCGTGCGATGTCGACCGGCCTGCGCCCATCGACCGTGACGAGGATGGCGTCGAAATCGAGGAGCGTGTGCAGGCCTTCGACGGCGCACTGCCGCTGTGCTGCCTCGCCGACGGCGAGGAATGGCGGCGGCTCCACCTCGTCGCAGAACACCTGACCGCCGAACAGGAACACCGACGTGCCTGGCTTGACGGTGCACTCCGCCGGCGCCTGGCCTTCGGGTCTGGTCCAGAGGATGAGGACCTTGCCTCGGCGTCCGGCCGGGAAGCAGCTCCCACCCGCCCCGGCCAGTGGGTTCTCTGCGGCCGGAAGTTCGAGCAGCAGTCGCGTCTCCTCGCCGATCAGCTGCCCGCCCGTGAAGCCCGCGAGTCGTTTGGCCGCTGGGATGAGTTGCCCGTCCCCTTGCGCCGCGGCACGGGCGGCCGGGCTCGCGACAACGCTGACTGCGACGACCAGCGCCAGCAACCCGGCCCGTCGGACAACGCGCATGGCCCACCTCCCTGTTGGAGAGGGCGTAGTCTCTCGGCGCGCAGATCCGGCTGCAATCGCCGAAGTCGGAACCCGGACCAGCCTTGCTTCGCTCGACCTGGCCGCCGCGGGGCCTACTTGGTCCAGCTGGTGGACCAGCTGGAGCGGCTCCAGCTCGACCGGGCGGGGTCGACGGTGTCGGTTTCGGGGTTTTGTGAGCTCCAGCTCGAGCGGCTCCAGCTGGAGCGGCTCCAGCTCGAGCGCAAAAGCTCGCCGGCGTCGCTCCAGGAGGAGCGGCTCCAGCTGGAGCGCGTGTAGTCGATGTCGTGGGTGACGGGGTCGATGAGTGTGTTCGGGGTGAGCCCCTGGTTGGCCGCCCGGCTGGGGGCTTGGGAGATCTGCTTGTCCGCCTGGACGGTGCTGAGCTCGTCGACTCCCTCCGAGAGGGCGCGGTCTGAGCTCGTGAGCAGGCCCTTGATCTGGTTGGGGGTCAGCGCGGGGTTGAGCTGGAGCAGCAGCGCGACCGTGCCCGAAACCATGGGAGCGGCCATCGAGGTGCCGCCGGCGCGGATGTACTGGCCGTCGACGATGCAGGTCGGGCACATCGCGGTGAACGCGCTGCCGGGAGCCAGATTGGAGACGATGCCTGAGCCCGGGGCGTAGACGTCGGGCTTGGCGACGCCGTCCTGGGTCGTGCCGCGGCTCGACCAGGCGGCCATCTTGTCGTCGTAGATCGACCGTGTGGCCTGGTCGTCGACCGCGCCGACAGAGATTACGTAGGGGTCGTTGCCCGGCGCGTAGCGGACCGCGTCAGCGTCGGTACCGCGGTTGCCGGCGGCGGCGACGACGACGATGCCCTTGAACCAGGCCGCCTCGACCGCCGCGTCGAGCGGATCGGTCTTATAGGACTCCGAGTTGGTCGACTCGAGCGACAGGTTCAGGACGCGGATGTTGTATTCGGCTTTGTGGTCGACGGCGAACTGGATGCCGTAGATGACGTCCAGGACGGTCGAGTTGCCGGCCTCGTCGGCGGCCTTGATCGAGACCAGGTTCGCGTCCGGCGCCACCCCGCGGTAGCGGCCGCGGAGCGGGTCGAGGCTGGAGCGGTTCCACGAGTCGCCGGCGATGATGCCCGCGACGTGCGTGCCGTGGCCGTAGCCGTCACCCGCGTCGACGGCGTCGGGGTTCACGACGGCCGAGCCGATGACGCGCGAGCTGGTGTCGGTCGAAGAGGTGCGGAAGTCGGGCAGGTCACCGGCGATGCCGGTGTCGACGACGGCGACTCCGACGCCGTCGCCGGTCGCCGCGGCGGCTGCACCGTGTCCGGTCCACACGTCTGGGGACTGGATGGAGTTGTTGAAGCTCGTCGCGTACTCCCGCGACTTGACCGCGCCGTTGAGCGAGACCGCCTTGACGGCGGGGCGCGAAGCGAGCTCGCGGGCGCCGGCGGCCGGCAGCCTCGCGACGACGGCGTTGATGATGTGCAGGTCACGCGTGACGGTGCCGCCGAGCGCGCGGATGAGCGGCACGGCGTCGGCACGCGTCGTGCCGGCGTTGAGCTGGACGATGACCTCGACCTGCTTGCCGGGCGTATGCGCGGCCATGGCGGCGAGCGCCGACGACACGGCTGGCTGTGTCGCGGCAGGAGCAGCGCTCGAGGGCGACGACGGGATGACCGACGGTGCGCCCGGAAGCATCAGCGGGAACGCGATGAACGCCCCGAGCAGGAGCCCGGCGAACCAGCGCATCCGGAAGACGATGTTCGAGGCGTAAGGCATGTCGGGCGCGACCTCCATGTCGCTCGGCTCCTGAATCTTGAGGACCTGCGAGCCGGCGGCTGGGCCGCCTCCTTTCAGAGGCCCCTGGCTTTGCGTCCCCACCTCACGACGGGTTTGCCTGTTGCGAAACAGCTCTCCCGACCGCTATCGGCTCACCCGCACCCGCCCCTCAGACCATATGGACGCGTGTACGACGACTCCGGCAACGACGCTGGGCCGGTTCACGCTTGCGCCGCGCCGAGGTGGGTGCCACGCTTCGGTGCGATCTTGAAGGTCGTGGTAGCGATCACGGGATCGGCGGTTCGACGGAGCTTCATCGATGACGGAGGGGGAGGCATGCAGAGTCGTTGCATCGTTCGCGGGGTCGTCACGGGCCTGGTGGGAGTCGTGGCCGCGGCCGCGCTGGCCGGGCCGGCGGCCGCTCAGGACACCAAGGTGGCGAGCGGCAGTCCGCTCAGTCCGTTCTCGCAGAACAAGCAGAACGAGCCCGCGGTCGCGATCGACCAGCGGCATCCGAACATCTTGGCCGCGGGCGCGAACGACAACATCGACATGGAGGCGTGCAACGCCGGCACGGACAACACGTGCCCGTTCACCAATGGCGTCGGCGCCTCGGGGATCTCCTTTTCCACCGACAGCGGGGCGACCTGGACGCAGCCGACCTACCGCGGCCTGAGCGCGCGCGGGTGCCTCGGCGTGGCGGGCGACAGCGATCCTCCGTGTACTCCGGTCCAGGGTCCGATCGGAACCCTGCCGAACTACTTCGAGAACGACCTCGCCTCCGACGGCGACCCGGCTCTGGCCTTCGGTCCGCGCTACCTCGGCGGCGGGCGCTTCTCGAGCAGCGACTCGCGGCTGTACTACGCGAACCTGGCGGCCGCGCTGCCAGGGACGGCGCCGTTTCGTGGTGCCGAGGCGATCGCCGTGTCCCACACCGATGACATCGCCGGGGCCGTGGCGGGCGACAACGACGCCTGGAGTGATCCCGTCATCGCAAGCCACCAGACCGGCGCGCTGTTCTCCGACAAGGAGCAGATCTGGGCCGACAACGCCCAGTCGAGCCCGTTCTACGGCAACGCCTACGTCTGCTACGCCGCCTTCCGCGGCAACGGCAGCGGCAACCAGCCGCTCGACGTCCTCGTCTCGGACGACGGCGGCTCGACATGGGACCAGCATCAGGTGACCCCGGCGACGAACAACACCCACAGCCGCAACGGCTTCGGGCGCAGCGGCTGCACCGTCCGGACGGATTCCCACGGTGTCGTATACGTGTTCGACTTCCAGTTCGGCTTCAGCGCCACGACCGCCGCGGCGGGCCAGATCCAGATGATCAAGTCCTCCGACGGTGGTAAGCACTGGACGCGCCCGGTGAACATCTTCCGGGCGTTTGACACGTGCAACGCGTTCGAGCCTTCGATCGGCCGCTGTGTGGAAGACGGGGTGGCCGGCGCCCGCAGCGACCTCTCGCCGGCTCCTTCCGTCGATATCGCCAACAACGCGCCCAGCGGCACGGGGGCGACGAACCGGATCGTCATCAGCTGGGTCGACGGTCGCGACGGGCTCAACCGTGAGCACGTGATGTTCAGCACCTCGTCGACTGCCGGCAGGCGCTGGAGCGCGCCCATCGCGGTCGAACAGCCAAATCCGCTAGGGACCCCGGCCCGCGACCGCGGGTACTACTCCGCACCGGCGATCTCGCCCGACGGCCAGGACGTCTACCTCGTCTATAACGCGTTCGACACCCCGTTCCGCACCAGCGCCGTGGGGCTCGGCAACGACCGCCAGCTCGTCGGCGTGGTCCTACACGCCGACTGGCCCTCCGCGACGCCCGGCGCGTTCGCGGAGATCCACCGCGGTGAGACCGGCGACGCGCGCGGCTCCTCCCAGAACGACCTCGCCGCCGAGTTCCTCGGCGACTACGTCTATGCCGCCGCCACCAACGACTACGGCGCGGCGGTCTGGAACGACATGCGCGCGGGCACCGACTGCCCCGCCATCGACCGCTACCGCCAGGCGCTGCACGACGAGGCGGTGGCCACGGGCGCGCAGACGGCGGAGGCCGAGGAGCCGCGGGGAGCGGAGGACCGCGATCCCAACGCGGTGACGGACGATCCGACGGATGCGCCGGATGTACAACAGGAGTGCCCGGCGACTTTCGGCAACTCCGACATCTTCGGCGGCTCCTGGGCGGACCCCACGCCCTAGCCCCGAGTCCTCACGCGGAGGGGCGCCGACAGCGCCCCTCCGCGAGCGGGCCGGCCAGCACGCCGCACTGGCGCTCGCCCGGAGGCCGCCCAGCTAGGCTGCCCTGGTGGTGCGCGGGCGGCTCGTCGGCGGTCTGGGTGCGCTGGTTGAGCGCGAGTACCGGCTCCTGTTTGCAGCAACGCTGGTCACGTCGCTCGGCGATGCGGTCGCCCTCATCGCGCTCGCGTTCGCGGTCTTGGACGTCTCGACCGCGACCGGCCTCGGGGTCGTGCTCGCGGTTCGCCAGCTCGCGAGCGCCGCCGTGCTCCTCCTGGGGGGCGTTGTGTCGGACCGGATGCCGCGCAACCGGGTGCTCGTGGGCGCCTCGATCGTGCAGGGTCTCGCACAGGCTGCGACCGCGGTCACGGTCCTCACAGATTCGGCGTCGTTGCCATTGTTTGCCGCGTTTGCACTCTTGTGGGGGCTCGGCGACGGACTCGTCGTGCCCGCCGAGACGGGGCTGATCCCGCAGACGGTGAGCGCGGCGCGACTGCAGCAGGCCAACGCGCTGCAGGGGCTCTCTCGGAGCGCCACGCGTGTGCTGGGCCCGGCGATCGGGGGCGTGCTGGTGGTCGCCCTCAGCTCGGGCTGGGCGCTGGCGGTCGACAGCCTGTCCTTCTTCGCGTGCGCGGGACTGCTCGCGCGGATCCGGATCGCGCCGCGTGGGAGTGGCGAGCGCGAGCGGTTCCTCGCGGAGCTGCGCGAGGGCTGGCGGGAATTCCGGTTGCGGACCTGGCTGTGGTCCACCGTGTTGGTCTTCGGCATCGGCAACGTGTTCTTCATGTTCTGGCAGGTCCTCGGGCCCGTGATCGCCAAGCAGCGGCTCGGCGGGGCGGGGGCCTGGTTGCGTGCATCCTTTGGCCGTTGCTGTTCGTGCCCGCGCTCGCTGCGCTGGCGACGCACGCGCCGACGTGGGTCGTTGCGACCGCCGCGCTGGCCAGCGGCTTCGGGATCTCCGTCCACGTGACGCTCTGGTTCACGATCTTCCAGCGCGAGGTGCCGAGCACGCCCAGTCGCGCGTGTCCTCCTTCGACGCGCTGGGGTCGTTCGTGCTCAGCCCGCTCGGCGCCGCGATCGCCGGCCCGGTCGCAGCCGCCGCCGGCACCGACAACGCGCTGTGGCTCGCCGCCGGCGCGATCGTCGCGTGCAACATCACGATGCTGATGATGCCCGCCGTGTGGAGCATCCACGGCCCCACCGATTGTCGTGGCGCGAGCCTACCCGCGGCGGCGGTGAAGGGCGAGCAGACCGGGTAGGCCTGAGGCATGCCCAACACCGAACAGATCGGCCATGCCGGCCTCGTGGGGTGGCGGTCGACGGTCGCCGACCGCGTCGCGCGGCCCGTCGCCAGGAAGGCCCCCGCCAGCGAGGACCAGGTGCGCGCCATCCTCGGCGCGACCTTCTTCCTGCTCTCGGCGTACTACGTCGGGAGCACGATCGCCCGCATGGCGAAGGCCGCCCGCGACTAACCGAACGTGAACGCGTAGCCCGCGAGCCCCGGCTCGAACCGCAGGTTCAGCCGGTGCTCGCCGGCGCGCGGCAGCGAGACGAGCTCGTAGAGCCGCTGTCGGCGCACGACGACGCGGCGCGTGAGGCGCCCGTCGACGCGCACCTCGAGCGTGCGCGGGCGCGCGCCGCGCGAGCTCAGCACGAGGTAGACCTTGCGAGCCGCGAAGCGGGCGTCGATCGTCGCGCCGCGCACCGCCTCGGCGGGCTCCTTGCCGATGCTCCAGGTGCCGCCGAGCGCGAACTGGTTGAGCTTGGGCGTGCGGGCCGGATACGTGTGGGTGCCGGCGCGGGGCGTGGGCGTCCAGCCGCGCGCGCGCTCGACGCCGAGGTAGGTCTCGGGCGTCTGCGCCTCGACGGCGTCGTCGGAGCCGACGCTCGCGCGCCGGCCGAGCTTCGCCGCGCCCGCCTCCGCGAGCAGCGAGCGGATCGCCGCTTC